>JAATGG010000236.1 GCA_015654835.1 Terriglobales bacterium
CTCCGTCAGCGTCCCCGAGGCTAACTTGATCACCTGGTTGGCCATGGTGCCCTGCGCCCGGATGCGCGTCACCGGCTCGCCGTACACGGTGCCGCCGTTCAGTTCCACCCAGCCCGTCCCGCCCAGCCCATGCACCGGCCCGTCCACTGCAAGCTCCGCGTCCACGGCGCCCGTCACCGGCAGCTTTTCACCGGCCAGCGACAACACCTGATCCATCCCCACCTTGCTCGCCCGCAGTTGCGCATGAACCGCCGAATTGCTGTTGAACGAGAGCGCCGGCCTCTTCGAACCGCTAACGGGAGCGGCATCCATCGTGCCGTTCACCGCAATCTCCGCCGTCCCCCGCTTCAGTGACCCGTGATCGACCGAAACCCGCGTCCCCGAATAGCTGCCTGAAGCCTCAATCGAATCCCACTGCAACAACTGAGTCTGTGGCGCCGCGCCCGGCTTGCCTGCCGCCCTGACCGGCATCTCGAATGCCAGTTGTGTCGCCCGCAGCGTTCCTGCAATGTGCGGATCGGCCAGCGACCCGGCCCATGTTCCATGCAGAAAATCCATCTGCCCGTTCAACACCACCGGCAGCGCGGCAACACCCGTCTTGCCATTGCGGCTGAAGCCCAGGCGGCGCAATATGGTGTCGAACTCGGCCAGATTCCGCGAATGGAAATCGACCGCGATCTCCGACGCGCTGGTCAGCGGATACGCCCCCACCCTTCCATGCGCCTCCAGTTCGCTCTCCGGCAGATGAACCTCCAGCTTGCGCAAATCCACCGACCCGTCCCGCTGCGTATAGGTTCCGTCGATCATGCCGGTCGTGGGCACCTCGCCGGGCACAGCCTGCCCCTCATGGTTCACGTTCAATGTCGCGCCAATGGACAAGGTCCGCGCATCGCCATGGGTCCACACCGCCGTAGCCGGCCCGTTCAGCCGTGCATTCAAGCCCAGCCGCTGATACGGTGCCTCGCCCACGATATCCAGAACTGTGTCCACCGAGACGCCCTTCAGCACCGCCGTGACTTTGCCGTTTACCGGAATCACCAGCGGCCGAAGCCGCGCCGCAATGGCCGCGGCCTCGGCCTGCGGGGTCCCCGGCGCAAATTGCATGGTTTGCGGCGCAGCCGGTGCCGGAGTCTGCCCGCTACGTCCCCCATGCCGCCGCGAAAACAGCCGATGCCCGGTCGCTTGAGGATTCTCCGCAACCGCCGGTTGCAGCACATCCGCTCCCGGCAGCGGAGGCAGCCAGTGATCCAGCGTCACCGCGCCCTCCAGTTGCCCGCCCTGGCGTAGCCGCGCCACCACCGAAGTAATCCGCAGCTCTTCCGGATCGGCATGGACCCGCGCATCCAGTTGCACGCCGCGCGCCGTCACGCCTGTCCCGATGTACGATCCGCCGTCTACATGCACCGTGCCGTCCGCGCGAAATACCCCGGCCTGCCCCGCTCCCGTCAGTTCCAGGTGCGCTACCCCCTCCGGGGAATTGGTATACCCGGTCACCGGCTCCAGCAGCCGCATATCCAGCTCGCCGGTGGCTTTCGCCTGCCAGCGGGGATGCGCAAAATTCGTCAGCGATCCGGTCACCTCCAGCGTGTGATCGTCGGCCGTCATCCGCAGCGAGCGCAGATAGGCCGCCGTGCGCAACAAATCGACCGTAGCCTCGAAGCGGCCCTTGGCCGCCTCCGTCGTCTTCGGCGTGCTGCCCCTGAAGATGTTCAGGTCGCTGGCTCCGGCCTCGATCCGATAGCTCTCAGGATTGCCCCCGGCCGCCGGCAGATACATCATCCGTAGCGCCACATCGCGAGCCGCAAAGTCCAGCAGCACAAACCGGCCCTGGGCATCGAAGTCCGCGGCCCGGTCCTCATAGTGCAATACGCCCTGCTCCACCGCGATGCGCCCTGCTTTCAGGTCGAAGAGCGTGTCCAGCGCCGGCTTGCCGGCTTTCTTGGGCCTGCGTGGTTTGGGCTGGTTCGTCCCCCCATCTGGATAGACGATCAGGTGCAAAGCCGGCCTCGTCACTTCCAGGTCCCGCAATCGAATATGCGGATTCCACAACCCCAGCACGCTCAGCGCCACCCGCAGCCGCTCGACGCGCGCATACGGCGCTTCCCCTGCGGCTTCCGAGCCGTGAATCACCAGCCCGTCCGCCTCCGCTTCAAGCCGCAGCAAACGCCAGTGAAAAGCGCCGATCTCGACCCTGCCGCCCGTCGAGCGTTCCAGGGCCGCAATCATCCGTGCGCGGACCAGGTTCTCGAATCCCGGCGAACTCGCCCACAAATACCCGCCGACCACTACCGCGATCAACAGGCAGGCCGCAATCCCTACGCACCACAATCCGCGCCGGCGGCGCTTCTTCACGCCCGGCCCATCCGCCGCAACGCCGGGCTCCGGCTGTGCGCCGGCTTCGGTCGTCTCTCCGTTCGATGGAATCTCTGGCTCGATTCTTGACTCGTCCTTGGATTCGCTCATGGGTTAGCTACCCCTCCGCCGCTCTGCGTCTCCGCCGATTCGAAGGCCGGGTCCACCACTTCCACTTGTCCCTGTTTGCGCAGGCTGTTCAACCAATCGTCGAACATGGCATTCACCTGCTGTTGCAGCAAAATCTCTTCGATGCGCGGAGCGACCGCGTCCAGCGCCGGCGGCTTCTCGCCCGCCGCATACTGCGGCAACAGAATATCGCGGTAATACGTATCGATCTCCTGCTGTGAAATGCGAATCCCCTGCCGGAACCGCAGTTCGATGAACCGCAGAATCTCCAGCCGGTATCGCAAATAGGCTTCCACCCGCTGCGGCGTCAATCGGTGACCGGCCAAAAAGGTCTGCCACCCAGCATCCGACGCGCAGTTCTGGCGCACGCACGCCGGCAGTTCCTTGCGCAGTTCCGCAAGCCGGGCGTCCACTTCGCTTTGCGGCGGACCCGCTGCCCGTTCATCCTCCTGCCGAATCTGCTGCTCGATCAGCACCCGGCTGATCAACTGTCCCAGCGCCCGCTGCGGTGTCAGCACCGTGCTCTCGGGCCGCCCCGGTTCCAGCACCGACAGCCGTATCTCGTCCTCCACCTCGCTGGCCAGAATGGCGCGGTTGTTTACTACAGCCACCACGCGATCCAGTACCACGCCCGATGAGGCTGGCTGCATCTCCTGCGCCCCAAGCGCAGCAGGCAGCCCAAGCCCGGCAGTCAGTCCGGCCATCGCAACAACCAGGCAAACGCGCAACAGGCACGCCCGCGGCAGGCGTATCTCCGCCTCCACCCGGTTCTTCCGGACCCGGCTCTTCCGGAAAGATTCCCAACGGCGCGTCAAAACGTCTGCCCCAGGCTGAAAAAGAAGTTGAAATGCCCAGCCTCGCCCACATGCTCCGTGTTCTGCGGGTGCGCATAGTCCACATTGACCGGGTAAATCGGCGGATTCAGGTTGTAGCTGAAATCCAGCCGGACCGGCCCAACCGGCGTATGGTACCGCACCCCCAGGCCGGGCGCGTGCGAAAAGTAGTTGAAGCTGCATTGCCCCTGAACGCCCGTGGACGTATGCGGCCCGCTCGGCACCGGCGGCGTCGGCGGGTTGGTCGTCGTATCGGCGGGCGTTGGCACCTTGCACACGTCGCGGTCCGGCTGGTGAAGGCGCAGCGCGCTCACCCATGCATCCCCGGCGTTGGTAAACACGTTGCCCATATCGTGAAACAGCACGAAACTCACCGTGTTGCCCAGCCAAGGCAGCGTCGGCGGCGGCATCCGCAGTTCCGTGCTGTTGGCCAGTGTGCCCGCGCCCCCAATCGGGAACCCCGTCTCCGGATCGCGCGGACCCGCCGCATTGATCGGGAACCCTCGCAGCGACGTCGGACCGCCCGCATAGAGCCGTTCCGGCAGCGGAATCATCTCGCCCTCAGCCGGACCGAAGGCCCGAATCTGCGCGTACCGCGTGTTCCGTGCCAGCACAAACTTCTGCTTGTCGAATGTATAGAAGCTCGAATTCGACGAATCGATGCGGTTGAATGAAGCCTCTGCCCCGAAAGGTACCGCCGATAAAAATTCCTGAAAGCTCGTGTATGTGCCCTGATGCGCATCCATCGGCGCGTCGCGCGTGTCGCGGATCCACGTAAACCCCGGCCCCGCCACCCGCACCGCCGCCGCCAGTTCCGAAATCTCGTCCGGATAAACCTGCAGGCTCGTGGCCGCCACCTTCACCCGGCGAAAGTTGTACTCGTAAATGAACGTGTTCGCGCGGGAAAGCGTCGATCCCGGTGCCGCAAAGTTCTGCGTCCACCGGATGCCCCCCTGCAGTCTCGACGCCACATACGTCGTCACATCCTGGCTGTTGGCGTAGCCGCCGGTAAACGTCAGCCCGAAATTGTGGCCTCCCCGAAAATGCGGGTTCTGGTAAACCAGGTTCACCTGCTGCTCAAGCAAGCCATACGTGCCCTGCACCGATGCCGATTGCTCCCGCCCAAACAGGTTGTTGCGGGTGATGCTCAACAGTCCGCGCGGGCTCACCGCCGTCTTGCCGTTGGGATTGCAGGCAACGCCGTTGGCGTTATAGCCGCGGCAATTGTTCTGCGGAGTTCCCGTCTGCGCCTCGAACCCCGCGCCATACGTCAGCACCCAGCGCCGCGCCTCGATGGTCTGCAGCAGAATGTTCTTTTCCGTCTCTCCTCCGCTTGGATTCTGCACCGCCGTATTGACCTCGTTGAACAGGGCGAACTCGTACATATTTCGCTGCATGTCGAGCAGCGCCGACTGGTTCAGAGGATCGCCCGGATGCAGCGTGATCGCCTTGGCAATCGTATCCGGCCGTGTATAGTGCAGTCCGGTTACCAGCACTCTCCGCACAAAAATCTGCTGCCCCTCGTGGATATGAAACACCACGTCCACCTTGTTGGCGTCTTGGGGATCGTTCTGTTCCGTCACGTCCACCCGCACCTGGTCGAATCCCCGGCTCATATACTCCGTGGTCAAAGTGTCGCGGTCTCCAGCCAGGTTCTGCGGAGAGAGCAACTGCCCGGCCACCGTGCTCATCTCCGCCGTCAGCACCTTCGGCTCCACATGCGCCGCGCCGTCCAGCACCACCGAACCCACCCGCTGCTGTTCGCCCTCGGCGATGCGATACACCACCGTCAGCGGAACCGGCTTGCCGTGAGGGCCGTTGCTGACGGGCTTCGGCACATCCGCTCGCACCGTCTGCGGAGTGTTCGTCTCCGCCGTTACCTTCACCTTTGAAAAACCGTTGTTCTGGTAAACCGCTTCCAGCGCGCCAACGTCCGAGGTCACCAGCGCCTGGCTATAGACGCCATGGCGGTCCAGCCCTCCCGCCGCATGAACGTTCAGCAAATCCTGCAGCGTGGCCGAGTCGAAATAGCGGTTTCCTTCGACCGTAACCCGCTCCACTCTCCGCCGCTGTCCCAGGTCCACCGTGTATTGAATCAGCAACTGCGCCGACCCGTTCTCCTGCTGCCGGTGCTCCACCTTCACATCGAAGTACCCCAGGCTCTGGTAGTAGTCGCGCAGCCGCCTGTTGCCCTCGTTCAACAGGTCTTCATCGACCGTGCCTTCTTCGAAGATGGGAATCAGCCGCTTGACCCGCTCCTCGCTGAGCCCCACGCCCTCCACCTGCACTTTCACCACCGGCCCCTGCGTCGCCTGAAACTTGTAATTGGTCCGCTTGATATTCGCGGCGTACTGCTGCGACTCCAGCTTGATTTCCGCCTCCAGCCGCTGCTGCTTCTGATAGTGCTTCAGCACGCCGCTCAGAGCCTTGTCCCGCGTATCGTGGTCCACATGCGCGCCGCTCTTCAGGTGGGCATAGTGGCGAAACTCGTCCACGCTCATCCCTGGATTGCCCGCGACTTCCACCGAACCCACCCGCGTCCGCGGCCCCGACACCACCTGGAACGCCACATCGACGAGTTGGTCCTCGGGATGCGGCGCCAACGACGGCGTGATGGCCGGCTCGTTGTAGCCGTTATCCGCCAGCATCTGCCGCATCTGCGCCAGCGCCTGCGTGAGCTTCGCCTGGGTAAAGCGCGTCCCCGGCGCCAGCCGGCTCGCCCTTTGCAATTGCGCGTTCATATTCGCGCCCTTGGCCCCGTTTACGTTCACCGTGCCCACAAACGTGCGCGGCTGCCCTCGAAACACCAGGGCCACACCGTCTCCCTCGCGCGACCCCACAACCTCCACATTGTCGTAGAGCCCGGTCGCGAACAACTGCCGCAAGGTGCGTTTCAGATTGTCTCGATTGAGCGGCGCTCCCTCGACCTGGGGCAGACGGCTTCGCAATGAAGCCAGCCGGCTGGCCGCAACGCCCTCGAACGACATGCGCCGCACCGGCAAGCCTTCCCATTGCGCCGGAAAATCGGTCCCCGTTCCGGCAACCGGCCCGGCAACTGGTTTCGCAATAGATTCACCAGCCCCGCTCGCCGCAGCCACAGCCGCGCTCTGGCCCCATCCTTCCGACGCCTTTACACTTCCGAAAACAAGCACGCAAGACAGCAGAATGCCGTACCCATACTGATACCCGCGCTTCACCGCTGGCGTTGCCCTCAAAACCATGTCTCCCCAAAAAAACGGGAAATTATGCCCGTCGACTCGATATTGGATCTCTTACACGCATCCAACTCCAAAAGATGCATCAAACATTGTGATGTCCGCTTCAGGTCGTTCTTTCATTCCCCTGGGCTCTGCCGTCTCTTAACTGCTGCCCTTTATACTAACCACCAGCCAAGCTCGGCGCAGCCGTAGCCAGCTTGTGAAACACTTCCCTTTAGGAGGCGCATGCCCCATACAAGACTTTCGATGCAAGCAGCGGATTCAACAGCTCCCCGCTCGGCTGGCGGAGGAGCACCCTCTGTAACTCGGGTTTCTCCCCCGGCGCCCACGCCCATTTCGCCCCGTCCCGGCGCCGATCCCGCTGAAGCCGATGTGCTCACTCGTGCTCAGGCTGGGGATCATCATGCCTTCGCCCAACTCTATTCCCTCCACAAGAGGCGCATCTACTCCCTCTGCCTGCGCATGGTCGGCAACGTTGCCGAAGCCGAAGACCTGACCCAGGAAGCCTTTCTCCAGCTCCATCGCAAAATTGCGACCTTCCGTGGCGACTCGGCCTTCTCCACATGGCTTCACCGCCTCGCCATCAACGTCGTGCTCATGCACCTGCGCAAGAAGGGCCTGCCCGTGGTTTCTTTGGACGAAGCCATGGAACCGACTCCCGAGGAGGGCCCCGGACGCAGCTTCGGCACTCCCGACCTCACTCTCACCGGCGCCATCGATCGCCTCGCCCTGCAGCGTGCCATCGACAACCTGCCTGCCGGCTATCGCCTCATCTTCGTCCTGCACGACATTGAAGGTTATGAGCATAATGAAATTGCCTCCATGCTCGATTGCTCGATCGGTAACAGCAAGTCCCAGTTGCACAAAGCTCGGTTGAAGCTGCGAGACGCCCTGCGCAACTTTCCCCGGCAGGAGGCACGGCCATGACCGATAATCAAAACATCCCACATATGATGACCTGCGACGAATTCCAGGAACAATTGGCCGAGCTGATCGGTAGCGGAGCTAAAATTTCAGACCACCCTCATATCCAAACCTGCGACCGCTGCCGCGCTCTGCTTTCCGACCTCGAAACCATTGCCGAAGCCGCCCGCCAGCTCTTCCCGGTCGTCGAACCGCCCGACGATCTATGGAAACAAATCGAATCCGCGATCCAAAGCGAAGAAGAATCCGCTGAGCCGGGCGAGGCCCACGAAAACTCTCTCGCTAGAAAAAACGTTCCCTGAACCCGCTGCTGCCGGCCCGGTCTGAAGATTAGACCGCCGCAGCCACAAAAAAGGCCTCAGCATTCGAGGAATGCTGAGGCCTTCCGTTTCAGAACTATTCAGAGAACCGTAAATTTATAACAATTTCAGAATGGTGTATCCCAAAAATGCTCTAGAAGTGATACGCCACACCGACCACCGGCTCAGAGATATTGAACCACTTGTTGGTCGCCAGAGGCGAATATCCAAAGGTCGGCACCTTGGTCACAAAACCGCGATACTCTGCGCGGATGTCGAAGCTGGGGCTGATCTCATACGCCACACCGGCGCCGTAGACGCCGCCAATCCCCGTCGTCTGCTTCACGTCCAGCGAAGTCGTTCCCGAATTACGGATAGGCAGCATAATCATCGCGCCTGGGCCCGCCTCGACAAACGGATTGAGCTTGCGATAGTTGAAGCTGCGCACGTAGGCTGCCGAAATCTCTTGCGAACGGGTCAGCACATTGTAGTTGTTCGTGTTGCTCACAATGTACCGCAGCGTGTTCTGGTACGTGATCCCGTAGTTGACCTCAAGGGCGCTCGACGGGGTAAGCATGAACCGATAGCTAAGCAAGGCGCCATATCCGGCATTGGAGTGGACCTGAACGTCGGTGGATGAGGCAATAAACGGCTCGATCAGTCCCATTCCACTGAGGCTGATGTCTTGACGGCTCTCTTGAGCGCGGCCTGCGGCTGTAAAAACGGCCAGCAGGAATGCAATGACTGCGATCTTCTTCATTCGGTCCTGAACCTCACGACTGCACAACCGTCCGGCTGGCAACGAGCTTGTCGATTCCGGTGCTCCGGTTCGTGCCGGGCCCCGCTCTCAGCATTGTAACTGGCCGGAACGGTCCGGACAGAAGGGCTTGCTCCAGAATGATCTGAGGCTTAGACGCAGTGTAACGCAAAGGGTGCCGTCCTTACCCAAAACCACCTCCCACTTCGTGAAGCGATCCCCGCCTCGTCTGCCAGCCCCGTCAGCCAGCCCGCTCCACCTGGTAATAAAACGGCGGTCCCTGCTCCTGCGCCAGCGTCCGCACCGTCCGCAAAAAAGCCGTGGCGGCATACGAAAGCGTCGTCTGCCGCCGGTGCACCAGCCGCAACACCCGCTTGATCTCCAACTCGTCCACCGGCACCCGCACCAGATCCCCGGTCTCCAACTCCCGCGCCACCGTCAGGTGAGGCACCAGGGCCACGCCGTCCCCCATCGCCACAAACCGCTTGATCGCCTCGATGGTCGGCAGTTCGATCCCCATATTCAGAGGCGTCCGATAACGCTGGAACGCCTCGATCACCTTCCGCCGCAGCGGCGAGGCCACGTTGTGGGCAATAAAGTTTTCCTGCCCCAGTTCGCTGATCGGCACCCGCTCCCGCCCCGCCAGCCGATGGCTCGGGCTCACGACAAACGCCAGGCTGTCCCCATAAACGGCAATGGTCCGAAACTGCGCCGGGTCCGGCCGGAACGAAATCACCCCGATCTCGAAGGTGCGCAGGTTCAGCTCATCGGGAATATGCGAGGCCAGCATCCGGTGCGCCGTCACAACGATGTGCGGAAATTCCCGTTGAAACGCGTCGATGGCCGGCAGCAAGTACATGCAGGTGTATTCGTTAGCCGCCAGTTGCAGCCGTCCCCGCTCCAGGCTCTTCAACTCGTCGAGGGCGCTGGTCGCCTCCCGCCGCAGCGCCATGAGCCGCAGCGCATACTCCCGCAGCAGCACGCCCGACGCCGTCAGAGCCCCATCCCGCGCCGCCCGGTCGAACAGCATCTCCCCTACCGACGCCTCCAGCTTGCGGATCACCTGGCTCACCGCCGGCTGCGTCCGGTGCAGCCGCACCGCCGCCCGCGAAAAACTCCGCTCCTCCGCCACCGCCAAAAACGTTTCCAGTTGACTCAGTTCCATATTGCCCCTCCGGGCCAAAGCTCAGAGAACAGCAAGCAGCAAGCGGGGATCAGAAAAACAGGACAACGGATTAAAGAAGAGTCTTCCAACTACGGGCCGAGTTTTTACTGATCTCTGTTCCCTGCCCCTCTGCTCTCTGTCTTATAACGAATTGTAATCGCTTCCCCAAAAAGAATAACTTTGCCTTATGACGCCCAATGCGAGACACTGGCAAAGTTCGCAATACGGCTTCCCACGGCAGGCGACTTTATGAATCCAAATCACGTTGTCTTTTTCGATACCACCTTGCGCGACGGCGAGCAGTCCCCGGGCTGCAGCATGACCACCCAGGAAAAGCTCACCATGGCCCACGCCCTTGAAGATCTCGGTGTGGACATTATCGAGGCCGGCTTCGCCATGGCCTCCGAAGGCGACTTTGCCGCCATCGCCACCATCACGCAGGCCATCCGCAAGCCGCGCATCGCCTCCCTGGCCCGTGCCAAGGCCGAAGACATCGAGATGGCCGCCCGCTCCGTACAGTTCGCCGACCGCGCCCGCATCCACGTCTTCCTCGCTTCCAGCGACCTGCATCTCGAATACAAGCTCAAAATCAGCCGCCAGGAAGCTCTGGACCGCACCGCCGAGTCCGTCCGTCTGGCCCGCTCCTTTGTCGATGACATCGAGTTCTCGCCCGAAGATGCGACCCGCTCCGACCGCGATTTCCTGGTCGAGATGGTGCGTGTGGCCATTGAAGCCGGCGCTACGACCATCAACATGCCCGACACCGTCGGCTACACCACCCCTGAGGAATATGGCCAGATGTTCCGCGAAGTCCGCGAGCGCATTCCCGCCATCGATGCCCAGGGCATCATCCTCTCCACCCACTGCCACGACGATCTTGGCTTGGCCGTCGCCAACTCCCTGGCCGCCGTCTCTGCGGGCGCCCGTCAGGTCGAGTGCACCATCAACGGCATCGGCGAGCGCGCCGGCAATGCCGCCCTTGAAGAGATTGCCTCCGCCTTCTATGTCCGCGCCGACCGCTACGGCGTCAGCACCGACATTCAGCTTGAAAAGCTCTACCCCACCAGCGAAGTTCTCGGCCAGATCATCACCTTCAAGCCCTCGCCCAACAAGGCGATTGTGGGCGCCAACGCTTTCGCGCACGAGTCCGGCATTCACCAGCACGGCATGTTGGCCAATCCGCTCTGCTACGAAATCATGACTCCGGCGCTGGTCGGCGTTTCCAAAACCCATCTGGTACTCGGCAAGCACTCCGGCCGCGCCGCCCTGCGCCATCGCATCGAGCAGCTTGGCTACACCATCTCCCGCGAAGAGCTGCAGCAGACCTACTACCGCTTCGTCGCCCTCGCCGACCGCAAGAAAAACATTTACGACCAGGACCTGATCGGCCTCTTGCCCGAAACCATCCGCGAGCGCCGCTCCGAGCCTGTCTCCGAACTCGACTGAGGAAGAATGAACAAGCGCCTTTTCGCACGCCTTGCATGTACCGCGATCGCAGCCCCGCTGCTCATGATGCTGGCGTACGAAATGGACGGAACCGGATTCGGATGGCTCGCCCTTCCCTTCTACGCGCCGGGCCTGCTCATTGCCGGCCTGGTGGTTCCCGCAGGCGCTGCTTCCGGCGGCCTGCCGGTGTCTCTGCAAGTTGCGTTTGCCCTGAATTTTGTTTTCATCTGGATCATGTTGTTGGTGGCCGTAACCTTGGTTCAACGGTCGATCATGCGAAGAAAAGAGCAGGAATGAAGCTGAAAATCTTAGTGGTAGCAGGCGATGGCATCGGCCCCGAAGTAACCCGCGAAGCGGTTGCCGTCTTGAAGGAAGCGGCTGCAACGGGCGGCCATGAATTCACGTTCTCCGAGCGTCGCATCGGTGGCGTCGCCATCGTAAAGGACGGCACGCCGCTGCCCGCCGATACCCTCGGCGAAGCCTTGGCCAGTGACGCCGTGTTGCTCGGCGCCGTGGGCGGCAATGAGTTCAATTCCCTGCCTCCGGACAAGCGCCCCGAAGCCGGTCTGCTCGGGCTGCGCACGGCCCTCGGCGGCTTTGCCAATCTGCGCCCCGCCTTTGCCTTCAAGGAACTCGCCGTCAACAGCCCGCTGCGCCCCGAAGTCATCGACGGCGCCGACATTCTCTTTGTGCGCGAACTCCTCGGCGGCCTCTACTTCGGCAAGCCCCGCGAGTGGAACCGCACCACCAACGAAGCCTTGAACACCATGCGCTATACCAGGGACGAAGTGGCGCGTGTCGCCCGCGTGGCTTTCAAGCTGGCTCGCCAGCGCAGCAACAAGCTCACCAGCGTCGACAAGGCCAACGTGCTTGAAGTTTCGCAGCTATGGCGCGCTACCGTGAATGAGGTCGCCGCCGAGTTCCCCGACGTCGCCCTCGATCATCAATACGTCGATGCCATGTCGATGCACATCATGAATCAGCCCCGCAACTACGATGTCGTGCTGACTGAAAATCTCTTCGGCGACATCCTCACCGACGAGGCCTCCGTCATCACCGGCTCGCTCGGCATGTTGCCTTCGGCCACCATCGGCGGCAAGGTCAACTTGTATGAGCCGGTCCACGGCTCCGCGCCCGACATTGCAGGCAAGGGCCTGGCCAATCCCCTCGGCGCCATCCTCACCGGAGCCTTGATCCTGCGCCATTCCGCAGGCCTCGCCGTGGAAGCGGCAGCCATTGAAAAGGGCGTGCGCAAGGTCCTCGAATCGGGCTTCCGCACGCCCGATCTGGCCCGTGGCAACACCGAAGGATTGACCGTGCTCTCGACCACAGAAATGGGCGCGCAAGTCCGCGACACAGTAAAAACATTGCTCGTCAACGCATAGACAAGCGACAGCAGCCAAGTAGAACGGCAGTCCCATTGATCCGCAGCATTCTCGGTCACCACAGCCGGGCTAGCAGCTAGAAGCTAGCAGCTAGAAGCTAGCGGCTAGAAGCTAACGCAGGAGTCTCATGAGTTCCGAACCGAAAACACTCTTTGAAAAGGTATGGGAGCAGCACGTCGTGGTCGAGCCTGAAGGCGAGCCCACCGTGCTCTACATCGATCTCCAGTTACTCCACGAAGTTACTTCGCCGCAAGCCTTCGAGGGGCTCCGTCTGGCTGGCCGCAAGGTGCGCCGCACCGACCGCTGCATCGCGACCATCGACCACAACGTGCCCACGACCCTTGAGGGCCGTCTCAACATCGTCGATCAAATTGCCGCCAAGCAGATCGCCACGCTGCGCAAAAACTGCGCCGACTTCGGCGTCGAGCTTTATGACGTAGACAGCCGCGATCAGGGCATCGTTCACGTCATCGGACCGGAGCTCGGCATCACCAAGCCCGGCATGACCATCGTCTGCGGCGACTCGCACACCAGTACCCACGGCGCCTTTGGGGCCCTCGCCTTCGGCATCGGCACCAGTGAAGTGGAGCATGTGCTCGCCACCCAGACCCTGCAGCAGTCCAAGCCCAAAACCTTCCGCATCTCGGTTGAGGGTGAGCTGCCCACCGGCGTTACCGCCAAAGACATCATCCTCGCCATCATCGGTAAAATCGGTACCGATGGCGCCACCGGCTGCGTGATCGAATACGCCGGCTCCGCCATCCGTGCCCTTTCGATGGAAGGCCGCATGACCGTCTGCAACATGAGCATCGAAGCAGGCGCTCGCGCCGGCATGATCGCTCCCGACGAAAAAACCTTTGCCTACTTGGATGGCCGCCGCTTCAGCCCCAAGGGAGAAGCCTGGAAAGCCGCAGTCGCGGAGTGGAGCAAGCTGCCCACCGATCTCGGCGCCAAATTCGACCGCGAGTTAGTCATCGATGCCGCCACGCTCGTTCCTTATGTAAGTTGGGGCACCAGCCCCGGCATGGTTGCGCCCGTGACTTCCGCCGTGCCCGACCCCGCCGCCGCAGCCACCGAGCAGGAGCGCAAGTCCTTCGAGCGCGCCCTCGAATACATGGACCTCAAGGCCGGCACGCCGCTTGAAGATATTGCTGTCGACCGCGTCTTTATCGGCTCCTGCACCAACGGCCGGCTTGAAGATCTCCGCGCCGCCGCACGCATCGCCACCGGTTACAAGGTCTCCACGCATGTCAGTGCGATGGTCGTTCCCGGCTCGCAGGCAGTGAAGGCGCAAGCTGAAAAAGAAGGCCTCGACCGCATCTTCCGCAAGGCGGGCTTTGATTGGCGCGAGCCCGGCTGCTCCATGTGCCTGGGCATGAACCCCGACATTCTTTCTCCCGGCGAACGCTGCGCCTCCACCAGCAACCGCAACTTTGAAGGCCGCCAGGGCCGCGGCGGACGCACGCACTTGGTCTCGCCAGAAATGGCCGCAGCTGCAGCCATCGCCGGCCACTTCGTCGACATTCGTAACTGGGCCGTACGGGAAGAGGTAAAAGCCTAATGGAACCCTTTCGCACACTCACCGCATTGGTCGCGCCGCTCGACCGCACCAACGTCGATACCGACCAGATTATCCCCAAGCAGTTCTTGAAGCGCATCGAGCGGACCGGTTACGGCGAGTTTCTGTTCTTCGATTGGCGCCGCACCGCAACCGGCGAACAAGATCCCGCATTCGTCCTCAACGATCCCCGCTACCATGGCGCAAAAATCCTGCTCGCCGGCAAAAACTTCGGCTGCGGATCGAGCCGCGAACACGCTGCATGGGCGCTCGGCGACTTCGGCTTCCGCTGCGTCATCGCTCCCTCTTTCGCCGACATCTTTTTCTCGAATGCAGGCAAGAACGGCATCCTGCTCGTCAAGCTCAGCGAAGATCAAGTGACCATCCTGCAGGAACGCGCGCAGACCATTCCCAGCTATACCCTCACTGTCTCTCTTGAAGAGCAGACAGTGAGTGATAGCCAGGGTTTCAAGGCCGGCTTCGAAATTGATCCGTTCCGCAAATTCTGTCTCATTGAAGGTCTCGACGATATCGGTCTGACTCTGCGGCACGCAGCCGCGCTGGACGCATTCGAAGCCAAACACGACCAGGCCGGCTGGCTGAAAGCAAAAATAGCTTAGTCGGAGAGTTCGCGGCAGCGTGGCAAGGCATTCCCCTCAACGGCAGCACCAACCGGCTAGCGGTCAAAAGCTAGGAGCCAGAAGCTCAAGGTTTTCAAAGACGCCATGACAGTTGAAGGCAAGCGCCAGAGCATCCCGTTGACCGAAGGCCCCAACCGCGCAGCCGCGCGCTCCTATCTCCGTGGCGCCGGCTTCAGCAAAGACGATCTGCATAAGCCGATCATCGGCATCGCCAATACATGGACCGAGATCGGCACCTGCAACGTGCACCTGCGTGAGATCGCCGAAGCCCTCAAAGAAGGCATTCGCGAGGCCGGCGGCACACCGATGGAGTTCAACACTATCACCATCTCCGACGGCATCACCATGGGCACCGAAGGCATGAAAGCCTCGCTCGTCTCGCGTGAAGTCATCGCCGACTCCATCGAGTTGGTCGCCCGCGGCAATCTCTTTGACGGCCTCGTCGGCATCGGCGGCTGCGACAAGAACATGCCCGGCATCATCATGGCCCTCTGCCGCCTCGACATTCCCGGCATCATGCTCTACGGCGGATCCATCGCTCCCGGCAAACTGAACGGCGTCGATATCACCATTCAGAACGTGTTTGAGGGCATCGGCTCTCATGCCGCCGGCCGCATCGACGATGCTGGCCTTGAAGCTCTTGAAGCCAATGCCTGTCCGGGCGCCGGCGCATGTGGCGGTCAGTTCACCGCCAACACCATGGCCATGTCCGGCGAAATGCTCGGCATCTCGCCCATCCAACTCTCCGGCGTTCCCGCCACCTCCAAAGATAAGTTTGCCGCCACCCGCGAAGCTGGCCACATCCTCATGGATGCGGTCCGCGCCAATCGCCGCCCTTCGCAGATCATCACCCGCAAGTCGATTGAGAACACCATCGCCAGCGTAGCGGCCAGCGGCGGCTCCACCAACGCCGTACTTCACCTGCTGGCCATCGCCAGTGAAATGGGCATCGGCCTCTCCATCGACGATTTCGACGCCATCAGCAAGCGCACGCCGTTCATCTGCGATCTCACGCCCGCCGGCAAATTTGTCGCCTCCGACTATCAGGCCGCGGGCGGTTCGCGCCTGCTCGCCAAGCGCCTCATCGACGCCGGCTATGCCGACGGTTCCACCCTCACCGTCAGTGGCAAGACGCTGGCCGAAGAAGCCGCACTGGCCCAGGAAACTCCCGGCCAACTCGTCATCCATACCTTCGACAAGCCCATCAAGCCCAACGGAGGACTCGTCATCCTCAAAGGCAATCTTGCCCCCGAAGGCTGCGTGATGAAGATCGCCGCCGCCGGTCGCTACGAGCATCGCGGCCCTGCCCGCGTCTTCGACACCGAGCAGGCTTGTTTTGAAGCCGTGCAGACCGGCCACATCAAGCCTAACGATGTATTGGTAATCCGCTATGAAGGTCCCAAGGGTGGCCCCGGCATGAGAGAGATGCTGCAAGTCACCGCGGCTATCTCCTCGAACGCGGAACTAAGCGCCCATGTTGCCCTGCTGACCGATGGCCGCTTCTCCGGCGCCACGCGCGGCTTCACCGCCGGCCATGTCGCCCCCGAAGCCTTCGTCGGCGGCCCCATCGCCGCTGTCCGCGAAGGAGACATCATTCACTTCGACATCCCCAATCGCAAGTTGACCCTCGAAGTCAGCGAAGAAGAAATCGCCGCGCGCCTCGAAGACTTCGTGCCACCGGCTCTGCGCTACCCCAAAGGCGTCTTCCGCAAGTATGTGGATCGCGTAAGCTCCGCCTCCAAGGGAGCAACAACGTAAGAGCAGCTACTAGCCACTAGCTTCTAGCCTCTAGCTAGGAACCTGGCAGGCAAGCAGTCGAAACTTCGAACAGCAGCACGGCCGCTCACAAGCAGATCACATAAGACGAAGCAAAGCATAAGAAAGAAGCATCAAGTTCGCAGCACCGAAACACAAGCTAACAGCTAGAGGCTAAGTGCTAGAAGCTAACGGCTAGCACTTAGCAATAAACGGAAGGAGACCTTCTATGAACACGAACGCGAATACGCAAGCCTCGAACGCCCATCTCACCACTCCCACCCGCCTCACCGGCGCGGAGATCCTCTGGGCCACCCTGGTGGGCGAGGGCGTCACAGAGGTCTTCGGCTATCCCGGCGGCGCCATCCTGCCCGTCTACGACGCCCTGCGCAAGTTCCCCATTCGCCACATTCTCGTGCGTCACGAGCAAGGCGCCGCGCACATGGCCGACGGCTACGCGCGCGCCTCGGGCAAAGTGGGCGTGGCCATCGCCACCAGCGGGCCCGGCGCTACCAACCTGGTCACCGGCATCGCCAACGCCATGCTCGACTCCATCCCCATGGTCTGCATCACCGGCCAGGTCTCCAGCAAAGTGCTCGGCACCGATGCGTTTCAAGAGGTCGATATCACCGGCATCACTCTGCCTGTCACCAAGCACAACTTCCTCGTCACCCATCCCGAAGATATCGCTTCGGCGGTGCGCCAGGCCTTCCAGATTGCCAAGTCCGGCCGCCCCGGCCCGGTGCTCGTCGATATCACCAAAGACGCGCAACAGGCCTCTGCGCTGTTCGATTTCGCTGCCGCCAAGCCCCAGCCCTATCGCCCCCATCCCATGCTCCACGTTGGGGACTCCGATGTCGCGCAGGCCGCCGAACTAATTCGCAACGCCAAGCGTCCCGTTATCCTTGCAGGCCACGGCGTCATCCAGTCCAACGCCATGGAGCCCTTGCGGACACTCGCCGAGCGCGCACAGATTCCCGTCGCCCTCACCCTCCTCGGCCTCGGCGCCTTCCCTGCCTCGCACAGCCTCAATCTCGGCATGATGGGCATGCACGGCGAAGCCTGGGTCAATCACGCCATTCAAGAGGCGGACCTGCTCATCGCCTGTGGCATGCGCTTCGACGACCGCGTCATCGGCACCGCCGCCACCTACGCCACCAAGGCCAAAAAAATCCACATTGAAGTGGACCCCGCCGAGATCAATAAAAATATCAAGGTCGATATCGCTCTCATCGGCGACCTCACCGAAGTGCTCGAACAGCTTCTCCCCCGCATCCCCGGCCGCGAAGGCTCGGGCTGGCTCAAGGCCCTCGACGCCATCAAGGGCGGCTGCGCGGTGCGTGACATCAAGAACCTGCCTGACTCCGGCCATCTCTACGCAGCCCACGTCATGCACGATCTCTGGCGCATCACCGGCGGCAACGCCGTCGTCGCCACCGATGTAGGCCAGCATCAGATGTGGGAGGCGCAATACTTCCATCACGAGCATCCCCGCTCGCTCATTACTTCCGGCGGCCTCGGCACCATGGGCTTCGCCCTGCCTGCGGCCATCGGCGCCAAAGTAGCCTGCCCTGAAAAAGAAGTCTGGGTCATCGCCGGCGACGGCGGTTTTCAAATGACCTCGCCCGAGCTATCGACCATCGCCCAGGAACACCTCAAGGTCAACATCGCCATCATCAACAATGGCTTCCTCGGCATGGTCCGTCAGTGGCAAGAGTTCTTCTACGACCGCAATTACGAATCCACGCCGATGGTGAGCCCCGATTTCGTCAAGCTGGCTGAAGCTCACGGCATCCCCGGCCTCACCGTCCGCAGCCGAGCTGAAGTCGAAGCCGCCGTCAACGCCGCGCGCTCCGCCAGCGGCGCGTTTCTGCTCAACTTCATGGTCGAAAAGGAAGACTCGGTTTACCCGATGATTCCCGCCGGCTCCGCACTCCACGAAATGATCCGCCGCCCCGGCAAGAACCCGCTAGTCGAGCGCGCCGACGACGAATAACGAAAAACAGCTTCTAGCTCTTAGCTCCTAGCCTTTAGCTGCATTCGTGCAACGATTGGCAACGCGGTATTTCCAAAGCCTCCAAAGGCTGGAATTCCACAAACAGAGCTAAAAGCTAGCGGCTAGAAGCTAGAAGCTGAAAGCAGAGGCTAACATGCTCCACACATTCGTCGCATACGTTGAAGACCGGCCCGGCGTGCTCACCCGCGTCGCCTCGCTCTTCCGGCGCTTGAACATCAACATCATCTCGCTCACCGTCGGCCGCAGCGAACGCGCCGGCCTCTCGCGCATGACCGTGGTCTGCGATGCATCGGCAGAGGCCGGCAATCGCATCCGCGCCAGCCTGTTTAAATTGGAGAACGTAGTGGACGTCGACGATATTGCCCAGGCTCCAGCCGTCACCCGCGAGCTTGCGCTCATCAAGGTGGCTGCCACCAAGCACACCCGCTCCGCCATCTTCGAACTGGTTGAAGTCTTCCGTGCCCGCATCGTCGATCTCACCGCTGAGTCGTTGATGATCGAGATGACCGGCGTCGAAAGCAAAATCGAAGGCCTCATTCAGGTGCTCAACGAGAGCGACAGCCAGATTCTCGAAATCTGCCGCAGCGGCAAAATGACCATGCGCCGCGGTCACCACACCAGCCGCGTCTTGCGCGCCCTCGGCACCGCTGCCGAAGAGTCGGACGCCCCAGCCATCGAGTCGGCGGAAGCAGCGTTGGAAGAAGGTGCCTCCATCGAACCTGAATAGCATTCAGCCTGCCGTACCCAACGAAGTCTCACCGAAGTCCCAACCTGAAGTCCTAGAATTGAAGTGTCATTCTGGATCGGCGAAGCGAGAAGCGCAATAACCCTTTCGCCAGCGCGGCCAGATCAAAACAGGATTGCGAAGCGAGCCATCCGTCGGCCCCTTCCCGCAAACTCTAACCACGCACTGCAAAGGAAAATCGAAGACACATGGCAAAGACCTATTACGATCACGATGCCGACCTCTCCCTCATCCAGGCCAAGAAAGTAGCCATTATCGGCTACGGTTCCCAGGGCCACGCCCACGCCCTCAACCTCAAGGACTCAGGCGTCCAGGTGAAAGTCGGCCTCGCGGCTAACAGCAAGTCCATCGCCAAGGCGCAGAAGGCTGGCCTTGAAGTCGGCACCGTTCCCGAGGTCACCGCCTGGGCCGATGTCGTCATGATCCTCACCCCCGACCAGAGCCAGGCCAAGCTCTACGCCGACGAGATCGCGCCGCACCTCACCGCCGGCAAGATGCTCATGTTCGCCCACGGCTTCAACATCCACTTCAAGACCATCATCCCGGCCAAAAACATTGATGTAGGCCTGGCCGCTCCCAAGGCTCCCGGCCATCGCGTCCGCGAAGTCTTCACCGAAGGCGGCGGCACACCCGGCCTCATCGCCGTCGAGCAGGACGCCACCGGCCACGCCCACGCCCTCACCCTCAGCTACCTCAGGGGCATCGGCTGCACCCGCGCCGGAGTGCTCGAAACCACCTTCGCCGAAGAGACCGAAACCGATCTCTTCGGCGAGCAGGCTGTGCTCTGCGGCGGCGTCAGCGCTCTCGTCAAGGCGGGCTTCCAGACCCTCGTTGAAGCCGGCTATCAGCCCGAAAGCGCCTACTTCGAGTGCCTCCACGAGCTCAAGCTCATTGTGGATCTCATCTACCGCGGCGGCCTCGCCTACATGCGCTACTCCATCTCCGACACTGCCGAGTGGGGCGATTATGTCTCCGGCCCCCGCGTCATCAACGAAGAGAGCCGCAAGGCCATGAAGCAGATCCTGACCGAAATCCAGGACGGCACCTTCGCCAAGCGCTTCATCGCCGACCAGAACTCCGGCCGTAAGGAATTCCTGGCCTTCCGCGAAGCCGAGTCCAAGCTGCAAATCGAAGAAGTAGGCAAAAAGCTCCGCGCCGCCATGCCCTTCCTCGACCCCGTCACCGTGGAAGAAGTCGCCAAGAACCGGTAACTCCGTCCGCTAACAGAGAGAGCCCGAAGGCATCCCGCCTTCGGGCTCTCTCCGTCTTAATTCCCGCTCGGCTCATCTTCTGCCGCCATACAAAAACCGACCGTGTTTCCGCACCCCGAAACCACCTCCCGCCTCCCATGCTCTAAACTTGAGCTTGGACCGGTAAATGATCAAGTTTTTTGGCGGCAAAAAAGATCCGCAAGACCCTCCGGCGCCCGCGCCCGTTTCCGGCACGGAAGCAGCCCCGGAACCCGAGGCCAAGTCCAGCTTTTTTGGCCGGATGAAGCAGGCCGTCTCGCGTACCCGCGAGTCCTTCACCTCCAAGATCGAAAGCATCGTCGCGATCACCCGCATCGTTGACGAGGCTTCCCTCGAAGACCTTGAAACGGCCCTGCTGACCAGCGATATCGGCGTCCAGACCACCACCGAAATCATTGAGGCTCTTCGCGACCGCGCTCGCCATCAGGCCATCGAGGGCGGCGAAGAGCTGCGCTCTTTGCTCAAGACCAGCCTTTGCAGCATTTTGGAAGCGCCGCAGCGCCCGATCCCCAACCCCGCCAGTCCCCCCAAGGTCACTTTCCTCGTCGGCGTAAACGGCACCGGCAAAACTACTACCAGTGGCAAACTGGCGGCGTGGAGCCGCTCTCAGGGCCGCACGGCGCTGCTTTGCGCTGCTGACACGTTCCGCGCCGCCGCCATCGAGCAGCTTGAAGTCTGGGCCAGCCGCAGCGGCGTCGAAATCATCAAAACCCGCCAGGGAGCCGACCCGGCAGCCGTGCTCTACGACGCTGCCACCGCCGCCAAAGCCCGCAACATCGATGACCTCTACGTGGATACGGCGGGCCGCCTCCACACCAAGACCGGCCTCATGGACGAGCTTGAAAAGATGCGCCGCACCGCCGCCAAGCTGATCCCCGGCGC
>JAATGG010000144.1 GCA_015654835.1 Terriglobales bacterium
GTAAAAGACGTCTTGATAGGAGACGACACCATCACGATTCGACACAGTATTTCAGTCCCGCAGCAGGCCCCACCGCAAGGCGACAATCTGCCGCCTGGCGGACCTCACGGTCGAAATTACCTTTTGTGTAAGGGGAGTGGTCACTCCCACTTGAGGAGTGCCTGCCTCAGTGGCGAACCAATTCGAGTTTTCAAGATATCCGCATCGCAACCACTTCTCAAGGATGGTGGTGTTCATAGGAACATGGGTAAGAAGCCATCGATGACTGATGTGATCGAAACAGCCCTTTATGTCTCCTTCGAGAATCCACTCCAGCGCATCACGTTTCGACAGAAATTTGAAACACTATTCGATGGCATCTGCGGTGGAGCAGTCTTTTCGGAAACCACAGGAGTTGGAGTCCGCGCAGGTTTCGGCGATTGGTTCCAGAGCGATCAGGTTAGCGCCTGCATGGCTCTGTCTTTCATCACCGGAATCGAGAGCGGCCTCAACTTGCCGTTGGATTTTGGAATATACACCCGCCGTAACAGCAGCTGACGATATCCCCGGCGCTGTAGCGATGCGATCGCTTTCAGTTTGGAATGCGGCATAGACCACAGTACATGCTCCACGCCCGAGGGTCGTTTACCCTTGTTTTCTGTCACTCGTTTTACGGCCAGGGCTTTGCAGCTGAACGAGCAGGTGAGCAACCGTTGCAAGCATCTAACCTTGCCCCAGCGGGCCCTCCCTAGATGCCTTGAGGTTACACGCCTGCAGCCGAGCTACCTGCCGTTCGCATCGTTTCCAGTCGATCTGGCCCCAATGTTCCACGGCGGCGGAGGATGCACACGCGACGTGTTCCGCGTTCATTTGCGATTTCCTCATAAGATGGTTCTGCCTGCTCTCTCGCCCTTCATAACCTGCTGGAAGTCTGCCTGCTTATCGCAGAGAAGTTGCCACTTCCTATCCGCCCCATTACCGAGCGGAGCGGCCTTTGCTTTTTCCCGCATCCTCTCCCGGCAAACCTTAAGTTGGACGTGTCAGTCAGCCTAACCCTCTGACCACTTTTGACGCTGGCAGTCAAGGAGATTCCCTCACGGCAATCTCCACCGCTTACGCGGAGGATATTGTCTCGGCAGCTTCCGACCTGATCGTAGCCAATCACGCCGGTGCCGATAGGCTACTGCGGACAAAACCGCAGGTTCACTTCATGATGTATCCATGTTGAACAATCGCTGAATCAGCCTCATGTCGGTCGCCCCGGCAACGATCCAAATCCTGGTTCCCTCCGGGAGTTTGATCACCGCGCGAGTCTTTCGATAACTGCCGTAGCCAGCGCGGGCTCAACGCCCGCTTCGATGCTAACGAGCGCTCTTCCAGGAAACTCAACGTGAATCGATCCGCTACGAGGGTCGAGTTCTTCCTTCACGTCTTGCTCTGCAGAATCGGAAACAATCACCGGCAGCAGCTTCGGACCGCTCGCCCTGCGGCCACAAGTTCGCCGGCCTAGTACTGACGGCGCCACGCGAAAACCTGGTTGGCGTTCACTCCATGCAAGCGCGCGACCTGAGCGATGCTTGCGCCCGGCACCATCGCTGCTTCGACAATCCGCCGCTTCTCCTCAACGGTGCGCCAGCGACGACGTGGTTGTGTGCTCCCAACAGTGACCTCATAACCAGCAACAACGGTCTGTTCCATACAGAAATCGTCTACACACCAACCATCTGCGGCCAGACGATCGGGACCAAACGCTTACGGACGGAACGCGCCCGCGTGGGTCTATCTCTGGTCAATCGAGGCCATTTCCTTGCTTAAACAAGCAGAGTTGACGCTTCTGGCACAAATCGGCACATTAAACAATGCTGGAAGGAGTTGCCCATCGTCGCAATGCGCTCTGGCAGGTTGAACGTGCAGGGAAGCAGGAAGGACCTCTTCTAAGTCAGAAGAGCACCTGATAGCAGGCTATACCGAACTGGTCTTACTGTCGGGAAGCATTCTATGCATTATCGCCGCATCGAACTTGACTCTCAGCGCGTATTGTCGGCACAAAAACCGAGGACATGCCGAAATGAAGAGTTAGTGAGAACCGTAGGCTGTGTAATTGCACGTCAGCGTCCAGGTATAGCCAAGGGTTTCATCTTTCTTTCTCTTGAAGATGAAACCGGCATCGCCAATATTGTTATTACACCTGATCTTCATGATCAAGACCGCTTGGTCGTGATTCACGGCCGGTTTTTACTGGTCGAGGGATCTCTACAAAATCAGGATGGTGTCATCCATGTCAAGGTACAACGCCTTCTGAAGCTTTCGGAGTAGGCACTTGACGTACGCTCGCATGACTTTCACTAATTCACGCGCACGGCAATGCCGTACCTTTGCAGCCGCCTCGATGTTTAGGCGCTTCATTTTTTGACAAGTTCAAAGATAGCGCCCGCCTGATTCAAATCGCTTGGCTGCGATCCTCCAACAAATACCCTGTATTTGCCTGACTGAAAGTTCCGCATACCTTCTGAATCCACCGCGCTAAGTTGTTTGGGAGCCAACGTAAATTCAATTTGCTTCGACTCACCAGCCTTCAGATGTATACGTCGCACTCCTTGCAGGCTCAATCTCGGACTTCCAGCAACGGCTGGCGGAATTAGATAGAGTTGCGCGACTTCATCCCCATCGCGGTGGCCCGAATTGCGAACCATGACGTTCACTTCCAGCGACTGCCCCGCAGCAAGTGTAGAAGAAGAAACACGAGGCTCCGCATAATTGAATGTCGTATAGCTAAGGCCAAAGCCAAATGGATACTCGACCGGACCGTCGAAGTAGCGATAGGTTCGATGCGCCATCGAGTAATCATTGAACGCAGGCAAATCGCTCACAGATCGATAGACAGTAACCGGCAGACGACCGGAAGGGTTTATAGTTCCACTTAGCAATTTTGCGAGCGCATGTCCACCTTCTTCTCCTGGATACCAGGTTTCCATAATAGCTCCAGCCGACCGCGCCTCTTCGCCGGGAGCGACTGCGCTACCCGAACTCAGTACAACCACGAGAGGCTTGTGAAGTGCGCTCAACGCTGCGAGCAGGCGTCTCTGCGGCTCGGGGAGAGCCAGCGTCAATCTATCACCTCCGAAGAAATCCGGCACATGAACACCAAGTGCCTCCCCCTCTAAGCTAGGAGATAACCCGACCATAGCGAGAATGACGTCTGCATGCTCGGCCGCAGCCAAAGCTTCTTTCAATTGGGCTTCAGCCGGGGCTTCCCACTCTAAATGAATGCCTTCATCCTCACCTGTGTGCAGTAGCTCAAGGCGCATCGTATGCGGCTCGGCAGTCTTCCATTCCAGGCTGACTGCATCAGGATTCTTTTTAGAACTCCCGTCATCATCCAGCAATTTCTTTCCATCGACCCACAGACGATAGCCATCATGACCTTTGCAGTCAAAGCAGCGGTCGATCCCTACTCGCAAACGGTAAGTTCCAGCAGCGGGAGGTAATAACTCACCGCTCCACCGAATCAAGTAGGGCCCGCGGAGTTCTGGTGCAGGCATAACACGATCTAAATCAAAATCTACCCGTTGGTCTACACGCACTATCACCGGGGTACCGCTCAGTGTCCCATTATCGAAATATTCACCTGTAAGCCCTCTGGCTGCATTCATTCCGTCTTTTGTGCGCAAAGCTGTGCGCGGAATGGGCAAGGTAAGCCCCTCTGCAAGCTTCGATCCCTGGGCATAGAAGATGGGAGCAGTAAGTGGAAGCGCTTCCTGCAGACCATCAAGCAACGTCATGGGACGCTGCACAGTCCCATGATAATTGGCCTCAATCTCTTCCAACAGGTCTGCGGTAGGGCCGATTACCGCAACACGCTTTCCCGATAAATTAAGCGGTAACAGGTGCCCTTCGTTCTTAAGTAGTACCATCGACTCGGCGGCAGCACGCAATGCAAGAGTACGATCCTCATGCGTATCCACCTGCGCTGGTCCAATAACGGAGTAAGGTGAGCACTTATCTGGCTGTAACATGCCCAGGCGCAGGCGAGCCAACAATAATCTATGGAGTGCGCGATTGATATCTTGCTCGGTAATCAAATGCTGGGCCAGAGATTCATTCAAATGCGTGTACGTTGCGCCACAATCAAGATCCACTCCCGCTTTGAGCGCGGTCGCCGCCCCGTGCGCGTGATCAGATGTAAAGTGTAGATATTCAGTGATCTCGTCGACAGCGTCGCAGTCGGAAACGATATATCCAGAGAATCCCCAATCCTTGCGCACATGGTCTGCAAGTAGGCGATCATTCGCACAAGCAGGCGTGCCATTGATCGCATTGTAAGAGCACATCATCGCCGCAGGATGCGCACCGCTGATCAACGTTTGAAATGCAGCAAGATAAGTATCCTCCAGATCGTGTTGACTGACCCTCGCATTAAATCCATCGCGCTGCGATTCCGGCCCGCTATGTACCGCAAAGTGCTTGGGAGTAGCATTGGCCTTCAGATAAAAGGACTCACTTTCCTGCTCTGGTTTCCTGGCCATCCCTTGAATTCCGCGCACGAACTCACCGCCCAGAAGGCCAGTCAGATAGGGGTCTTCTCCATAAGTCTCCTGCCCCCGGCCCCAACGTGGATCGCGAAAGATATTGATATTCGGCGACCATATCGTAAGCCCTGCGTAGCGGGCCGAATCCGTATCTTGATGGGAATTGAACTTCGCTCTTGCCTCGGTTGAGACAACGTCGCCTGTACTCGCGACCAGATCCGGATCAAAGGTAGCAGCCAAACCAATTGCCTGGGGAAATACCGTTGCAAAACCATTCCGTGCGATTCCGTGCAATCCCTCATTCCACCAGTTGTATGCCGGAACGTTAAGGCGAGGAATTGCAGGCGCACGGTCCTGAAGCTGTGCAATGCGCTCCTCAGGAGTCATCTGCGCGATCAGAGCATCGATCCACTTATCGAGATCGGACGCGGAAAGGCTCCCCGCACACTCCTGCAAAGGGGAAGGGTTCTGTGCGAATGACGGCACACTGATAACGAGTGCGATAAACAAAAAGACAGCTAACTTCGGCAAGAGAATCTTCCTAACTTTCTGACGAATTTCCATCTGCTCTTTTCAAAGCCTCAATGTCAAATTCATCTCAGTCGAGCGATGCCGCAAGCAGTGATGGACGTTCCGATGCTAACTTCACGATCAACTCACCAAAGAGTGTATTTGCCCAGGCAAACCATGCCCGCGTAAATTTCAGCGGATCATCCTTGTCAAACGACTCGTGCATTCGTCCGCTGCCCGCTGTCGTATCGCGCAACCAGCGTAAGCACTGACAGATTTCCCGGTCATCTGTCGCGGTAAAGGCCCGCATGAGAATCGACATCGGCCAGATCATATTCAATCCAGCGTGAGGTCCACCGATCCCTTCGGCGGCCGTTCCCCGAAAGAAATACGGGTTCGCGGGACTTAAAGCAAATCGCCGTGTCCGCTGATAAAACGGATCGTCCTGCGCACAGCATCCCAGATAAGCCAGGCTCAAGAGCCCAGGAGCATTCGCGTCGTCCATCATCAGCGCATTGCCGTAGCCATCGACTTCATAGGCCCATATGGTACCCAGTTCGGCATGTTGTGTCTTGCCGTAACGGTCGAGTGCGCCTTCTACCTCTGCGGCCAGGGCCTCGGCTTCAGCAGCCAACTTAGCGTCGTGATAAACGCGATCAGCTAACTCAACCAGTTGACGAAGGCTCACCATCGCAAATAGATTGGCCGGTACAAACAATGGATAAATGCAAGCATCGTCCGACGGACGAAACATCGAGAAGATCATTCCCACTGGGCGCGCCGGATTGCCAAACCCGCCCAGGGCGCATGTTTCCGTAGAAATTGGCGACGAGCGTTGGAAGGAATAGGAACCTGGCCCCTGTTTGCGCTGTTGCTCACGCAGGGTCCGCACGATCGTCCACGCCGCTTCTTTCCACTGCGCGTCAAAGGGTCGCACATCGGCAGTATTGCGCCAGTATCCATGCGCGAGCCGGATCGGATAACAGAGTGAATCCAATTCCCACTTGCGCTCGCCTACGCCGGCACGATGTTCCGTCTTGTCGTCAACAGCCCAGCTTAATAAAGGATCATTCGACTCACGCAAGAATGCATTCGCATAGGGATCTAATAAGATCATCCGAGCCTGCCTGTGAATCGCTCCTTCCAGCAGCATCCGCAGTTTTTCGTCTTCCTTTGCCAACGGAAGATAGGGCCAGAGCTGTGCCGAAGAATCGCGGAGCCACATTGCATCGATGTCGCCCGTCACCACATAAGTATCGGGTTTTCCATCATAACTACCCGGCCAGACCGTCGTGTCTAATGTATTCGGAAAGCAATTTTCAAAAATGACGCCTAACGCAGGATCTGCAATGCTCCGTCGGATACGTGGCATCAGCGATTCAACGGCTGTGCTGCTAAAGCGCCGCTCGTTCAGAGCAGGGCGGGCCTGCGGTAGTTGCGTCTCGCCCTTTACATTCTTCGCCCACGCAACTGCCGACTCAGCCAAGCTGTATTGCGGTAGCGCCGCCGCAGCGGCAGCGGCGGCCCCCTTTAAACAGTTTCGCCGGCTTACCTCAGACATTGCATTCTCCTGACGCTTCTGTTTCTGTTCGGCATTACTCCTCCACCGCGTTCACGAGATCGTTTAGCGCTGGCAGCAATGTAAAGCGAACAAGGGCGCTCGGCTTCTTAGCATCGTTCAGCGTTTCGGTCTGCTGCGCCTTCCAACCTGCTGGAGCCTTTTGCTTCGAGGCAAGATACTGCAATGCCTGTTGACCCATAGCTGTAAGTTGCAGCAACTGGTCCGCGCGGGCAGAAACAGCGCTCAAGCGAGGCGAGGCGGCCATCTGTTGACGAACCACAGGAACGGACTCAGCGAGTTGTGTGAACCATGCCGCCAACGCGGCATGATCGGTCGCGTCGTTCTTAGGATCGCCAAGGAAGCCCTTTACGGTAAGCTCAAACCAATGACGCGAAGGCGGATCGGGACGTACGGCATCAACGAAGCTATCCAGTGGAGTAAGTTGATCCGTGTGCTGAGTCTGCGACCGCTCGCCAAAGCCGACCGGTTCAAACGCTGTAACGAAGATGCGAAGCGCATCAATATTTTCTGTACCAGCAAGCGCGCGAAGACCTGCATCGTCCGATTCAAGATGGGTAAGTCCGAGGCTTTCAAGTTCGACAGACATTGGAATGAGACGATGATACATATCATCCACGTCGCGGACATTTTCAGGAGACCAGAAACGTTCTGCAATCGCAGCCGTACGCGGCCAAATGCGCGAGTCGATGGTGCGCTCATGCAGATGCTCGCCCCACATGCAAACCTCCCCACCCAAGATGAGTTTGCGCTGGTCTGGAGTGAGATCGGACGAAGATGGCAGCGGATCGGCAAGATAGTGAACGCCCGCAGGCCGCATTCCATCTAGATAATAAGGAGCCGAAAGCACCCCCTCATATCCCTCCTTCGCTCCCTTGAACAATGAGGCCTCGCCGCGCCATGATTGCACAACAACATCCTTGGGAAGCCCGGGTGTGAGCACCTCATCCCAACCCATCATGTGCTTGTGCAGGCGAGCTACGATCTTCAGCACTTGCGTATTGAAATAAGCCTGCAGTGCTTCATTATCCTTCAGCTTGTGTGCCTTCATAAAAGCAAGAATGCGAGGATTCGTCTTCCAGTCCGGCGCAGGTGTTTCGTCACCACCGATATGGACATAAGCGTCGGGGAAGATCGTCGCCATCTCAGTCAAGAAACGATCAACAAAAGTATAGGTCGCCTCGCGCGTGGGGTCGATCGCGTAGGGGCTAACACCGAACTCGCGGCGAATCTCATTGGGTTTGGTTCCACTCGCAAGTTCTGGATAAGCCATGAGCCATGCTGTGCTGTGGCCGGGCATTTCAAACTCCGGCACCACGCGAATGCCACGCGCCCGCGCGTAGGCAACGACATGCCGCGCGTCCTCCTGGGTATAGAAGAGCCCGTCTGAACCTTTAACGGTAAGCCGCGGATAGAGACGGCTCTGCATCCGAAAGCCCTGGTCTTCAGTGAGATGCCAATGAAAAACATTGAGCTTGACGGCAGCCATCGCGTCGAGATTCCGTTCAATGACGGCGACTGGTTCGAAGTGGCGGCCGCAGTCAATCATGAGGCCGCGCCAGCGAAAGCGCGGTGTGTCATGGATTGTAACGACGGGAATCACGTAGCCGTTTCCATCAGCCTGCACAAGTTGGACAAGAGTCTCAAGACCGTGCATCGCGCCCACATCGGTGCCGGCGTCAAGCTCAACTCCCGAGGTGGTAACACTGAGCAAGTAGCTTTCGTCTTCATCTAACGACTGAACAGGCGCAGAAGGATGATCGACCTTGACCACGAGCTTCGTGGTGCCAGTAACGCCGCGACCGGCATGGCGCAGGCCAGCCGCCATCTCGATACGTCGCACATCCCGGTCAATCGCATCGGTAAGACGAGCGTCGGAGATACCCGGAGTTTGCACTGCGAATGTAGAATTCAGCGCCAGCGAACCGGTACCAACTGAGAGCTCCGCCGGCAATGGCATCAAATGGTTCTTGAACTGTGTCTGCGCCGTTGCCGACGCACCACAGAAAGCCATTGCAAGCGCTGACACCACGCAAAATCTCAATGCAACCAAGTTACTCACCTCATGATCCAAAAAATGGTTATGCCGAACCCTCTAGCTCAGTTCTTCTTGGGCAGCTCTTTGCTAGGGACCCACAACGCGTGATCCACGGTCTGCAGTGCAAGTGCCGTGTCTGCTTGCAGATCTAAGGCCACAAGCGAATTTTGTCCTTGCTTCAGCCAGCTTCCAGGAATGAAAAGTGAAGCCTGCGGGCCCACATTCCACGCCCGTCCAACAGCAAATCCATTCACCCATGCAAAGCCCTTATGAATTGCGCTTGTGTCAAGGAAGGTGTCGCTAACTGCGCCTGAAGTGACAAGTGATGTACGGAAAAAGCAAGGCCCTGAGCACGGCATCTTCCGATAATTGAGTTTCTCTGGATGGTCCATCGGAAGCGAGAAGATAGTCCATCCACTAAGTTCCCTGTTTCCCAGTTGAACACTCTTAAGGATGCCCTTGCTTTCCCCGCGCAGCACAATGTTGTAGTTAACGCGACCTGTATTTTCGACCAGGATAGCAAGTTCGCGGCCCTTGATTGCGGAAGGAATATCAAGAGAAGCTTGATTAAGTCTGCGATCGAGAGTCCCAACAAGAACATGATCGAGATAGACACTCGCGTAATCATGCAAACCATTCAGGACGAGAGATCCTGATTGCGAGGCATCGAGATGTGTGGTGTAGAGAATATAGCCGAATGACTGGCCAATCTCCTCCATGCTCATCAACCGAGGGGAGAAAATCGGCTTAGGCAAGTTATCCCACAGCGATGCGGACTCTTCGACCGAGCGAACAGGATAAGTGGCTGCACCGGGAATCGGCGGCACAGGCGGAGGCTGCACGCCGGTGACGCGCATAATAGCATCGCGAAGTTTGAAGTACTTTTCGCGAGGCTCGCCCCGCTCACTGATCGGTGCATCATAGTCATAGCTGGTAACATCCGGCTGATAGTCAGTACCCTTGCTATTCGCACCGTTCATCCATCCGAAGCTGGTGCCGCCCCAAAGTAGATACAGGTTAATGGAGTAGCCCTGCTTGATGAGTGACTCATATTCCGCGACCTGTTTATCGGTGCTGGTCACTGCATGATTCTCTCCCCAGTGATCGAACCACCCCGCCCAATATTCACCCACCCAACGTGGACCATCGGGGCGAAATGCACGGAGACGCTCCGTCTCATGAACGGCATCCCCAGGTCCAAAGTTGACGGATGCAGGAAGATCGGGAAGCGAGCCGTCAGGTTGTTGCACACCGCCATCTGCCGTGTAGAGCAGGGTTGGATGTTCGGCCGTTCCACCCATGCCGCTATCCATCACAAGCTTGTGGATGGCGCGCATATAGTCGTGATCTTTTCCGAAGGAGCCATACTCGTTCTCAACCTGGACCGCAATAATCGGTCCGCCATTGGCGAGCAGGAAAGGCTTGACGATTGGCCCCAGATGTTGAAACCAATCTGTCGCAGGCTTCATGAACTTCGGATCGAGCGAGCGAACAACCGTAGTGCGGTCTTTGAGAAGCCACGCGGGATAGCCACCGAATTCCCACTCTGCGCAAGCGTAGGGTCCGGGCCGAAGAACAACGTAAAGGCCTTCCTCCTGGGCAGTTTTTAAAAAAACTGCAAGATCGTTCTGACCGGTAAAATCGAAGCGACCTGGCTCCGGCTCATGAACGTTCCAGAACACATAAGTTGTTACTGTATTGAGCCCCATGGCCCGAGCCATCCGCATAGCCTGACGCCAACGATCTCGCGGAATCCTCGGGTAATGCATCTCGCCTGCGAGAATTTGAAATGGATGCTGATCCATGAGGAACGTACCATTCCGCAGCTCAAAGGTATGCTGGGGCGTCGCTGCGTGCAACGGCGTAATCGCACAAAAAAACGCAATGACGAGTAACCAAGACTTCTTCATAAAACTCCAATGAGTCGATCAATATACAAGCTCAAATCAGAAGACGGCGACTCCCGTCTGCAAAAGACTGCGTCGAGCGATCTTAAGCACGCACATCAAAGCTTCTGCAACAAGATCTGTCCGCTCGCGGCTCCCTCGACCCGTCCACTCAATTGGACAGTTTCGGCGACGCCGGTAATATCGAGTATCAATTCATCGCTCTTTCCCTTGACAGGCCGGACAAAATTCGACTCCGCCACGTCGTGCAATTTAAGCACAACATTCTTGAGCGCAGTAACGGCTCCTGTCCGTGGAACGAATTGCACGCGATACTGTTTTGCGGCGTCAATGTGCGAAGTTAAGTCAACTGAAAAAGCGTTGTCTTGCCATTGGCCGACAATATTCTCCGCCCATATTTGCGGAGCAGCATTCCAATCACTCGGTGGAGCTACAGACGTATGCAGGACGGCCAGGCTGCGCAGAACAGGCTCGCCGACACTCTTAATCGTCACGAGGCGCAGCGCGTCCACAGTGACGGGATCGACAGGCTGAATGCGCTTATGGCCGACCGACGTGCCTTCGCCCAGTAAGTGCCATGCCCCGCCAAAGTGCCCTTCAATGCGGTACTGGCGCACGCGTTCACCCTTGGCAATATCCTCCTGCAAAACGACGGTGTCGATCTGTGTCGGTGCACCAAGCTTGAGAGTGACTACCGCACCGTGTCCTGCAGTTTCGGCAAGCGGCTTGACAAAACGTTTACATATCTCCCGACCGAATGCCTTGGCAGATGTGCAGTCCGGCTCCGGAAGCAGGCCCTCACGATTTACCGGGATGTTGATGATCAGTTGCGCACCGCGGCCAATAGATCGATAGTAGATCGAAAGCAACTGGTCGACGGTCAACACCTTGTTCTCGTTCTTGGTGCTCCAGAACCAGTTAGGTCGCCGAATCGACACGTCCACCTCGTTCGGCATCCAGGTATCTCCATCAGGATCGCTGTTCAGCGAGGTCGCCGTACCCGTCTTCGCTTCCGCGCGATCGATGCCGTTCCAACAAGGGTTCGGAGCAAATCCATCCTCGTTGCCGACCCACCGCACCGTCGCCGAGGGCCCCTGAAAGACCATGGCATGAGGCTGATACTTAGTAAGTAGATCGCTCACAGGAGTCGCTGTCGATCCATCGAACCAGACTTCGATGAGTTCTCCGTAACGCGATAAAACCTCCGTCAACTGCTGCCGATACATTGCGTCATAGCGAGCCTGCAGTTCGGGCGTTTTACAAATGCCGCCGGTCTTCGCACCAAAGTGGTCGTCGCGCGGGCAGATATAGACGCCCAGCTTCAATCCATACTTGCGACAGGAGGCAGAGATGTCTGCAAGCACATCGCCATGGCCGCCCCGCCAAGGCGTATTGCGGATGCTATAGTCCGTCGTCTCGGTCTGCCACATGCAAAAACCACCCTGATGCTTGGCGACGAAGACAATGTACTTCGCTCCCATGGCAAGCGCGGTCTGTGCCCACTGATCGGTGTCAAGTTTCTTCGGATCGATTGCAGAAAGCGGCGTTGAAAGATCGTCGGATTCGACATCCTGCCAAGTGTTCGGCGCGAAATGAACAAACATCCCCAATTCGAGATTCTGCCATGCGATCTGGTCCGCTGACGGCAGTGCACGCGGCGTCGATTGAGCCGATTCGCCCCATGCTTGGCGGAACATGCCGGTTAGAGCAGCGGGAATCGACCAACGCAAAGCCGAAGCCATCCCAAGTTGCGCAGTGCCGATCATCATTTCACGTCGCTTCATAGATTCCACCCTATCTTTCGCCCGTGTTACATCTTCTGGAGCAGAATAGTTCCCGCATCTGCTCCCGCGATGTGTCCTTCAAACGTCACGTGGGGGCCAACGCTTGTCATGTTCAGAATAAGTCGATCAGGCGCATTGCCGATCGAATGGATAAGTTCCGGATGCCCGATACCATCGAGCGACAGCACCACATCATGCACTGCGGTCACACGCCCGTTCTGCGCTATGAAACGCAATTGATACTGTGTCGCAGCATCGATCTTCTCTGTCAGGTCGATGTGGACGACGCCATTGCGCCAGTCTCCAACGCCGTTCGCTGCCCACAGGCTCGCGACCGCATCCCAATGCGCAGGAGGCGCCTCCCCTGTATTGAAGAGCGCCAGGCGGCGAATGGCCGGCAATGCCGCAGATTCGATTGCAGTCAATCGAACCGCATCGACATCCGTCGACGGCACGGGCTGAATGCGCTTATGGCCAATCGCACTGCCCTCGCCGAGAGCGATCCATTGACCGTTGCGCCGGCCTTCCAGCCGGTAGAGACGAACCCGCTCACCCTTCGAGCAGTCCTCCTGCAGAACGACTGTGTCGATACGGGCAGGGCGCGCAAGAGTTGCAGTCAGAGTGGTGCCGCTGCCAGACGTTTCGGCAATGGGCTTGTCAAAGCGGCGCCGAATTTCATCCCCATATAACTTCGCATGAGAGAAATCCAGGTCGGAGATCAGTCCATCCCGATTGGGAGGAATATTGAAGAGAAGCTGCGCACCGCGCCCGACCGAACGGTAATACACTTCGAGAAACTGCTCTTTGGTCAGCACATTGCGATCGTTCTTTGTGCTCCAGAAAAAGTCAGGCCTGCGGATGGAAACATCGACTTCATTCGGCAGCCAGACCTGCCCGTTCGGATCGCCATAAAGGGCCGTGGCCACTCCGGTTGCAGCGTCATGCGTCGAAAGCGAATTCCATGCAGGATACGGTGCGAATCCCTGCTCATTGCCCACCCAGCGAATCGTCGCACTTGGCCCTTGAAAGATCATGGAGCGCGACGCATACCGCTGGAGAATGTCGGCAACGGGAGTGGCGCTCGATCCGTCGAACCAGACTTCGACCATCTCGCCATAACGCGAGAGCACCTCGATCAATTGCTGGCGATACATCGCATCGTATTGCTTCTGATGTTCGGGAGTTTTGCAGCGACCGCCTGTGGTCGCCCCAAAATGGTCGTCGCGCGGACACATATAAACACCAAGCCTCAGTCCATAGCGATCGCAAGATTTTGCAAGGTCCGCCATGACATCGCCATGCCCGCCTCTCCACGGCGTGTTACCGATGCTATAAGGGGTCGTCTGCGTCTGCCACATGCAGAAACCGCCCTGATGCTTGGCGACAAAAACAATGTACTTTGCCCCCAGAGCAACCGCGCACTGCGCCCACTGATCGGTATTCAACCGCTTCGGATTAATACCCGAGAGCGGTGTCGATAAGTCGTCGGATTCAACGTCCTGCCACGTGTTCGGACCGAAATGCATGAACATTCCGATTTCCATGTCCTGCCATGCAAGCTGCTCGGCAGTGGGCAGAGCCAGATTCACAGGCGCGGTTGCCAGGGCTCCTGCGACCGCCGAACTCCCCATGAGGTGCGCCGATGCAGTGACTCCTGCCAGAGACGTCAGAAACCGCCGTCGATCCATTTCTCCCGAACCACCTTTCAGAGAATCAAGACATATGCTGCAGGGCGAAACAAGCGCAGGCCGCCCGCAAAATACAGGCCCGACATTACGCCTCGATGCCGACTCCGCCACGAGGCTTTGCCAGACGAAGTTCCGGATCACTATTCTGCATCGGCACGGAGTCGCACTCGATCACAATCGTGGTGGCTGGAAAGTCAGGCGGCTCCATCGGCAGGCCGACCAAATGCACGCGATAGAGGTCCTGTGTAAATTGGATAGGCTGTCCCGTCTTGAGCAGGCGCGCGGATTTCACCTTTGCCTGCAGCCCCGAAAGCGAAACATCCCCACCCGGCCAGAAGTACACGTGCATAAAAAGCGTGTTCCCCGTTCGTGTGAACCCTGCATACGACGGGCGCCACGGCTGGCAAGGATCGGACTTCAAAACGGTGTCGCCGTTCGTCTCCAGCCATCGGCCCACCTCCGTCAGAATTCGCACCGTCTCTTCCGGAATCGACCCGTCTCCCTTGGGCCCGATGTTCAGCAGAAAGTTGCCTCCATCGCGCGCACATGAGATCAGGTTTTGCACGATCGTCCGCGACGACTTCCATTCATCGTCGGCGCTGTCGTATCCCCAACTCTGGTTCAGCGTCATGCAGCTTTCCCAAGCCGCGCCATGTGCCGCTGCAACAATTCTCTGCTCCGGAGTCGAGAAGTCTCCTGGCAGCAAGTTTCTATTATTGACCAGGATGTCGGGCTGAAGTTCGAACATCATGCGGTTCAGCCGCTCCGACTCCCATTGCTCGGCATTGAGCGGCGACGAACCGTCATACCACAGCACGTCGATCTTGCCGTAGTTAGTCAGCAACTCACGAACCAATCCATGCGTGTAAGTCACAAACCTCTTGCGTGCCGCCTCATCGATCGCACACTTCGCACCGTCGGGATGATGCCAGTCCATCAGTGAGTAATAGATGCCGACCCGCATTCCCTCCGCTCTGGCCGCATCCACATACTCGCGCACCAGGTCCCGCTTCGGGCCTTGCTTCATGGATGAGTAATCGGTCAGCTTGGTATCGAAGTTACAAAAACCTTCATGATGCTTGGCCGTCATGACCATGTACTTCATACCGGCGGCCTTGGCGAGTTTCGCCCAGGCTCGCGCCGCACCTGGCTGAGGATTGAACCTCTTCGCGAGTTGTTGATACTCGCTGATGGGAATGGCCTCTTTTTCCATAGCCCATTCCTGCCGTCCATAGACACTATAAAGCCCGAAGTGAATGAACATGCCGAACCGTGCGGCGCGCCACCAGGCCAGCCTGCGAATCTGATCGGGAGTAGGCGGCCCCGGCTGCGGATCGCCTTGCGGTTTGGGCGGACGAGGTGCCTGTGCTGCCCCATCGATCCCCAGTGCGGCCACGGACGCCGCACTCGCCAATAACATGCTTCGACGACTTACAGTGAACGACTTCATCTCCGCCTATCCCGCCAATCCGTCTTACTGACTATGCCTCGATAACTGCTTTGGAAAGATTCCGGGGCCGGTCTACATCGACGCCGTGTTCCAGCGCCATGAAGTAGCTGAACATCTGCAACGGAATTACTTCCGCAATCGGCAGCAAGTGCTCGCTGACCGGCTCCACCGGCACACAATCCGTAACCAGTTCCGCAACTGCCCGGTCTCCCGAGTTCGCTACAGCAATCACACGCGCGCCCTGCTTCTTCATGTCCTCAAGCAACTGCAACGTCTTCTCGTAGCGCTCCACCGATGCTGCCAGAGCGCGGTCCACCGTGGCCAACACCACCAGGGGAACCTGATCGCTGACCAACGCATTGGGCCCGTGCTTCAGTTCGCCCGCCGGATAGCCTTCGGCATGTACATACGAAGCCTCTTTCAGCTTCAATGCGCCTTCGCGAGCGATGGCATAATGCACGCCGCGGCCAAGGTAAAGAAATGTCGAGGCCTCGCGATACTTTTTAGCCAACGCCGACATGGTAGTCTGCCACGCATCCAATTGGTGAGCGATAAGTGCCGGCAAGCTCTGTAACTCGGCGATCTTCTCTTTCAGTTGCACGGCATCCAGCGTGCCCAGCCGCTGCGCTTCATACAACGCCAACAGATAAAGCGCAGTCAACTGGCATGTGAAACTCTTAGTCGCCGGAATCGCCAACTCGCGTCCTGCGTTAAGCGGCATAGCCACCGAAGCCTCGCGCAGCATCGTGCTGCCGCTGACATTGGCAATGGCCAGGGTCGGCTGTCCGGCAGCCCGCGCACAGCGCAGAGCGGCCAGCGTATCGCTGGTCTCACCCGACTGCGAAATCACAATCACCGAAGGATTGCGCGGATTGCCCGCGCCACGGCAACTGTACTCGCTGGCATACTCCACGTCCACCGCCAGGCCGCAGATATCCTCAAGCAAAATCTCGGCAGCCAAGCCCGCGTGACGGCTTGAACCGCTGGCGGTAATCAACACTTCGCCCCGAGGATTCAGCCAATCCTTCAACGGTTCGAAGGCCGCAGCTTTCAGTGTGTGCGCGTCCAAATAAAGATCGAGCGTGCGCCGAATTGCTTCCGGCTGCTCATAAATCTCACGCAGCATTGCGTGGTCAAATTTGCTCATAACCCAAGCCTTTCCAAAAGAGTGCGATCAGGGCTGCTTCCAGATGGTGTGATCATTATACGTACAAATTATCACCCACATGATCATATTGCTCAAATAAAAGGCGCAGCTGTCCCCAAACCGGCTCTTCGGCCCTTTTCAGGAGGTAGCGAGCGCAAGCGCCTGCCGCATCGTGAGCGGTGTCGTGCTCTCCACGCCCCGCGTCACATGAGGCCCAATAATCAGCGCTTCGCCCCTGCTCTCGACCCATGCCACAAACGACGCCTGCTCTCCGCCCGGCAGACCAGCAAGCCGCAGATAGGCATAATAGGCGGCCATATCGGCGTCGATAAGCGAACCGTCCGGGTCGGTGCCGGCAGAGAGGGAGCGCTGCTCCAGCAGGTCGTTCAGCGAGGCCTGGCGGCGGCGCGGCGCAAAGCGGAAACAGAAGGTTGTCGGCTGCGCCCTGCGCACCAGCTCCGTGGCCGCAGCTTGCAGAAAGCTGGTGCTATAAATCTGCGTTCCCGAGCCAAGCGTCAGCAGTTGGACAAAGAACTGCTGCAGCTTTAGGTCGTCTGTGACCCGGGCAGCGCCCAATTGTGCAGGCGTTAGATGGCTGAGCTGCTCCTGCAGCACCTCCGGCCCCGTTCCCTGCTGCACAGCCTGATCCATCCGGTCGAGAATGGCACGATGGATGGGAGCGAGACTCGGGTAGGTAAACGCTGTAATTCGCGAAGCCGTCTCGGCGGGTATCGGCCATGGTTCTCCGCCGTCGAGATACCAGTGCGCATAGGGTGCGGCCAGCGCGGAAGAGCGAGCAGCCAGCGTCTCCAGAATCGCATCCGCTACGCCCTCCACCGCCACCTTTCGCGCATACAGCCCGCGGGCGCGCAGTTGCGTAAAGAGAGGATAGGTCGAGTTCGACGCGTCCCGTCCCATGACCGCAATCACCAGGGGTGGGTGCGCGGGCGGGGCTGCCGCCGGCATCGCCGCAAACAACGCGGAGCCCGCCTGGTGATAGCTATCGATCTGCCCGGAGCGCCATAGCCAAGAGGAAAGCGTATTGACGAAGCCCCGTGGATCGTTCACCCAGTCGCTACCCGTCAGTTCAGGAGAAAGGCGTATCGCGGCAAACGGCGCAAACAGGCTTGCCTGTTTCCCTTGCTCCCGCTCGGCCAGCCACGCAAGGCGCGCCACAAATAGCTCCTGCTCGCGGGGGAAGTAGGCATCGTATCCGCGAAGCTGATCGAGAAAACTCGGTAACACCGAGAGCGGCATGGAACGGAATAATTGCAGGTTCTCTGCCGCCAGCCCGCGTCCCTCCCGCCCATAAAGGCGAAACGATTCTGCTGTGAGCGTCTCAGGTTTCATACGGCCTGCCTATACCAGTTCCGCGATGGGGCGGCCGGCCGACGCGGGCGTCGCAAAGCCGCAACATGCGCCGACGGTCGGCACCAGGTCGACCGACTCGATGGGCCGGTCCACGATGCGGCCTGCCTGTGCGCCTCGTCCCAGCGCCAGCATCCATGTGGTTCGCGCCATAGCGCTCCCGGTGCGGTGATGTTGAAATCCGCTGGCCTCGCCATCCGCATCGCGGCCGAAGTCCGGCAGGATAAACATGGTGGTGCGGTCCTTATATTCGGGATTACTTTCTACTTCCTGCCATAACTCGGCACACAGACGGTCGGCCCGTTGAATCGCATCCAGATACAGTGAAAATGCGCCGCTGTGCGCAACGTCGATATCATGCAAAGTCAAAAAGAGCAGAGACGGGGCTACCCTGCGCATCACTTCGCGTGCAATATACACAGAAAGCTCGTCAGGACTATCGAGCGTACGCGCATGAGCCGTGAAGGTGTCGAGCGAGAGCTTCAGCGCCTCGGCCACATCCGTTAGCTCTTTCGCGCCATTGCTTGCATCGTGCGCAACAGACGACATCTGCGCTGGCGATTCATAGTTATCGTGCAGAAGCGACTCGTAATCGCGAAGCGTGTGGTTCTGCGTCTTCGCTGCATAAGTCAATAAACGTTTCGGCAAGATCACCTGCGCCCCGTAGGCGGAGCCGTATCCAGGGTGGGCACTGGCGCCAATCGACTGAAATCCATTGCTGGGCGCAATGACCCATGCATCGTGGGCAGGTCGTCCCAAACCCTTGCGATAGTACTCAAACAAGGTTGGATTCGCCGGAGCCTGCGCAACGAAGTTATCGAAGGTCTCATATCTTCCCGAGGCGATGCTTGACGTCGCCACATAGTGTCCGAGAATGCCTCGATTCACAACCTGCGGAAAGAACGTAGCCTGTGGTGCCAGTTCATTGACTAAATGGGGAATGTTATGTTGACCCGCAGCCGAAAAGGTCTCCTGATCGCGAGCACCGCCGCCAAACGTCACAATAATGGTTTTGCGGCGGGCCTCCGCAGTTGCACCAAACAATCGCCGAGGCTTGAGGAACATGGAAGCCGCACTCGCCCCGAGCGCGCCGCGCAGAAATTCGCGCCGCGACCAACCACACTTGTGGCTCTCACGCGCCCAGCAACCGAACGGCAGAAATGGTTCAATTGTCCTCTGCTCCGACATGCTTTCACCCTCAGGTCCGTGGCGTTGCTCGACACACGCTAATCTAGCAATATCATCTCCTCGGCTCGATGAACTCGCTCTGTTCAACACGAAGTTGCCGGGAACATGCAATGGGCCCTGCCTCATTGCGCGTTCAGACTCCTTCGATGGACGGCAGGACAACTGCGAGAAGGGACAGATCCCCTCCCTTCATAGCGGATCACTCACCTCATGAATCCCGAAAGCCCCAAAATCCTGCGATCACCGGAGATCAAATGTCCGCAATTCGCTCGCAAAACTGATCATTCTACGTGAAATAGACAATAATTGGAGATTCACACGAAATGCAAATGGAATTTTTCCGCCTTATGCCTGCTGGAAGCCCTTCCCTATCTGCAGTCCCCGGCGCCTTTGAAACGGGACGCAGCCCCCGACAGAGGCGCCCCATGGGCGGCCAGCGGAAAATCGGCATCCAATCGATTTGGTGGCGGGAACGACTGAGAGGACTGAACGCGTTCGCTGTCTGGAGAGAGAAATTCTCCGGATTCGGCGCCTTCGCCTGTCTGCCAGCAGGACCAGCCCCCCATGCTTTCGGACCGCACAGGGCTAAAATCACAAGGACCAGCGACCCAGGCCCTCAATAATGGTACTTTACCCTTTGGTTCGCTTCGAGTCGCAACGGCAAAACGAACAAGCGGGCAGGGCGGTGTTCTTCACTGAGGAGCACTTCTCTGCCCCACCGGCAGCAACAACTTGGGAGATCGATTCCTTATGA
>JAATGG010000151.1 GCA_015654835.1 Terriglobales bacterium
CAATGGATTGTATTGAATGAGGAACCACCGGTACTGCCCATCTTTGCGTCGAAGTCTCTGCTCGTTTTTAAAGGGCACAACGTCAAGCAGCGCTTTTCGGCGCTCCTCCTGCAGGCGTGCAATATCCTCCGGGTGAAAAATACGAGCGCGATAATCATGAGTCGTCATCTCTTCAATCGTCCGACCGGTGTAATCCAGCATGGTCTGATTCGCATAGAGAGGGTCCCCGTTTGCATTCAACACGCCGATCATCTGGGGAATGACATCGACGATTTGCCGGATGGCCAACGCATTGTCGGCCATCACCCGCATGATCGTCGCAGAGATCAGTTTGGCCACCGAGTCGAGGAAACCGCGATAGGAATCGTCCACGGTCCTGCGTGGACTAATGCCTGCAATCAATAAAGCGGACGGCGTTTGGTGGTTGACGAGGGTGATCGGCACAATCAATGCGCATTGAGGTGATTCTTTCCATTGCCCTCCCGGCAGAGGCCCAAACTTCTTCTCCAGATCGTCAACCTGCTGGACAGAGTTTGTGTGAACCGCCTGGGCGACAGGCCAGTCTGCCGGAATGTCCTCGTTAGTCAAATCAATGGTTCGCGGACTCGCCGTTTCTTCGGAGCCCAAGCCGACAATGGCTGCCAGGCTGGCTCGCTTATAGTCTTTGTCTACGAGGTACAGCAACGCGAATGGCAGGTCGTGCCGATTCTCGCTGAGCACATTGGCTGCGATTCGGCACGCTTCCTCAAGCTCTCTAGCGTCGTCGGAGGTGGCAACTAGGCCTCGGAGTGTCAGGAGTCGTCGTTCGCCAATTACGCGATCTGTTGTGTTGTCGGCCAGCGACAAAATGCCGCCAACTTTGCCGGGCTCACGTTCCAGGGGATTCACCGATACCGCGTAATAGCTCTCTCCGAGGTATTCCCCGCGACGATAGAACTGGAGCAGATCTTTCAACAGGGCAGCCTGGCCGGTAGCGAATACATTCTCCAGCGTCGATTCAATCGCAGGCTGCAACTCGGGCCATGACTCGAACAGTGGCCGCCCAAGGGCGCGAGGATGCTTGTCGCCGATGAGCGGAATAAATGCATCGTTGTAGAGGACGATGAGGTCCGGCCATCCCCAGTGAATGATCATGGGGAGTCTGGATCGCAGGCAAAGACTGACAGCCCATCGCAACGGCTGCGGCCAGCCGAAGAGTGGACCGAGAGGCGTGGCTGCCCAGTCGTGCAATCGGATGCGCTCGCCCAACTCACCGCCGCCCACCAGAAAATCGGTGTCTGGCGCTACTCGATCTTGTCCAGAATCACGGTCTGCCGTTGTCATCCCAAGCATTATAGTTCTGTTGCGCGGCACTGCAGAGCCCGAAGCCGAGCGAACAGGCAGGTTCCTCGCCTCGTAAGCATTTTGGGATATCGCTGCTGTAGCTACCGCGCAGATCTAAAACGCGAACCGCACTCCCAATTCGGCACGTCGTGCAGCTTCGGCGGAGAGCGACTCCCCGAGGCTAGGTGAGGAGACGACCGTGCCTACCGCGGTTACATTGGTATGGTTGAGAAGATTCGCTGCACGGGCATTGAACGTGAGAGTGCGCGGATGGTCCTTATTGCCGAAGGCGAAAGCCCGGCTCAGATTGCTGTACATATGGATAACGACAGGCATGGTGCCCAAGTTGCGCGGTACATCGCCATTCACCGCATTTGTAGTCATGAGTCCAAACGGTGTGCTGTAGACCCCGTTGCCGACGGCCGAGGCGTACGATGGGCGGTCGTTGAAGTTGCCGTCGCCGTTGGCGTCCGTTCCTGTCGTGATGTTATAAGGTGTTCCGTAATGCCAGTAAGCCTCCGTCGATAACTCAATCTTGTATGGAAACTTTAGATCGCTCTCTGCCAGAGCGCCGCTCGACTGCCAATCGGGCCGGGAAAATTCGCCTTGTCTGCTGTAGGTCGATTGCGGCGTTCCTGAATTCGTATTAAAGTTCACATTCCACACCCCCATATTTAAGGTCCATCGCTTATAGCTTTTTTGTTCGACTCCCGCCCAGAAGACGCTCCCGCTGTTATGAGCCGAGTTCTGATATTCGAAAATATTCAGGTTAGGCGTACCCGGTCGCGAAGCAAGCAGTGCGGCAGTGGGGTCTGAAGATGCGCTGCTACTGGTCGGGACGAGCGGAGCATTCACGTTGACTGTCCGTGGATCTCCCCACGCCGAATACCACGTGAACCAGACCGATGGATGCCAGTGGTGTGGCAGATCGTGCTCAACGCCCACTGCAAGCTCGCCGACCGGTATCTGCTCAAATGCGTGGGTGAACTGCCATCGTGTACCCACCGCGATCGATCCGGGAATCGACGTGAGCGGCTCATTGTATTGCGGCGAATAGACCGTTGCCTGCTGCTGTCGGATTCCATTTAATCGGTAAGCCTGCGCAGCATCAGTTTGGTCGATCGAATTGTTGAACACGGCGGCTCTTACGTGAATCGCCCAGGTGGATTGCTTGTCTGGCGACCAGGCTATACCTAGCCGCGGGCCGAAGTTAAGGGATGTGCCGGGCGATGTTTGAAGCGCATAGCGCAAACCTGCGGTCACCGTGAGCCGCGGCATAAGCTTGACGGTGTCTTGCCCATACAGCGCCAGGCGCCATTGCGTATACGGAACCAGCGGGGTGCCCGTGGTTACCTGGTAGGTTGTCGGTGCGCCGCCGGGCAGACTAAGCAACGCCCTGCGGTACTGCTCAAGAGGCGTGATGGTCGTGGTTGCACTCGTGGGATTATTGTTCGCGTCGAGCGCCGGAGCATTGCCGCCGCCAAACACATACGCTCCGTTGAAGGTATCCGGATCGTAATCGTGCACGAAGATACCGAGCGACTGCGCGCCGAATTTCAACTCATGTTTGCCGCGCGTGACCAATAGGTCGTCATCGATCTCCAGATCACGTTCCCGATTGTTTAGGTTCTGGCTGGTGGCGCCGCCGCCGTTGAAGTATCCCGCCACTTGCAATGCTGGCGCGGTAGAGTTCGGCGTCTGCTCGGTGCGCTTCCAGGTGTAGCCGATCCGTGTTTCGTGTAGCACGTTGGCGTTGACAGTGTAGGTGTTGTTGAACCGCAGATCGTATTCGGCCACGAGGCTGGAATAACCAGCATCTTCGAGCGTAAGCCCGCCCACGCCCTGGTTGCCGCGGTTGTTTACGTTGGCGGCATACGAGAGAGACGCCATATCCTTCTGCGTCAATTGCCAGTCGCCGCGCGCCGATGCGATCCAGAGCCTTTGCGGAGCGGCGACCGTCTGCTGTTCCGCGGTTTGATTCAGATTTGCGTCCAGCGTCAGCGCGTTCACCACATCGAACTCATCGATATCGCGTTTTTCCAGGGCCAGCGCAAAGCTGCTCTTCGCGGCAACGACGGGTCCACCCAGTTCAAAGCCATAGCGCCGTTTACCAGCTGGAGTCGCTGTAACAGAAAACGGATCGGTCGCATTGAAGATGCCGTCACTGTCGGTTAAAAAGAGTGCTCCGTGCAACCGGTCCGTGCCTGGTTTGGTCGTAATCTCAATCCGGCCTCCCTCGGAATCGTCGCGTTCGTACTCCGGCGCAACGGGATCGGGATTCACGCGGATGGAAGCGATGGAGCTTTTCGGAGGCATCGCGCTTCCATTTTGAAATCCATTCACGACGACCGTGGCGGCGCCTGACGCGCCTCCGCCAGTGGATGCCAGTAATTGGAGCTGCTGCAAGAGATCGTCGGGATCATCCGGAAGCTGCTGGATATCATCGGTAGTCAAGGCAGTAGTGCCGGCACCATGATCGATATCGAGAGAGGTGGCCGTATCTGCGGCTACTCGCACTTCCGTTTGCACCTCCGCAATGGCCAACTTAGGATTGACGTGCGCTGTTCCTCCCGCTTGCGCGCTGGCAGTTACCGTGACTGGCGTAAATCCATCAGCCTGCACATGGAGCGTGGCCTCGCCGGCCGGCGCGCATGCGAGCGCAAATTGCCCCAACGCGTCAGTCGTCGCCTTCTCGCCATCTTGGGTCTGCACCTGGGCTCCGGGAATCACAGCCCCGGAGGGATCGGTGACTACGCCCTCAATGCGGATGCCGTTGACGCAAGGCTGTTGCGCGATGGATACTGCCGGAACCAGCAGCGATGCTAAAACGACAAACCGGTACAAACGCGACGGCTTACGCAATCCCGGCACGTGCTCGATTTTCATACACACTCCTAGCGTCAATCTCGCCGATACAATCGTCTTGGTCCATTGCCTTGCAGGAAAACAAGGGAGCATACGGGGGAAGCCCATGTTTACGCGGGGCGCGGTGCGTTATTCCGCGGGCATGGGCATCAAACAACTTTTATTGTTGAGACAGGCTTATCCGCGACTTGCGGCGAGCAAGCTCTGCCATCCGACCTTACTCATTTTTAGACGATGCTCGTTCGCTAACAGCACCCAGCCTTCGTTCCGCCCTTCGCGCAGAATCTCGCGTACGTGATCGATATTCACAATGGCAGAGCGATGGACACGAACGAATTTCTTCGGGTCGAGGGTATTGGCAAGTTCCTTGATGCTCTCTCGAAGCATGAAGTTCCTGGGGCCTACATGCAGGCAGGAATAGTAGTCCGCTGCTTCGATCCATTCGATATCCTCGACGTTCACGAATGAGTCTTTTATTCCATTGGGTATAACCAGCCGCTTGGGAAACTCCTTGGGAATCTCGCGGCGTTCCGCAGGCTCACCGCCCAATATCGCGAGCATCGATTTCAACTTCTCCTGCGTCATCAGCGCCGTCTGCGCGGCGATTCGCTGCTTCACGCGCGCGAGAGTTGCTTTCAGCCTCTCCGGTTCAACCGGTTTGGTAAGATAATCCAGCGCGTGCACATCAAAGGCCTTCACGGCATAGTGGTTATGCGCGGTTACGAAAACAGTGACAGGCATGTGCGCTATACCAATCTGCTCGATAACTTCGAAGCCGCTGCCTCCAGGCATCTGGATGTCGAGAAACAGGACGTCGTAATGCTCTTCCTTAAGAACTGCGAGCACTTCCTTGCCATTGCGGCATTCGCCGGCCACTTCGAACTCCGCATCGTCCGATAGCAGGAATCGCAGCCTCTCGCGGGCCAGCGGCTCGTCGTCGGCAATCAAGGCTCTCAGATTCATTTAACCCCGCTCGTAAGGAATGGTGATAGCAACCTCAAAGCCGCCGCTGTCTGTCGGTTGCGCCTTCATATTGTATCCATCCCGGTAGAAGTGGGTGAGTCGTTCCCGCGTATTCTTAAGCGCAATTCCATTGCCCGGTTTCGCGTGGATCTTCGATCCTGGGCCGGTGTCGCGCACCAACAAATGCAAGTTGTCTCCGATGCGCTTCGCCGAAGCCTCCACGAGACCTTCGTTCTCACAATGCGCAATGCCGTGGCGAATCGCATTCTCGACAATAGGTTGAAGCAGGAAGCAAGGGATGAGACTATCGAGAGCGCCTGGTTCGACTTTGATCTCGATGCGTAGCCGGTCGGCAAAGCGGACCTGTTCGATGGCCAGGTAGTTCTCCACGATCTCCAATTCTTGTGATAATGGAATTTTCTCGGGAGTGGTTCTTGTAAGTGTGCTCTTGAGAATTGCGTTCAGATGGGCAAGCATCTCCGCTGCTTCCGTCTGTCTGCCAAGTTCTACCAGCGTCGTGATGGCGTTCAATGTGTTGAATAGAAAATGTGGTTCAAGCTGCATCTGAAGCGCGCGCAAATGCGCTGCAGAAAGCTGTTTCTCGAGTTCCAGTGCCTTCATGGCATCGCGTTGTGCGCGAATCTGGTATTGACTGATTCCCGTAACTCCGAAGACAAATCCATAGATGAGAATCTCAATGCCGAAGCGGTTGAGGTTCAGCAAACTCGTCCAGACAGCAAACGCGGTCTGGTGTGCGTGCCATTGCGAAACCGTAAAACCCAAACTCCCCAGCAAAAAAAGATGCATGACGCCGAGGGTACAGGCCATGAACAGATGGAAAACAATTGCTTCTGGGGAGAAGCGCAGGATCGAAGGTTTGCGGGGAGCGAGTTTCCAGATGACGCCGGCGGTCACGCCCCACCACCCCCAAAGTATCGTGCCGTACAAAAGGGAGGGCAGATGGAAAACAGATTGGCATTCGCTTGCGGTGGCGAGCGCGAGTAAGACCGAAATCGATGTGATCACAACGAGTCCGCTGAGGCTTATTCTCAGACTTCGAGTGGAAGATATGGATTCCTGCCCGGACGGCGCCTCTATTTCTGCATATCGATATGGAGATGTCAGGAAACTCATGGGTAATCGCCTCTTATCGCGTTGCTTTCGTCTGAAGTCCGATCAACTCACTGCGGTGGACAAACTTTGTTGCCTAAGTCATGAGTCGTTCAAGTAGCCGGCAAATAATTGCAGAAGGTAACTCAGGGCGATGAAGAAACAGCGAATAGTCTTTTACAGCGTGGACGACGAAAGTTATCCGGTCCATCTCTTCGCAGTGTACCTTGTTAATTCTGCAGCGAAAGATTGGCTTTGGGCGGCGAGCAAAGCCGCATTTCAATGGGCTAAGCCTGAGTAGAATGCCATCGAAGCGAAGTGCAGGTCAGGATATTCTACAGGCTGATTCTCCTGGATAAGCCGCCATACAAAGGTCGAGGACCAACTGTTTAAATCGAACGGCCATGTTCCTGCTAAGTGGGCCTAGCCCCACAAATGGAGACACTGTCCGTTTGCCATGTTTTGCGAACGAATTCTCCAAGGTTCGAGGCCGCAATTATCACAAGAGACATCCCCACGACTCGGTGGGCGTTCTCGTTGGGACAAAAGGCGGGTTCGCGCAAGCGCAGGTCCCCGGATAATCTGTAGAAATGCAATCATTCCGCAGGATCAATTTGTGACTGTTCACTTAGTTTGGCCTGAGTTCATGTCCCGATGGATTGGAATGGCTGCGCTGTTTGCGCCGAATAACGCCTGCGTTCGGTTGGGTCCTAAATCTGCACGAGAATCGCCGGTTCAGCCCCATGGCCGGATAGGCTCGGGGGCCTGAAAATGGATTCCGACTTGATATGCGACCAAAATTGTCGTACTTTGGAAGTCGAGAAGGAAGGCCTCCCCTGATTGTCTTTTTGGCGAAGCATCAGGAGAGGCCCGAGATCGACAACCCGAAGGCCGACGACTTGGGGGCAGTATAACCCAGCTTTCGTCGGTCTGGAATATCCCCGGAGGAACAGCTTGGTTATCCATGCCTCGTGCAGCAGCACGTTGAGAGCGGAAGACTGTCTGCCAATATGCACGCGCTCGATCTGTAGTGTGGGGCGAGTTGCCCGATGACGCTTCGCAGGGCTATCTTCTGGCTCCATCTCTGTGCCGGCCTCCTGGTTGGTCTGGTCATTGCTTTTTTGGCGATGACCGGATGCATCCTGGCTTTTCAGCCGCAAATCGTAGGCTGGGCTGAACGGGGTGCGCGGATTGTGTCTCCGGCGACAGCGGAATGCGTCGCGCCCTCTGTGCTGCTCCAGAACGCTGCGAACTATGCGCATGGAACTCCGACCACGTTGACACTTTATTCCGACAATCATCACCCGGCGGAGATCGCTTTCGGCGCGGGTTCGGTGGTTCTCGCAGAAAGTTGCGATGGGCATGTGATCGGAAACGGCGCCGGCAAGCTGCGGGGATTCTTTCAGGCCGTGCGAGACCTTCACCGGTGGGTCGCTCTGAATGGTGTGCGCCATGAAACCTTGCGGCAGATCAAAAATATATGCGTAGTGGCATTCGTCTTTTTGATTGTCAGCGGAATGGTGCTATGGTTTCCGCGCAAATTTGCCTGGCAGCATGTGAGGCCAACACTTTTCTTCCGTGCGAAGCTGCGCGGCCGGGCGCGGGATTGGAACTGGCACATGGTATGCGGATTCTGGATGTCCGTACCGTTGCTAGTAATTGCATTGAGCGGCATTGTAATGGCATACGGCTGGGCAAATGCATTGCTATTTCGCGCGGCCGGCAGCCCGCCTCCTCCCGAGCGCGCTGAAGCGGAACTGCGGCGTCCGAAGCCGCTGCCCGCAGCGAAACTTCCCTTGCTCGATATATCGATTCAGCGCGCGCTGGCGCAAGACACCGCATGGAAGAGCATTCAGATGCGTCTGCCCGCTGAGAAAGATCAGAACATCGCGTTCACGCTCGATGATGGCGATGGAGGGCAACCGCAATATCGTGCCCAGCTTGTCGTCGCACGCAAAGATGGACGTGTGGTGCGATGGGAGCCGTTCTCGGCAAACTCCCGGGGAAGACAGTGGCGGCTCTATGCGCGGTTTCTGCACACTGGTGAAGTTTTTGGGATAGCGGGAAGGTCCGTGGCGGCGGCAGCCATGCTCAGCACTCTCGTGCTGGTATGGACCGGGTTCGCGCTCGCTTGGCGTCGTCTCATCTCTTGGAAGAAACATAATGAAGTTCGCGCGAAGCTGGTTCGCGAACTGGAGCAATCTGCAATGGCCGCACCGAAAACAGCGCGGAGTTGATCCGTTTTATTAAGCGGAAAGGGAAGGCCGCTGCGGAGTCTTCTGGCGAAGCGCCGCAGCGGCTTTGAGATCGATAACCGTGGCTGGACGGCTTCTCCATGAGAGGAGTGCGCTGGCCCATACGCAGGAAAGGAAGGTCATGCTGCGCCCGTTTTTCCCCATTCGTTATTTTGGAGTCGTGCTCTTTTTTGCAGTGATTGTGTGGGTCCCAAATTGCTTTTTGTATGCGCAAGGAGCGAATCTGGCTGAGCCGTGTACCGCGGGCGGCAGTGATGCGCCGGTGATGGTGTCCGGTATCGTTTCTGATCCATCAGGAGCGACCTTGCACGACGCGGTAGTTGCTTTGTCGTGTGGCGCTACAAAGGTGGAAACAGCAACCGATTCGTCGGGAAGATACACCGTGCACGTCGTTCCCGGTACTTACAACCTGACGGTGGCAGCTAACGGATTCATCGCGAAAGAACAGGCGCTCCACGTTGCGCCGGATCAGCCCAACGTGGCGGACCTGATCCTCGATCTGGCGCCGCAGTTTACTACAGTCGAGGTGCGGGCCGGGTCTAACGGCTACACCGCGACGGAGAGCAACGAGGCGACGCGAACCGACACACCGATCCGAGAAATTCCGCAGGCGGTGTATGTGGTGCCACAGCAGCTGCTGCGCGATCAGCAAGTTGTGAGATTGGCGGATGCGGTGCGCAACGTGAGCGGCGTGACGATTGCGGAAGATGCGGGAGGCCGACAGGAACGCGTGACGATCCGTGGGTTTGTCACCGACACGACATTTCAAGACGGCTTTCGCAACGGGCCAACCAGCAATGCGACTTTTCCCGAGTTTGCCAATGTAGAACGGATCGATATTCTCAAGGGGCCATCTTCGACGGTGTTCGGTCGGCTCGACCCGGGCGGCGTTGTCAATCTAGTGACCAAGCAGCCGCTTCCGGATCACTACTATAGCGTGACGATGCAGGGTGGGTCGTATCAATTTCTTCGCCCGACCATCGATGCCTCCGGGCCGGTGAATGCGGACAAAACAGTGCTCTATCGCTTTATCGGTTCGGGACAGGATAGCCAGAGCTTTCGCGATTTTAACTACACCCGGCGTCTCTTCCTCTCGCCGACTTTGACTTGGACGCCAACGCCTGGCACCAGTTTTCGTCTGTATACGGAATTTCTTGGCGGCAGCAATTTGAATGATCGCGGCTTGATCGCCCTTGGGGTGCGGCCAGCCAATCTGCCCGTGAGCCGGTACCTTGCCGATCCCAATCTGTCGTATCCCTACCGCGAGGGAAAGGCGGGTCTCAGTTTCGATCAGGCGATTGGGCAGCACTGGACCTTTCGCAGCTACGAGCGTTCATCGACGGGGTGGGATAAGTACAATTCCCGCATTGCCAATACACTGTCGAAGGACCAGCAGACCGTAACCCTCAACGACCTTGAGACCGATCAGTATTTTCAGGCTCACTATTGGATCAATGAGGCGACTGGAACTGTGGCAACCGGCAAGATCCAGCACACATTGCTTGCCGGAGCGGAGTTGAATTACGAACTATACGATACAAATACCGCGCGAGGAATCAATACCTCCACGCTTAATATCTACCATCCGGATTATGCTGCGCTTCCTCCACGCGTGTTGAAGACCTCGCGCATCGATCAGGCGCGAGACGGTTACGGCGGCGGTTATGTGCAAGATCAGGTCGCACTGACTTCGAGCCTGAAGGTGACGGGTGGAATCCGTTACGATATCGCCAAGGTTAAGACTGTCGGCTACTTCGTGACGCCGAATTCATCGAGCCGTGAAACAGCATGGTCGCCGCGCGTGGGAGTAACATGGCAACCGGTCCACTCTCTCTCCTGGTATGCAACATTTAATAAGTCGTTTCAGCCGGAGACTGGTACTAATGTCAATGGCGCGCCGTTCCAGCCCGAGCGTGGACGTTTGCTGGAAACGGGTCTCAAATTTGAAGCTGCCAAGCATCGTGTCGAAGGAACAGCATCGGTATATCAGATCGATCTGACGAATGTCATAACGGCAGACCCCAACAATCCAAGCTTCTCGATCCAGTTAGGAGAGCAGCGCAGCCGCGGTGTCGAATTCAATGCCACCACCCACTTGGCGCGGCAATGGGACCTGATCACGGGATACGCTCTGACCAACGCCTTTATTGCGAAAGACAACACCTATGTCGTGGACAGTCTGCTGCAAGCCGTGCCGCGCCATACGGCAAACCTGTGGACGCGGTATAACCAGACACACGGATGGCTGACTGGTGCGTCCATTGGCGCGGGCGTTTCAGGTGTAAGCAAAATGAATGGACAACTGATTACTCAGGCCGCGCCCAATATGTTTTATCTCGTTCCCGGCTATGCGCGGGTAGATGGCGGCGTCTCCTACGAGCGGCAGGCAAGCGAGCGTTGGAAATATCGCTTTGCACTGAACGCCAACAACCTGCTTGATCGGCGCTATTTCTCGGGAGCCAGTGGACGTTTCGTAGTCTATCCCGGAAGTCCGCGAAACATCGTCGCTTCGTTCCAGGTCATTCGCTAGACATTTCTCTGCAGCGGCGGACGGTCTCCCGGAGAGCGGTGCATAATGCCGACAACGTGTTGCAAATGGCGGTCGGTGAACTTTCGGCAGGGCATGTGTCAGAGCGTGCCTTGTCGGGCACGATTGAATGGGATGCAATGTTTATAAAATATTTCGAGAGATGCAAGTTGCCGGGGGAGGGAAGTCTCGTTTCCAGAAGTCCTCTCACGTCTTCTGCCAGGAGAAAGGCGAGCTCTACAGGGCGGAATCTGAAAAACTATGAGACTTCACTCAGGATTCAAAAAATTGAGACTATATGAGCGACAAAATAACCCGGCATGGGTCCTTAATTAAAGGAAGATCGGGCTTTCATGTGAGGCTTGCGTATGGATAGGGTCCCAATCGTACCTTCTTTCGCTATTGCTTTTTTGTCTGCCTCGATCCTTCTGGCCCAGTCCGGGCCGCAGCAGGCGGCTCCAACTACGAGGACTTCTCGTTCGCAGACAGTACAACGTTCTTCCGCCCAAACCGGTCGCCTGGCACCTCTGGCTACACAGGAAAGGGCGCAGCAGATGCTGAATAGATTTACTTTTGGAGCCCGTCCTGGCGATCTTAAGCAAGTTATGGCGATGGGACCGGAAAAGTGGTTTGGGCAGCAATTAGATCCTCAATCGATCAGCGATACGGCTGTCGAAAAACGTTTAGGTGACTATCCTGTTTTAGCAATGCAGCCGGACCAGGCTGTACAGATCTTCCCAGCCCCGTTCGTCATTCAGCAGGTAGCACAGGGAAAGATTCCGTATCCAATCGCTCCGGATTTAGCCGCCGCCTATCATCTCCCCTGCTTCAACTCTAACCAATAACAACGCGGACGCGGGAGTTCTTCAGAGGTTCCCTAGAGTCTGTTATGTCTTTGGAGCGAAGTAGTGACTTTACATGGCGCAGATTATTTTCCATGCTGTGTAGGTGGGCGAGGTTGACCGGCGATCGTATCTGAGGGACGTGAGTGACGAGGAGTGGGAGTTTGTGCTGCCGTATTTGCTGTTGAGCCGGGAGGACAGTCGCAGCCGTCAGCGCAGCCTGCGGGAGTTGTTCAATGGTGTTCGTTACATCGTGGAGACCGGCAACCAGTGGTGTCACATGCCACATGATCTTCCGCCTTGGGCGGCGGTATAGCAGCAGATGCAGCGCTGGCTTCACGCAGGTGTGTTCGAGGTACTGGTGGCCGACGTACAGTCGCTATTGCGTGAGTTTGGCGGATGCAAAGGCCAGCCCACCGCTGTCTGTCTGGACAGCCGCACGTTGCAGTCGACACCGGAGTCGAGCGCACGCGCCGGTTATGACGGAGCCAAGCGACGTAAGGGTTCGAAGGTGCATATCGCCGTCGACACACTCGGCCACCTGATGGTCCTGAAGGTGACCGCGAGCAGGTGGCCAACTTGGCCGAACCAGTCCAACAGGTAACAGGCAACACGGTAGAGCTGGCCTATGTCGACCAAGGTTACACCGGACCCAACGCCGCCGACGCTGCACAGCAGCATGGCATCTGGCTGGAGGTGGCCAAACATCCCATGGCCAAATGCGGCTTCGTCCTACTGCCACGAAGATAGGGCGTCGAGAGAAGCTTCGCCCGGGCCGCACGCTTCCGAAGACTTGCAAGAGACTACGAACGGCTCGATACTACCCTCAAAGGCTTCCACTATATCGCCTTCGCCTGCATCATGCTCACTTGAATGTTCCACCTACTCGCTTGAAAGACATAACAGCCGCTAGCCTTCTGGGTATAGCAGCTTCTGGTGCTGCGGGTATTGCAATCAATGAATTGTGGATGCATTGGCATCGAAATTTTTGACTGAGCCCGTGGAATGCGGCCGGCTCGCGGCCTGTAAGCTGGAACTGAACAGCCCAACCATAACCCGGCAGTGTGACTGCCGTTGAGACAAGACGCTATCGTTAGGTGTCAGCACCTTGTAGTGCGTTTTTTGCGAAATAGAGGAAACCTGCCGGGCGCAAGACCCACGGGAACCAACATGATGCTATTTCCCAGAGGAACCGCCTTGCTCGTCGTTTGGTGTACGACGCTCGCTTGTGTCCAGACACCCCGGTCCACGG
>JAATGG010000136.1 GCA_015654835.1 Terriglobales bacterium
GGCACTGACGACTAAGCTCGCCTTGCCGACGGAGAGGCCGGCAAAACGCTGCAGAAACGTCGGAACCCAGGCCGAGATACCCCCCATGACGAAGGTGAGAGTCGCCAGCCCGAAGCTGCCTGCCAGAAAAGCCGGATTGCGAAAAAGTCCCAGGACCGTGGCGCGGTCGGCTGTGGGCCGGAGGCGGTCGCTTGAACCGCGCTCCGGTTCGCGGCCAATCCATGCATATAAAGCCGCAATCGCGAGCCCGGGAAGGGCGCACACGAAGAATGGAGCCCTCCAGCCAAAATTGGAACCGATTTGTCCGCCAGCCAGGTAGCCGAGGGCCGCTCCCACGGGAATAGCGAGATAGAAGATGGTCAAGATGCGGTTGCGGTCGCGCGCAGGATAGAAGTCGGCCAGCACAGCCGGAGCAAAAATGCTGAATGTCGCCTCGCCCACACCCACCAGCGCATGACGCAGGTAGAGAGTCCAATAGTCGTGGACCCAGGCCGTAGACAGCGTCGCCAAGCTCCATAAAACCGCGCCCCCAATGATGAGCGGCTTACGGGGAAAGCGATCTCCGAGCCAGCCGGTGAGGGGCGCCACCAGCATATACGTCACCAGCAGCGCGGTCGTGAGCGCGCCCATCTGCTGGTCAGTGGCATGAAAGTCCTGCTGAATGAGAGATTGCGCACCGGGCAGGATGTAGCGGTCGATGAAGTTCAGCAGATTGAGGCCGACGAGCAGCAACAGCGTCCCCAAAGCGGGGCTGGGGCGAGAACGAAGTGACTGCGGAAAAGTTGGCAAGAGGCCCTGACCTGTCGGGAGCAAGCAGAATCACCATGAATAGCACAGAGGGCAGGCAGAGAGCCGCCACACTTCCCTCCGTGCCAATTCGAGGCTTACGCGATGGGCCGGGGCCAGCGGGCTTCTACCGTGGTGCCGATGCCGCCGCGGGGGCGGAACTCGCCGCGGATCACAGCCCATACCGGATCGCAGGCCTTCACGATGTCTTCGAGCACCTGGTTGACGATATTCTCTTGAAAAATACCCAGGTTGCGGTAACTAAAAAGGTACTCTTTCAGGGACTTCAATTCCAGGCAGCGCTCGCGCGGCATGTAGCGGATCGTCAAAATTCCGAAATCGGGGAGCCCTGTTTTCGGGCAGACCGAAGTCAGTTCGGGATCGTCAATCGTGATTTCATAGCCTGGAAACTGGTTTTTCCACGTCTCGATGGCGGGGAAGGCGAAGTCGAGGCCGGCTTTGGCGTGGTCGTCTGTGTAGCGTGGTTCCAATACCATAAATCCATTGTATGGGGACGGGATAGAGACTGGCCAGATGCAGGCCGGGTGTAATTTTATGCTCCTCCAGGGGCTGGGATTGAGTCCTATATACTGACTCAGGTTGTCTGAATGGCACAAGAAAGAAAGCAATGGGATCAGCGCTGGCTCTGGTTGGGCGCTGCCGTCCTTCTCGTAGTGGTATTTTTCTCCGTTCGGTCGCTCACCCGTGAGCATCTGCCTGTTCGTGCGTTTGAAGTGGCACACGCACAACTGGCCACGACAGTGAGCACCAATGGCCGGGTGGAACCGGAAGTGAACTACGAGTTCCACAGTCCTATCGCGACCACAGTTTCAATGGTTTATGTGCAGCCCGGCGACCAGGTGCCTGCAGGCAAACTGCTGCTGCAATTGGATGATGTGCAGGCACGAGCCCGGCTGGCGACCGCGCAAAGCGGGGTAAAAGCCGCCCAGGCAGCGTTTGAAGGCGCTACCCACAACGGTAGCCAGGCGGAGCAGCAGGCAGCGGCGGCAGACCTGTCGCGGGCTAAGCTCGACCGCGATCAGGCGCAACGGGACCTGACGGCCCTCACAAAGCTCAACGCTACCGGGGCGGCCTCGCTGAATGAGGTGGCCGCGGCACGGCAACGGCTCGAAGCCGCGGAAGCGACGCTCCATGCCTCTGAGCAAAGCGCACACAGCCGCTATTCACCCGCAGAAGTAGAACGGGCACTTGCTGCCCTCGCAGACGCCAAGGCGGGCCTCGCGGCGGCACAGCAAGTGGTGGCGCAGACATCTCCGCGCGCTCCGTTTGCAGGAACCGTCTACAGCCTGAACATCGGGCGGTCGGAGTTTGCCGAAGAAGGCAAGCTGCTGCTGCAACTGGCGGATCTTCACCACGAGCGTGTACGGGCATATTTCGATGAACCGGAGATCGGCAAGCTGGCCGTAGGCCAGCCGATTCAGATCAAGTGGGACGCCAAGCAGGGCCGGGTGTGGCACGGCAGCATCATTCGGGTTCCCGTAACCGTGATCACCTTTGGCACCCGCACCGTAGGCGAAGTGCTGGTAAAGGTCGATGACGCAGGCGCCGATCTGCTGCCCGACACCAATGTCACCGTCACCGTCACCACGTCGAACGATCCCAACACATTAACCATCCCCCGGGAAGCGCTGCACTCTGAAAACGGCAAGTCGTACGTGTATCGAATTGCGAATAACGGGTTGCAGCGAGCCTCGGTGACGACAGGAAATTTCAATCTGACGCAGGTTGCAATTCTTTCCGGACTCAAGGAAGGCGACTTGGTTGCGACCGGAACGACCAACGGGCAGCCGTTGCAGGAAGGCGTTCCGATCAAGGTTGTGCGGTGAGAATAGGACTCCTGACCGCAGTCATCGTACTGTTGGGGGCCGCGCTGGCAGCATCGGCGCAGTCCCCTAAAGACACTCTTGCCCAGGCGAACGCGGCGTTGCAGGCGGGTGAAGCCGACAAGGCGCTGTCTTTGCTCCAGCCATTGCCATCCTCGGGAGCAGGCACGGCCGAGAGGCATAACCTGCTTTGCCGGGTCCGGTTTGTTCTGGAAGAGTGGGATGTTGCAATCGGTGAATGTCAACAGGCGGTGAGCCTTGACGGGCAGAACTCGGACTATCACATGTGGCTGGCTCGCGCCTTCGGCGAAAAAGCAAGCCGCGCGTCTTTTCTGAGTGCCTATTCGATGGCCAAGCGGACGCGGACGGAGTTGGAAGAGTCGGTCCGCCTGAACCCGCGCAACGCAGAAGCATTGACCGATTTGGGTGAGTTTTATTATTCCGCGCCGGGCGTGGTAGGCGGCGGCATCGACAAGGCAACGGCGGTCGCCGCACGGCTGCAGAAAGTGGACGCGGCACGAGGCCATGAGATGGTGGGCCGGATCGCCGAACAAAACAAGGACTACGACGGAGCCGAACGGGAGTACAAGCAGGCAATCGCGCTGGGAGCGCATCCGGCTTTCCAGTGGATGAACCTGGCCAGCTTCTATCGCCGGCGCAGCCGCTGGACCGACATGGTCTCTGCCGTGCGCAATGGCATCAATGCGGCGGAACGGGATAAGCACGCGGGTGTCGCGCTCTACAACGGCGCTTCAACGCTGACTCGGGCGAACCGGGAGCCGGCCTTGGCGGCGAAGATGCTCGGCGACTACCTGGCCAGTCCTTTCAAGACCGAGGAGGCGCCCGCTTTTGTCGCTCATGCGCGGCTGGCTCGCCTCAAAGATCAACTGGGCGATAGCGAAGGTGCAAAGCAGGAACGAGCCGCAGCATTGGCATTGGCGCATGAATACAAGTCCGCGCAGGATTCAAAGCATTGACCGAAAAACGAGAATTGAGAATTAGAAACAATCCGAGCCCGACGTGGACGCCTATCGGAGCATGGGGACCGATCTTTGTCGTGGCCCTCCTTGCGGCTGTGCCTGCACTGTTGCCGGCACAGGTGTCGCTGGCGACGGTGGTGGACCTGGCTCAACGCAACAGCAGCACCGTGAAGCTGGCGGATGCCGATTTGCGCAAGGCCACGGCTGTGCTCTCTGAAACCAAGGACGTCCTGGTTCCCTCGGTACAGTTCAGTTCGGGCCTGCCGGCAACGCCGTCCATTGGATTCACCGGCACCCCTTCTTCGATTTACAGTGCCTCGATTCAGTCTCTGGTCTTCAGCGTTCCCCAGAAGCATTACATTGAAGCGGCGCGCGCCGGCATCAAAGCAGCTTCGCTCAATCTCAAGGATGCGCGGGAACAGGTAGCGCTTGATGCCTCGATGGCTTACATCGAACTCGATACGATCGACCGGGAGTTGGAAGCGACCCGTCAGCAGGACGACTTTGCCAACCGCCTCGTCCAGATCGAGCAGGAGCGCGCCGAAGCCGGAGTCGATCCGCTAAGCGACCTGCTGCAGGCACGCTTGACTGCGGCAAATCTCCGGCTCAAGCGTCTGCATCTTGAAACGCGCGCGGGCACGCTTGCCAAGCAGCTTGCAACGCTGACCGCTCTGCCAGTGGGGTCGATTACGCCCGATCATGCCAGCATTCCTGAGATTCCCCAGGTTCATGCGGATGAGGCGCGCCATACCATCTCCGGCATCGAATCGGCGCGGATGATGGCTCAGTCGAAGCAACGGCTCGCCAGGGGAGACCAGCAATATATGCTGTTTCCCCAAATGAGCTTTGTCGCGCAGTACAATCGCAACACCACGCTGCTGAACAACGCGGACGAGTTCTACAAGATTCCCATTCCCGCCAATAACTTCAGCTCCGGGTTCTCGATTCAAGTGCCTCTGTTCGATCTGGCTCATCTCGCCAAGGGCCGCGAGTCGGCTGCCGATGCGTTGCGGGCTACCGTGGAGGCCGAACAGGCGCAACGGCAGAATGATGTACAGATTGCAGAGCTGACCGGCACCCTGCGCGAGTTGGATACGTTGGCGGAGATTGCCACCCTCAAGCAACAAATCGCCGGTGAGCAGTTGAAGACCGTCCAGGCACAAATGCAGTTCGGCAACGGCGCAGGAAGCGGCCCCGGAGCACCTCCGCAACTGACGCCCAAGGCCGAGCAGTTGGCGCAGATCGACGAGCGCCAAAAGTTTGAGGATTCGCTGGACGCGGGATTTGATTTGGCCAAGGCGCGGCTCGGTTTGCTGCGCGCCCTGGGACACATGCAAGACTGGCTGCACGAACTGCACGGAAAATAGCCGCGTGACCGGCAGCCCGACGGCGGCGGGCGCTCGAAAAACTACCGCAATGTTAGAATGGAAGGGATGCCTATGCCTTTGAAGACGCTGTTTCTGAACCCGCCCTCGTTCGAGGGGTTTGACGGTGGCGCTGGCTCACGCTGGCCCGCTACGCGTGAGATCGAATCCTATTGGTACCCGGTGTGGTTGACTTATCCTGCCGGTCTGCTGGAGGGTTCGCGCCTGTTGGACGCTCCCCCACACCATGTCTCCGCCGAAGAAACCATCAACATCTGCAGGGATTACGAATTTCTGGTGCTGTTCACCTCGACCATCGGTTGGGAAGGCGATCAGCGCCTGGCTGAAGCCATCAAGAAAGCGAATCCTTCCATTCGCATTGCGTTTGTCGGGCCGCCGGTAACCACTTCCCCTGACAAAGCCCTGAACGAGTGCCCCGCACTGGACTTTATCTGCCGCCGCGAGTTCGATTACTCGGTGGTCGAGTTTGCCCAGGGCAAGCCGCTCAATGAGATTCTGGGGATCAGCTACAAGAAGGACGGCAAGATCGTTCACAACCCCGATCGTCCGCAGGTTGAAGACCTCGACGCGATGCCGTGGGCAACGAAGATCTACAAACGCGACATGGATGTGACGCGCTACAACGTGCCGTTCCTGCTGCACCCGTATATTGCGCTTTACTCCACCCGCGGCTGCCCTGCCCAGTGCACCTTCTGCCTGTGGCCGCAGACGCTCAGCGGACATGCATGGCGCAAGCGTTCGACGGACGACGTAGCCGCCGAGCTGGCATGGGCCAAGGAGAACTTCCCTGAAGTGAAGGAGTTCTTCTTCGATGACGACACCTTCAACATTCAGAAGGCGCGCACCATCGAGCTATGCGAGAAGCTGAAGCCCCTCGGCCTGACCTGGAGTTGCACTTCGCGTGTAACCACCGACCGCGAAACCCTGAAAGCCATGAAGGACGCCGGTTGCCGGCTCCTGATTGTGGGCTTCGAGTCGGGCGATCCGCAGATTTTGAAAAACATCAAGAAGGGCGCCACGGTTGAACGTGCGCGGGCCTTCGCCAAGGATTGCCACGATCTGGGCTTGACCATTCACGGCGACTTTATTCTGGGCCTGCCGGGCGAGACCAAGGAGTCGATCCACAACACCATCAAGTTCGCCAAGACTCTGGATGTCGAAACCATTCAGGTTTCGATTGCCCACGCTTACCCGGGCACCGAATTCTACGACTACGCCAAGGCCAACGGCTTCATCGTCAATCACGGAGCGATGAGCGATGAAGGCGGCCACCAGATGGCGCACATCGAGTACCCTGGCCTGCCTACCGACTACGTGCTGGAAATGGTGCATCGCTTCTACGACGAGTATTACTTCCGGCCCAAGGCTGCCTTCCGCGTGATCTGGAAAGCGATTGTCAACCGCGATGTGCCGCGCCTCTATGTCGAAGCCAAGGCATTTTTGAAACTGCGTGCACAACGAAACAAGATGGTCAAAGCGGCTCGCAACCATCAGGCCGATCCACCAGCAACCGTGGGCGCGGGCGCTTAGTTCGCGATTACAACTCCAAACGAGGGCGGCGCCAGGCGTCCGCCCTTGTTTCTTTTCGCTTATATCTCTCGTCGTATATTGAGGATCCACAAAACACTGATGGCCCATGCAAAGCTCTCGCCGCGACAGTATCTGGTGTTGGGACTGGTTGCAGTGTGTGCTCCGCTCGGGGATACTTGCCTGTCGCGCGGCATGACCAGTCTGCCGGCAATCACGCTCGCCCATCCAGCTTCCTTGATTGCCGCAGTATTTACACCGTGGATCGCCGTGGGCATCGCATTGCTCATTTGCTTTTTCGCCAGTTATCTCACCGCGCTTTCCTGGGCCGATCTGACTTATGTGTTGCCGGCAACGGCATTCGGCAATGTGATCGTCGCTTTGCTCTCGCGCTTCTGGCTGCAGGAGCCTATTTCGCTTGCGCGCTGGATGGGCATCGCGCTGATTACTCTCGGGGTGGGCTTCGTAGCGCAGGGGCCGTCGCTCACTGAA
>JAATGG010000277.1 GCA_015654835.1 Terriglobales bacterium
AGCCTTTCATCAAGGCGAACTGGAGCGTCAACAGGGCAAACTCGCGGGTCATGGAATAGGCGCCGCCCGGTTGCATTCCTTCGCGTCCGAAAGGGAACTGGCAGCGCACGATGGTGTTGACCAGGTAATTCTCAAGGATGTGGGGAGAGCGGTCGAAGAAAGGGGCGTAGTAGCGGTCGTGCGCCAGCGTGTAGTGGCCGGTGAGCGACTCCAATGTGGCGCCGGGACCGTTGCCGATGCCGGAGGTGAAGGCCTGGATGCAGTCGGCAAAGCGCGGCCGCACACTGGACCGTTGCAGCAGGAGCCCTGCCAGCCGCAGCACCACGTCCAACTGGCCTGGGCGGTCGATAGGCAGGTCTTCCATGGCTGGGCGCAGAGCGCCGGAAGCGACGGTGACCTCGAAATCCCGCAGAAAATCGGGAACGCTGCGCTGCAACTCGTTTTTGGCAATCGAATCGAGGCGGCGGCAAAGGACGCCGAGCAGAAAGAGGCGCTGCCAGAGCGGATAGGCACGATTCAGCACCAGTGCGAACACAGCTTCGCGGATGGGCCAGAAATAGCTCGAAGGATTGGAGGGCTCTGCGGCGGTATCGCGGCCGGGATGGCGACTGTCATCGCTTGCGGGGGCCGGAGAGCGATAGTCCGGGTCTGCTGTCGCGTGAACGGCTGCACGGGAGCCCAGCAGGTCTGGAGCCAGCAGGACGAGGCGCGCGGCCTCCGGGCAGGAGAGCGTCAGCGCTTTCTCTTCCACGCCGTTTATGTTGCGGACAATCCGCGGATAGGTGGCGCAGGCGTAGGAAAGGAACCCCTCGCCGCACTCGGTTTGAATGCGGCAAAGGTGATTTTCGGAAAGCAGAGGGCACTGATTGTCCGCCGTCATCTGGATCCTGGCGAAACCGGCGCCCACCCCACCTGCCGAAGGGGGAACGCCCTCTTGCGGTGGATTGATGGAAACGCTTGCCTGGACGAGCGCGCCTAATTCGCCGGCGGGAAGATTTTGATATTTTTCATAGGTCGCCTGGTCGATGGGGACATTCCAGCCCTGGCAGCAGGTTTCTTCACATGCGGAGCCGATACAGCGAAAGCTCTCGGCGTAGTTTGCGCGAATCCTATTTATCTTCTGCAACCGAGCGCTCCTGGCGGCGAAATAGAAAGCAGCGGAGTGCAGGCCGCTGTGCACCCCGGAAGGCGATGCATCGAGAGAGGAGCAAGTAACGGGCCAATGCTGTGAGGGAAAGAATTGGAATGCTCTGAGAGAGGCGGGTTCGCCGCTCAGGGAGCACTCCTTATAGCGGGAATCAGAAGGGTTTTTCCGACATGAAGGGTTCGGGCTTGAGGGAGCCGTCGCGCTGTTTGACGAGCATCTGCACCTTGCCTTCGGCGGCATCGAGTTCCTGCTTGCAGGCGGCAGAGAGCCCGACGCCTTCTTCAAAGAGCTTGAGCGATTCTTCCAGGGGCAGGTCGCCCTTTTCCAATTGATCGACGATGGTTTCGAGCTTTTTCAACGACTCTTCAAACGAAGGCATGAGACTACTCCATGGGGACAATGACAGGGGGCAGCACGCTGGCGATGACTTCGGCGGCGGCAGCGTAACGGCCGAAGGGAGCGCTGACCTGAACGCCCTGCACCATGGGGCGCACGGCTTCGAGCATCTCCTGGGCAATGAGGATGCCTTCATGGCGGGAGGCATCGGGGGTATCGGTCTGGGCCATGCGCAACATGATTTCCTCGGGCATGGAAACGCGCAGATCGTTTTTCATGAACTCGGCATTGCGCAGGCTGGTGAGCGGCCAGATGCCGGCGATGACCGGAATGCGGAAGCCCTCGATGCGCTTGAGGAAATTTTCGAGCAGGCGCAGGTCGAAGACCGGCTGGGTGATCGCGTACTCGGCGCCAGCCTCGACCTTATAGGCGAAACGGCGCAGTTCGTTCTCGATATCGGGCACGCCGGGATTGGCGGCGACGCCGATGGTGAAGTTGGTGGAGGCGCCGATGGTGTTGTTGCCGATGTCGAGACCGTAATTGAGGCGGCGCACGATGTTGACCAGACCGATGGCATCCACGTCAAACACGGCAGTAGCGTCCGGATAGTTGCCCAGCTTGGGCGGATCGCCGGTGAGGCACAGGATATTGTGCAGGCCGATGGAGGAAGCTCCAAGCAGATCCGATTGGATGGAGAGCAGATTGCGGTCGCGGCAGGTGTAATGCAAAACCGTTTCAATGCCGGTGTGTTGCTGAATCTGGATGCAGAGGCTCTGTGCGCTCATGCGGGCCGAGGCGCGCGGGGAGTCGGGGACATTGATGGCGTGCACGCCGAGTTGGGCGAGCAGGCGGGCACCCTCGATCTCTTTGGCGCAATCGATGCCGCGGGGAGGCACGATCTCCACCAGCGTGACGAAGCGATTCTCCTGAATCAGGGTTCCGATGCGGGAGCGGGCACCGAGCGGCGCGGGAGGCGTTTCTGTGCTCAAGATGGGCGCAGCGCCGTTGGCCGTGACCCGGGCCTGGGCGTCGATGGCGCGCATGGCCGAGCGCATGGCGCGAATATGGTTGGGGGTGGTTCCGCAGCAGCCGCCGACAAACTGGACGCCGGCCTGAATTGCCTTGCGGGCGAAGCTGGCCATGTATTCGGGCGAGCAGAGATAGATGTTGCGGCCTTCGACGGCGCGGGGCATTCCGGCGTTGGGCATGGCGGCGAGCGGCAAGGTGGTGGCGGCGCGCATGGCCTCGATGGCGGTAAGCACGGTGGTGGGCCCGGTGGAGCAGTTGACGCCGATAGCGCCGGCGCCCCACTCGGTGAGCAGGGCAGCGGCCTGGGCGGGCGAAGAGCCGTCAAGGCAGTTGCTCTCGTCGTCGACGGTGACCATGGCCAGCACGGGCAGATGCGGAGCGGTTTCCTGCGCGGCCAGCAGAGCTTCGCGGGCCTCGTTGAGTGCGGGCATGGTTTCCAGAACCAGCATGTCAACGCCGGCTTCGGCCAGGGCGCGAATCTGCTCGGCAAAGGCGGCGCGGGCTTCGTCCAGGCCCGTCTTGCCCAACGGTTCGAGGCGGACGCCGAGCGGACCGACGGCGCCGGCTACCCACGCTTCGCCGGCCTGCTTGTCTTTAAGGTGGGCTACCGCCTGCTTGGCGAGGCGCACCCCGGCTGCGTTGATTTCCGCAACTTTGCCAGCCAGACCGTGCCGTGCCAGCCGGAAGCGGTTGGCGCCGAAGGTGTTGGTTTCGATGATCTCAGCGCCGGCCTGCAGATATTCCTCATGAATCGAGAGGATCAGGTTCGGATCGGTAAGATTCAGCTCGTCGTAGCAGCGGTTGATGAACACGCCGCGGGCATAGAGTACGGTGCCCATAGCGCCATCGGCAAGGACGGGACGACTGGCGAAAATTTCGTTAAACTGCGGCATTCTCTTGACATGCTATGCCAACTGGGCGGCGGGCGCCAGCGGGCGGGTCCGCTTTGTTATACTTCGAAAGTCATAAGCAATGCTGGAACTGTGTCTGCCCGGGGTGATTGTCATCTGCCGGATGTTCCGGCGGATGCTCTCGATTTTGTTCACTCTGCGGCCGTGCGCCGCTGACTTAACGCATTTCCAGGGTGATTGTATTCCCGGAATGCCCTAATCGCGGCACGCTCCGCGCTTCCGTTGAGGTAAGGGATTTTGAAGAAGAGAAGTCTTTGGATAAGCGCCGCGTCAGCCCTTGTGGCTGCGGCCGCGCTGGCAGGTTGTGGATCCACTACCTTTTTTGCGGGCCGTGCATTGCCGCCGAGCGGGATCAGCAATCGTGTGTTGATCGCGATTCAGAACCCCAGCTCATTCACGAGAGGCTCGCTTCAGTTCGTAGATGCTTTTTACGATATCCGCTCCAGCTTCAACGACAAGATTCCGTTGTTCTCTATCAGCGGCTTTTCAGGGGCGTTGCCGCTCAGCATCCAGAACATGCCTGAAGAACAGGTGGGCGCTGTCTATGGCTCGGGGGACGGCAGCTTTACCCTGATCAACTATGCCAAGGAGAGCACCGGCAGCACGGTGTCCGGGTTGAGCGGACTGTCTTCCAGTATTTTCATCTCGCGGAACCAGTCTTACGTTTTCGCCGCCAATCAGACGAATCACCAATTCACGGTGGTGAACCGGGCGAACAACTCCGCGGTGTCGCTGAGCCTTCCCGGCGTCTACCGTGTGAGCGTGAATCCGGGTGGCACGGTGGCCATGGCCTTCGTGCAGAATTCGAATTTTGTCTACTATCCCCGTCAGTTGACTTCGACGCAGACGATTTCTTATTCCGGTGGTCCGGCGACGTGGCCGAAGGCTGCGGTGGATTGCGAGCCGCTGAATGCGCCGTCGTGGTGCCTGTTCCAGGCGCAAAGCCCGGATTCGACCGATGCGACCGGCAACTATTACGGGCAGCCGCTTGCTTTCGACCGTCCGGTCAAGGCTGTCTTTTCGTCCGACGGCGGAACTGCTTACGTGCTGAACTGCGGACCGGAGTGCGGCGGCACGGCGTCCTCCGTTTCTCTTCTGCCTACCTCGCCGATGATCTTCCTGCTGGGACAGCAGTCCGGATTGTTGCCGAAGACGGCTGCGCTGACCGCGAGTTGCCTCACGGCAGGAGCCAGTGGGTGCAATATTCCCGTTCCCGGAGGGGCGAGCAACGCGCTTGTGACCAGCTCGACGCTCTACGTAGTAGGGCAGCAGCCGCAGCAGGTGCAGGGGCAAACGCTGTATGGCGGAAACCTGACGGTGGTGACTCCGCCAGCAGGCACGACCCCGGCCACGGTCTCTACGCCTGTCTCGATCAGCGACGGGCAGCCGGGCGCTGTGAGCCGCATGATTCTGGCGGATGACGACACGTTGTGGATCGGCATGACCAAATGCTCGGGCGGCGTTCGTTTCGCCACGAATGCAGCCGGCGGTTATGGGTGCCTGACCATGTTCAACACTTCCACGAACAAGGTCACGCTGCTTGAGTCCTACCTGGGCGACTTGACTGGAATTGCCGCGGTGACCACTTTGCACAAGGTTTATGTTGCGCAGGGCGGGCAGGTGTATATCTACTCCACCGTGGACGGTTCGTCGATCGATAACCAATTCGTGACGGTGACGGGCACGGCGTACGACGTGGCCTATATGGATGGGCTCACCGACGATAACAACACCGTTTACTAATCCGGTGACGCAGATGGCCGCTGCCGCGAGTGTGGCTGACGTATTGGCAATCGCCGCTCACCGCGACGATGTGGAACAAACCTGCGGCGGCACGCTGCTGCGCATGGCGGCGCGCGGCCTGCGTACCGCCATCCTCGACCTGACACAAGGTGAATCCGGTACCCGCGGCAGCGCTGCAGAGCGCGCCGCGGAGGCCGAAGAGGCCGCCGGCCTGTTGGGCGTGAGATGGCGGCAGGCACTCGATCTGCCCGACGGCTCTGTCGAAAATACCCTTGAAAACCGAATCAAGATCGTGCGCGTGCTGCGGCAGGTGCGGCCTCGCGTCGTGATTCTGCCTTATTGGCAGGCACGGCATCCGGATCACGCTATGACGGCCACGCTGGGCTATGAGGCGTGTTTCCTGTCGGGCCTTGCCAAGGTGGACACGGGAGCGGCGCCGCATCGGCCTTTCAAGATTGTCTATGCGAGTCTGTACGCCGATGTGCGTCCCAGTTTTATCGTCGACATTTCAGACTTTATCGAGCAGCGCCACACCGCACTCATGGCCTATCGGTCGCAGTATGCCAACCAAGCCGCAGGCGGCAGTCTCTTTGTTCCCGAGGAAGAGATTCGCGAGCGTACTTTTGCCGAGGCGCGCCATTATGGGCTGCTGGCGGGTGTGCGCTATGGCGAGCCGTTTGTCCAAAAAGAAGTGGGACTGGTGGACGACCTGACCTTGTTGCCTGTGCAGTCTATCTGATTTCCGGCTGGGCTTGGCGGGAGGATGGAACTATGTTTTCTGCATAAGAGTTTCTTGTCCAAATTAAGAATTACTTCAATCTCTGTCGGAGATTTTGCTCTGAATTTCGCCTAAGCATCTTTCTATGCGCTCAAACTGCTCTTTAATTGTTTGAGTGTCGTCGCGGATATTGTCAAAGTATTCTTTTGCACTGTCCAAGAAGCACAGTCCTGCAAAACCTAGATAACCCCACCCGATGTCCTTAGGAAGATGTCCAGCAATCAGCCGCCAAGCACCGAACACAACGGCGCCGAGGATCGTGCCAACTAGAAAAATCAGTTCCCCCCTACCCAACCCGCCCTTGCTCATAGTGTCTCAATGTGCTGCATACACAACATAATATGCCATATCCAAAGCCATTCTGAATGGATGACCGTAAGTATTCGCGTCCGGCTAGAGCATTTTCGATTTAAGTATTTACATATCCGCATGAGGCGAAGAAGTTTGCACACTCGTCTGGTGTAACGGCGTTGAGCAGGTCGCCGATTTCCCTCCACAGGGCGTCGATGGATCGTTTGGCAGCTTTGCGGAGCAG
>JAATGG010000143.1 GCA_015654835.1 Terriglobales bacterium
TGACCCCAAACAATAAGGGCAGCCAAAGCTGCCAGCACTCCCAAACCCAGAATCAATTGATTCTTCTTCAATTGCTCTCCGTTTCGTCCTGATTCTCTTTGTTGCGACAGATCAAGTCTAAATTGCCCGGCTGTTCGGGACGGTGAGGCCGTCAAAAGAGCTCAATGAAATTCTCGACAAAGACTGAACGGCAGAGCCGTGGAAGTGGGTTCGCTACGTTAGCAACAGACCGCTGCGGAACAGGTGAACAGGCCCTCGCTTTGCCTGCCTGGCGCCTGCCAGGAAAATTTCGAGACGGGGCAGTCCGAACTCATCCATTATGAGTCTTGAGTTTTCGAATCTTGAGCGGAGGCTTTACGTCCCTAATGGTTGAAGTTAGAGTTACTCTCATTCTTGCTTATTTTTAGTGCGCGCAGGGAAGATTAATAAAGCAACTTTTTAGAATCGAAATGCATCAACGAAAGTCGGACCTAACTTGATAGTTATCATCAAATGGGATGGCTCAAATTCACTGCGGCCATAATTTCAAAGGCGAGATTCGCATCGGCTGGTTATAAGTAAAACAAACGATTGACTAAAGGGGATAGCTACTTTTTCATCTTGACAACAATCATTTCACTCATCTAAATTCTCATGCCGTGAGTTAACAAATGCCGTCGAGTGACTTACTCGGGCAAAAGTTAGTCTTCACGCGCACGTACATCCCCTCTGTTTTCGAACAGTGGAGTGAAAAGTGGCATGAGCACGCCCGGTCGGTCGCGATTGAACGTTTATGCAAGCATCGGATCGATGCACAACTTTGCGTGGTTCTTGAGAGAGCGGCGGAAGCCCCTCCAGACTCTTGACTGCATCACGCGGGGGACGGGTATCTCCTGCTTCGCACCGGCCACCTCCCAAGGTCGGCCCTAACGACGGCACGAACAGGCATTAACTCGTGCAAGAGAACAGTAACCGGAGGCTTTAGATGGATACGGCCCGATCTGTCCGGAAAGGCTATTTGAGAGCCAGGGACTTTTTCAACTTAGTATCTTTCCCAGTACCATTTTTTTCACAGCCATTCTTCAGACTTATATCTTCTTCCCGAGTATTCAGTTTGTGTGTATTTGCGGTTTTCATGCTGTTAGCGTTACCTGGAAGGAGTCAAAGCACAACCGCCGATATTACCGGCACAGTCACCGACAATACCGGCGCCATCATTCCGCAGGCAGCAGTAAAACTCACCAATCTAGGCACCAAACAAACTCGAACCGCTCTATCGACCGGCTCAGGAGACTACACTTTTACGCTCCTCGGACCGGGATCTTACTCGCTCACCGTGGCGGCGCAGGGATTCAAGACCTTTTCCGTGTCGTCGGTAACGCTGGCTGCCGGCGATCGTGTTCGTGAAGACGCCAAGCTTGAAATCGGCTCTGCCGATGAAACCGTAGAAGTCACAACGGAAGCACCGGCCTTGCAGGCCGATAGTTCGGTGCTCACTTCGACTGTGACCGAGGCGTCGGTGCAGGATTTGCCGTTGAATGGCCGCAACTATATCAACCTGGCGCAGATTACTCCCGGAGCCAATGAAGGCCCGCCGAACGGCCTGACCAGCGGCGCCCGTCCCGACGATCGCCGGCAAACCTCCTCGATCTCGGTCAACGGCCAATCGGATGTGATCAACGACGAGATGGTCGACGGGTTGGATAACAATGAGCGCATTATCGGCACGATCGGCATACGTCCGTCGGTTGAGGCGATTGCGCAAATCAACGTGCAGAGCAACACTTATACAGCCGATGTGGGCCGAACCGCGGGCGGCATCATCAACATCATCACCAAGTCCGGCTCCAATGATTTTCATGGATCGGCGTATGAGTTTTTCCGCAACGATGTACTCGATGCTTATCCCTTCCAGTTCGGTGCGCATAACGCCAAACCGGAGTTGCGGCAGAATCAATTTGGCGGATCCATCGGCGGACCGATCATCAAGAATAAGACCTTTTTCTTCGCCGACTACGAAGGACTTCGGCAGGTCCAGGGCGCCAATCCGGTAGTGAGCCAGGTGCCCACGGCGGCTCAATATAACTTGTTGAGGAGCAATCCTTCCGCGCTTGCCGATGGGGGAGTTGTCGATCCGGTCGGCTTGCAGTACGCGATGCTTTACCCGATGCCGAATGCTCCGCAGACCTCGGCTGCCACGGGCACGTACGTCATGTCGCCGGTCAATACGCTCAACTCGGATACGGTGGACGGCCGCGTGGATGAGCAGTTCAACCAGAAGAATCTGCTTTATGGGCGCTACACGTATAACCGTGTGCCGTCGGTCCACGCCGGGCAACTGCCGTTGGTGAACCAGGGCGGCCTGAACATTGCGCCGGGCGGCAGCATCTTTCTTTACTACGGCAACGCGAAAGACGATGCGCAGAACGCGCAGGTCAACTTCGTTCACACCTTCAACTCGAACCTGCTGCTTCAACTTGGCTTCGGCTACACGCGGATCAACAACCAATCGTTCCCGCTCAACTATGGCGAGGCTGTCAACTCGGCCTTCGGACAGCCCAATACCAACTTCGACCAGATCACTTCGGGTCTTGCGCCGGCCTCGGTCAGCGGGCTTGCGGATCTCGGCGACGGTGATTTTCTCCCCATCGTAGATATTGACAATACCTTCCAGTACCAGGGGGCGGTCACTATCAACCGGGGCGCTCATAACATCAAGATCGGTGCTGCGCTTATCCGCCGTCAGGCGCTTAATACGCAGAATAACTACGGCATCGGGTCTTGGTCCTTCAATCCTATCCTGAACCCGGCAACCGGGGCCGTCGATTCGACCGGTCTTGCCGCGCTGCTGCGAGGGCAGTTTCAGCAGTTGCAGAGGTCGAACAGCCTGGTGCCTCCGCACTATCGCACATGGGAGCCGAGCGTGTATTTTCAGGACGACTGGCACGCCACCAGCAAGCTGACTCTCAATCTCGGAGTTCGCTACGACGTGTTTACGCCTTATACAGAGACGAGCAACGCGATCTCGAACTTCGATCCGACAACGGGCACCATTATCGTGGCGGGCCAGAACGGTGTGAACGACTATGCCGGTCTGCATACGACGTGGAGCAACGTGGCTCCGCGCATTGGCTTCGCCTATACCGTTTGGCCTACCTGGGTGGTTCGCGGCGGCTACGGCATGTCGTATGTGCCGGAGAACTTCACGTCCAACGCTTCGCTCAAGAACCAGCCCTTTATCTCCTCTGTCCTTTGCCAGAACGGAGACTGCCCCAACGGCATTACCCGCTTCCAGCAAGGGCCGCCACTGCCCACGGCAGCCAGCGCCACCAACCCGAGCGGCCAGATTGCCGATACCTTGGATCTGCATTTCCGCACCAGCTATCTGGAGCAGTTCAACCTGACTGTGGAGAAGCAGTTCGGCGGCAATGTTATCCAAGCAACCTATGTGGGGATGTTGGGCCGCCACCTTGCCTCGGTCTTTAACGATCAGAATGTGCCGGCGCCGGTGTCAAACAGCACGCTGAATGCGCTGGCAGCGGCGCAAGGCACCAATCCCGCTACGGCGTTCAACACGCTTCGTCCCTACTACGCGAAACTTCCTAACGTTACGCAGATCGGCGGGTACTTCAGCACCGGCTCGTCGAGCTATCACGCATTTCAGCTCTCGTTTACGCGCCGCACGCAGGCAGGCTTGACGATTGGCGCAAACTACAACCTGGCGCACGGACTCGACAACGTGATCGGACTGAGCAATGAGATCAACGATGGATTCGGCATTGTTCCATCGCAGATCAATACGCTCGATTACGGAAACAGCGATATGGATATTCGCAACCGCGGCGTCCTGACTGCGAACTATGAACTGCCCTTCGGCAAGAGCTTCCACGGGGTCAAGCGGGTAGTGGCTGGGGGCTGGCAAGCCAACACGCTGCTGGTCTGGGAGTCGGGCCAACCATTCACCGTCACCAACTCTCAGGACATTGCCCTGACGACCAACGCCGGATTTTCAGACCGGCCCAACCAGACTCATGGCGCTTCGCTGAGCGACTCGTCCATTTCGGAGTTCTTCGATACCAGCGCTTTTACTCCGCAAGCCTCCGGCACCGTAGGCGACGCGCGCAAGAACCCTCTTTATGGACCGCACTCCCGGCATGTGGACTTCTCGGTTTTCAAGACGTTCCCCATCTACCGGACCTCGACGCTGGAGTTCCGTGCCGAGTGCTTCAACATCACGAACACAACCAACTTCAGCAATCCCAATGCGACCTTGCAGGTTACTCCGGACACCGACCCGGCGACGGGCGCATCGCTCAATACTTACGCGGTCCAAGCCAGTACGTTTGGACAGATCACATCCACCCCTGTGAACTACAACCCGCGCCTCTTCCAATTTGCTCTCAAGTACCAGTTCTAGAGATTGGAAGATCGCGCACAAAGGGCGCCCTGCAGCATTGCAGGGCGCCCTTTGTGTATGCAGCACACTCGGTTGCGGACGCCGATTTCAGCTTGGCAGTTGGCTTTCGGTGTATCGAGGGAGCGTTTGCAGGGATGGGGATTCGGGAGTTTTGTGTGGCGCGGTTATTGACAATACCGGCCGCTTTGCCATGCAGGGACTCTGATCGCTATCGCGAGCCGTGGCTGGGTGGAACCGCCGCTGCGATAGCTTGGCGCGCCTGCGCCTCGTGGATACCGACGCGGCGATTGAACTCATGAATTACCCGCGCGACATAAGCCCGCGTTTCGCGATAGGGCGGGATGCCGTGGTATTTGTCTACCGCGGCGGGGCCGGCATTGTAGGCGGCCAGGGCCAATGACAGATTGTCGTGATAACGCGTGAGCAGGGCGTCCAGATAGCTTGCGCCACCGCGCACGTTCTCTTCCGGCTTGAAACTGTCTGCAACGCCCAACTCGGTGGCCGTGGCCGGCATGAGCTGCATGAGTCCGCGGGCGCCGGCGTGGCTGACGGCATGGGCATTGCCCGCGCTTTCCGCTTTGACCACGCTGGCCAGCAGATTCATGTCGACGTTGTGTTCATTGCCGGCCTGGGTCAGCATCTGGCGCAGATCTTCTGCTGACAATTTGGCGGGCAGAGCGCTAGCCGAAGGTGCTGCCGATGCCCTTGTCGCGGCGGCGGACGGAGGGTCGGGAACAGCTTCAACCCCCGCGATTTCTTCCGGCAGCAACTCGATGTAATTGTCTTCGCTGCGGCTTGTATAGAGGCGCACATGCCCCTCCACCTGGGCATGGTGGTTGCAGCGCAGGTCAAACCCGTTGCGCAGGAGGATGCGCTCGCCGGCATGCGCCGCCGGAGCCAGCCCGGCCAGGCCAGCCATGGTCCCCAGTGCGATCAAGAAAACTTTCCGCATGCAATCAAAGCCTTGTGCCGCTTATCGGTTGCTTAAAACTTTGGTGGACGTGCGTTTGGCGATGGCTGTTTCCAGCACTGCCGCCACGCCGTCCTGATCATTCGGGGGAGCCTGCTTCCAGCCGCGCATTTTTGCCAGGCTCTTCAGGTCTGCCGCCGCATTGCCCATCAGGATACTTTGTCCGGCCCACTCCAGCATATTCACATCGTTCCAGTTGTCGCCGATGGCCATGGTTTCTTTGCGGTCCACACCCAGCCGACCGGCCAGCCGCTCCAGCGCCCAGCCCTTTGAGACTCCGGGAGGCAGCAGGTCGAGGATCGACAGGTCGCGCGCCGGATATTCGGTCCGAATGCACTCGCAGGCTCCGGCCCATTCACTGGCTTTCAATGCCTGTTCCGCCTGCATCATTTTGTGCAGCCCTCCGGTCACCATGCCCTGGATCGGGTTCGCGCCGTCTTCGAGCGCCCCTTCCAGGGGCTTTACCACGCGAATAGCGTTGCGGTTGGCTTCTACCCATACTGCGATCCGTTCGTGCGCCTGCTCCAGATCTTCAAGAACCAGGTCGCCGGCTCCCGGCGTATCGAATGTAAAGACCATAGTTCCAAATGGCCGCAGCAACCCGCACAAACCGCGCGCCACACGCGCCTCCAACTCAAAGCAGTCGATTGCATCGCCACCCAGAGTGCGGGTCACTGCTCCATTGGACGTGATGAGGGGCATATCCGCTTGCAGGCCGAGGCCCTCGAACAGGGGGGCCGTGTAGGCTGTCCTCCGTCCGGTGGCGATGGCCACGGTGATTCCGGCAACCTGCGCGGCCCTGAGCGCCTGGGCGTTGCGGGGGCTCAACGCTTTCGAGAAGGTCGGCAGCAAAGTGCCATCAATATCGATTGCGACCAGACGAACGGGTGGATGCATGGGTACAGTGTACCGGTCAGGGTGCGCCGCCGGCCCGGAACAGCCTGAAATCGTGGCTGCGGCAGTCCATTACGGCTGGACTGGGCAATTCGCGGTAATCTGTGAATATGGAGCGAATTTGCAGCCAGTGCCACGCCGTGCTTGCATCGGGAACTGCCGCTGCCGTTTGCCCGGCTTGCAGCGGTGCGCTGATCGAGCGTCCCCGGCTCGATGCCGGAGCCACATCGCCCGGCTTTCCCGCGGCCGATGTGGACCGTCGCGGCATCGTGTTGCCGCGGCGGCACGCGCTCGGCGGCATTATCACGCCACAATAAATTTTTCTGCTTGGATCGCCCGTCAGAGGGCGGTGTCCAGTCCTGCTGCCTGGGCCAGCCGGGCCTGCCGCTCGTCGAATGTCCAGAAGTGCCGGGCCTTGAGCTCCAAAGCGCAGGCCATATGTAGCGAGTCGAGCGTACGAACCCCGAGAGTCGGGCCATGCTGCCGGGCCAGGCTGATGCTACGGGCAAAGGCTTCGAACGGAAAATCAGTGAGTTGCCAGACATGAGCCGCGCAATCTCGCTCCAGGGCTGCCACCGCACCCTGGGCTTCGCCCATCGTGATCTTCTGCCAAAAGACGTGCATAAAAACGGCATGGACAAATTCCGCCCGATTGAGCGGAGTCAGCCAGACAGCAGGCCGCATCGACATCCGGCGCCATGCCTCGGGCGAATGGCGGTCAATCAGGTGTAAGGAAACAACGAAACTGCTGTCTGCATAAATTGTCAATAGCGGTTCTGCTCTCTCTCATCGATCAGCAGATCGGCCCCTGGCAGAATGCGTTCGCCAAACATTTCGCGAGCGCGCGCCTCAAAGTCTGGCCATTCAGCGGGTTGAGCCGCGGTCTTTTCCGGCACGATCTTTCCCAGCACGCGGTTTCGCTCGCGGAGTTCCACGGTTTCCCCTGCCTGCAACCAGGCTTTCAGTTGGCGGGTATCGCGAAGTTGGCGGAGATTGACGCTGGGCATGATCTGAATGTGACACAAAATGTGTCACAAGTCAAAACAGGCTAAGTCAGACCTCGTCCCCGCTGTACGGACAGGGCTTGAGAGCGCCGGGCAGGTAGAGGGGGTGGGAGGGGGTGCCATCGCCACAGAGCCGCAGGACGTGAAGCTCATGTCCGGCGCTCCTTAGCAGCGATACAACGTCCTTGCCTCGCTGGCACAGGCTCTTGTGCGGCTTTCCGTAGGCGAGCACGATGGTTTCCGCCTCTGAGGCCATCTTGAGCAGCCATGCGTCGTTGCGGGGCCCTATCGGGTCGGGCGCCAGCAAAAGCTGTTTCTGGCTGGTCGCGCGATAAGCAAATGTATTGCCGACCCAGAGGGTGCCATAGCCCCAGGCGCGGGCGTAGCGCTGGCATTTCGCGACTGTGGGGTCATCGACCAGCAGGTCGGCCGTGCTGGGATTCATCATGATGAAGAGAACCGAGGGCAGGGAATCGTCCCACACACGCCTTAGCGCGTAGCGGTATTCCCTGTTCTTCCCACCAAACCGGGCCCAACTCGTAATGTTTTCGGCGACGGCGAGCCTGATTTTTCCACCTGGATCGTGCATTTCTTTTTCCCTACCTTTGCCGTTATTCGTAGCGAAGCGCTTCGGCAGGCAGCACGCGGGCGGCGGCGTACGAGGGGTAGAGAGTGGCCAGCAGCGAGATGCCAATCGAGACGGCGGCCACGATCACACCATCCAGCGGGCGGGGCGCGAAGGGCAGCGTGTCGATGGAGTAGACCTCGGCGGAGAGCGAGATGAAATGGTAGTGACCGCCTGCCCAGGCGGCTATGTAGCCGAGCACGAGGCCAATGGCGGTACCGATGACGCTGATCAGCAGCCCCTGCATCAGGAAGATGCGCCGCACCTGACCGGGTTCGACGCCGAAGCTCATCATCACGGCGATGTCGCGTGTCTTCTCCATCACCATCATGGTGAGCGCGATGAGAATATTCAGAGCGGCCACAATGACAATGAGCGTGATCACGATGAAAGTGACCCACTGCTCAAGCTTGAGAGCGCGGAAAAGCTCGCGATTCTGCTCCATCCAGTTGGTGGTCATAAAGCCCTTGCCTGCGGCTTCTTCAATGGCATGGGCGACAGCGGGGGCGCGGTCCAGATTATCCACTTTAAAGCTGATGACCGACAGCAGGTCCGGCTCGTTAAAGAGCCGCTGGGCATCGGCGAGACGCAGGTAGCCGGTTTGTGCGTCGTACTGATAAAAGCCGGAGTGAAAGGTGCCGGCCAGCCGAAAGCGCACGTATTTGGGGATGATGCCGAAGGGGGTCATCTCGCCTTGCGGGCTGATGATCATGACCGAATCGCCGATGCTGGCGCCGACCGTCTCCGCTAAATCCTTGCCCAGCACGATGGGCGGCAGTTCTGCGTTTGCAGCCGAGGGCGGCTCGGGCTGCGGCTCCAGTGCCTGCACGGCGCCGGGTGTCGCGGAAGAAAGCAGGCTGCTCACCGTCTGCTCGTCCCGCGGGACGATGCCTTCGATCAACGCGCCGCCATCGCGGGCTCCATGCGCTACCAGCACCTGCTCAAATAATCCCGGCGAGGCAGCCGTGACGTGGGGAACCCGACGCAGCCGTTCGAGCAACGGGCGCCAGTCGCGGATGCCGTCTCCCTCGACGCGCATCAGTTGCACATGGGCGCTGGAGTCGACCAGGCGGTCTTGCAGGTCGCGCCTCATGCCGTTGGTGATGGCCAGCGCAATGACAAGCGCGGCAACGCCGGCGGCGACCCCCGTGATGGAGATGGTCGTGACCACGCCCACCACGGCTTGCCGTCGTTTCGCCTTCAGATACCGTGCCGCCACATACAGTTCAAATCGCATTGAGCCTACCTTGCAGGCGCACCGAACACCGTTTTCGCCACTCCTACATTATCGTGCCGATCGTAGGCCCGGACGGTGAGCAGATGCTCGGCGCTCTTGGCACCGAACGCCAACGGGGGCAAATGGAAATCGTAGTGCTCGCGCCGCGAGTCGGAGAGGCCGCCGACTGGCTCGATGTATTGCCACGGTCCCGCGTCCAGCGAATACTCGGCATGGGCAATGGGGGAGGCCGCATCTTCGGCGTCGAAGGTCACGTGAACTGGCATGGGGCAAGGAGCATGGGCGCAGGCGGACTCTTCCGCCACCGCCTTTAAAAGGTTCAGCACCGGGGGGGTCGTATCCGCCTCGAAGCGGTCGCTTGCTTTGCTGCCGGTGAGCGCATCGCCCGGGGTGTGCGAGGGCGCGTCGGAAGCAACAACCTTGAGCTGATAGCCACCGTCGGGAATGAGCGCTGCGTCAAAGCTATAGGCCTTGTCGGTGATGTCGTCTTTGAGCATCCGCCATGCGGTCTCGCCGTCGCCGCGCAGATAAAGAGCAAACGTCAGGTCGTCGCCGTCGTCATCGTGCGCAGCCCAGCGCGCCGTGATCGCCGTCCGGTCTTTCATGGCAGTCAATGCCGCGGCAGAGCCGGGATCGAACGTGGCGCTCTGGGCTGCCGAGGGAAACGCAATGTTGATCGTCGTCGGCTGGTTGCCGGCCAGGCTTTGCGCATTGAGCCGGGCACCGGGAACCACCACCAGATCGTCTACCACGGGGGCGGAGTTTACGGGCAGATAATTTACGCCCACGCTGCCTACGGTTCCGCCGGTATGCAGCACCGTTTTCCACTGCAGGAAGCGGCCTGTGGGCGAAGCGACGGCACCGTCTTTCAATGGCTGCCAGTCCGACCAGCCGCGCACCGGCTGTTCCACGTTGCCGGAGCGGGTCCAGAGCTCGTAGCCGGTCGATCCGGGCTGCACTTCGACGCGGCCGAAACGGGCCAACGCGCCTGCGTCCAGCACGTCGCTGGCGTATTCATGCGTGCTGGCTGCGGCGCCAAAGCGATAGAGCTTGCCGGTGTTGGCGGTGCCGATGACCAGCGCGGCGGACGGGGCAGACGCTCCCGCGCTCGGCACTACAGCCAGGGACATGCCCTGTTGCGCCTCCAGATGGCCCATGTCGGCGTAGGCGCCATCGTCGGCGATCCGGAACAGGCGGCCCCGGTTGCCGGTCAGCGCCAGCAGACCGTCGGAGCGCATCGCCAGTGAATAGACAATCTCGTCTTTGCCCGACCACAGTTTGCGCGGCGCCTGCCCGTCGGCGAGCGCGTAAATCTCGGTGCCTTCGGGGGCCGAGGTGCTTACGTTGGCGGCCTGCAGCGATCCGGGTTGCACCACGGTAAAGGTGATGCTGCCGACCCCTTGCACCGGCAGCGGGGGCAGCGGATTATGGCTCTTGTCGCCCACGCTCGCCGCGTAGATGGTTCCATTCGCGCCAATGGCCAGCGAAGTGATTTCGCGCCGGGGAGCTTCGAACAGCACATAGCCCTTGCCCTGCGGATCGATGCGGTACACGAGGCCGCTGCCGTCGGAACCGGCGATCAGGTTGCCCTTCGCGTCCCATGCCAGCGAGCGGATATGCTGCTCGTCGCTCTTGAAGAACTCTTCCGGCTTGGTGCCGGGCTTTGCGGGATCGACCCGGTACACCGCACCGGGGCCGCCCGTGGCGATATAGAGTCGCCCGGCGGAATCGAATGTCAGGTCCCAGATGTAGTGGGACCCTGTCTTTCCGCCGGCAGCTTTGGCACTGTCCAGCGCGGCGGCGTCAAAGACCACCGTGGCGTTCGTGTCATCCTGTTTTGCGGTCGCATCGGCCTTGAGCTTGTAAACCTTGCCGCCAGGCAGCGTGGCGGCGTAAAGCGCTCCGTCCGGCCCGAGCCGCACCACCTGGACGCTGACGTCGCGCGTCTCAAACAGTGTCGATGGCTTGCCGTCCTGCGCCACGCGCAGCACGGTAGCCGGCGCGCCGGTTCCCATATAGACAATGCCGCTTTTTTCCGCAGCCACTGACCATACAAAGGTGGAAGGTGTGGTCAGCACTTCGCTCAGGGCCGGAGCCTCGCGCAGATATCCGTCGCTGGAAAGGGCGACGCCGCACGGCGTGCCCTTCTCAAACTCCTCGACGCGCGACTGGGTCCACAGATGGGTGCCTTGGGCAAGCGCAGGCTGCAAGGCGGCAACGGTCGTCAAAGCCGCTGAAAGCGCGGAAAGACGGAGTGCGGAGCGGTAGCGGGAAGTGCTGAGGCTCGAAACAAACATGCTGCCGTTGAGTCTACTAAAGTTGACGGCATTCCAGTATATTGGGCGGCGTCAGACGAGAAGCATCTGCGGGCCGGCATCTTTGAAAATTACGATCTGCCCCGGAACTGGATAATCTTGCGGCGGTCCCGTTTCGAGGGCCGGTGCTCGGGTTGCGGATCGAATTGTTGCAGCGCCTTACGCTCTTCGGCAGCTTTGAGCCGCAATTCTTTGCTGGCTTCGGTTTCGCGATAGAGGGTCTGCGCAACCGCGGCGGGTCCGCGCATTTCGCTGAGTTGCAGAACTTCGATCTGAAATTCGCCGCCCTCGTTTTTTATATGCAGCTTGTCGCCGGTGCGAACGTCGCGCGCGGGCTTGGCCTCTATTCCGTTGGAAAGGATGCGGCCCAGATCGCAGGCCTTGGATGCCAGGGCGCGGGTCTTGAAGAAGCGCGCGGCCCAAAGCCATTTATCCATTCGTACAGCAGAAACCGTCATGTTGAGTTCCGTATGCGACCACAGGTAGTCAGGACTTGGAGGCGGTCTTCCAGACGTAGAGATATTCGGCGTCGCTGGAAGTGGCTACTTCAATCCCTCGCTGGCGTGTGGCGCGGTTGAGAGCCGAGCGAATATTTTCCTTGGAGTCGGGCAGTTCGGCCAAAGGAACTTTCAGGGCTGAGCCCTCCGCCAACTGATCGATGTCGCTGAGCAGTTGACTCACAATCTGCTTGTGCTTGCCATCCCGACCTTTGGGAACGTCCTGTTGAAGAATGGATTGGAATTTCATCGGAGTGGTCTTCGTTTCGGAGTGATCCGCCATATTTCTCAGTTCCATTGTTGCCGTTGACAGATCCCTGAAGCGGAAACCGCTCTTAACCTATCGCTAAACTCATCTAAAGCTATTCTCGAAAACAAATGATACTAAGCCGCGGTTGAAACCACAAGATTGCGCTCAGCGTCGCGGGTTCCGTCGCTCGCTCTGCCGCATTGCTCTCGTATGGCCCTCCATCGTTAAAGAGCCGACCCGCACGGTGCGAAGCCTGCTAGCTTGGTTTAGAGGCGAATTTCGATTTGAAGATGCACTTTCCGACGGTACTTCTCGAAGAAGCGAGCCAAGACGATATGACCACTGGAGCGGACCGGCAACATCCGGTGGTTCTGGTGGTCGACGATGAGCCCATTATTGCGGAGACTTTGGCGGCGATTCTCCGGCACAGCGGCCTTGCGGCAATCACCGCGCTCAATGGGGCGGATGCCCTGGAAATCTCCAAGGTAATTCCCCCGGAGATGCTGATTACCGATCTGGCGATGCCGGGACTCAGTGGCTTCGATTTGGCGCTCCAGGTTACGGAGGCCGTGCCCGACTGCGAAGTCATTCTATTTTCAGGACAGACATCGACCGGCGAGTTGTTGCAGGCGATTCAGGACGCGGGTCGCAACTTTGTGACGCTCGTGAAGCCAGTGCATCCTAAAGATTTGCTGGCTCGCGTGTTCGAGCGTCTGGCGCTGCGCGGCGGCTTTGTTCCTCCGCCTGTTTCCCGGCCCTGAGCGGCATCTTCGCAGAGTGAAATATAGCCGCTGCGTCCATTGCTGTTGGAGCAATGGACGCAGCGGCTATATCTTTCAGAGGGGATTTAAGCTGCCGATTTATAGCGGTTCTCCTATTGCTGTAGAGGGAAACCGTGACTGTCGAGTGGAGTTTTCCTCAAGAAAACTCCACCCTGCACCCACCCGGAAACACTACTCAAATAGGAGAACTGCTCTAGTTGGCCAGAACGGCGCGGTAGCGGACCTTGTTCTTCTTGACCTTCTCGATGGCATCGTTGGCTTTGGCCATGGGAAACAGCTCGGTCTGCGCCTTGATGTCATGGCGGGCGGCGACGTCGAGCATTTCCCGGATCTGGTGCGGGCTGCCGACGGGGCTGCCGGTGATCGTACGGATGCCGGAGACAAGCGGAAAGACTTGCACGGCGACCGGCGATGGGGGAATGCCCACAAAGCAGAGCGTGCCCGTGGGCCGTAGCGCCTGCAGGTAGATCGCCCAGTCCTGGTCGGCATTGATGGTGCTGAGGATGAAGTCCATGGTGCCGGCAACCTCGCGCAGAGCTTTGGATTCACGGGCATTCACGAAGCGGTGAGCACCCAGCGTGCGGGCCTCTTCTTCTTTGGCCGCCGAACTGGAGAAGGCCGTCACCTCGGCGCCGAAGGCACGCGCAAACTGAATGGCAAGGTGGCCGAGGCCGCCGATTCCCACGATTCCCACCCGTGAGGAGGGATTGATGCCGTGCGTGCGCAACGGATTGTAGACCGTAATGCCTGCGCACAAAAGCGGGGCTGCGTGTTCGCTATCGAGCGCTTCGGGAATCGGGCTTACAAATCGAGCGTTGGCACGAACCCGGTTCGCATAGCCGCCATGCCGATGGACACAGGTGGCCTCTGCCGCTAGACAGAGGTTCTCCATCCCTCTGGTGCACCATTCGCATACGCCGCAGGAATTCGACTGCCAGCCGAGTCCGACGCGCTGGCCCATCGGCAGCCATTTCACCTCGCTGCCCAGACCGACGATCGTACCCACGATTTCATGCCCGGGAATGAACGGGTATTGGCTCATGCTCCAGTCATTCGAGATCAGATGAATGTCGCTGTAGCAGATGCCACAATGTGTAATTTCAATTTCCACCTCCTGCAGACCCAAATCTCCCGGGTCATAGCGAAAAGGCAATAGCTCGGCTCCCGCCGCATGAGCTGCAAGTCCTTGAATTAGGGCCATGTCGTTCCGAGGTCCTCACTGGATGGCAAAATAGCCATTGTGGCCGGCTGAATGAAGAAAATCCGGCTCCGCCATTGGCATAACTCTGCTTCTACCCTAGCTAGTCTAAACCTCCACCCGGTTCTATGCGCAGGGTGAGAACCTGAAAACCGCTCAGCACTCCCCCCGTGGAGGCCTCGCCCGCCACTTGTGCCGATTCGCCATTCAGATTCACATCCCGGGCGGTGCGCAGCGGTTCCAGAGCATTGGCCATGGAAAGCGGCAGGCTTGAGAGGGTTTGCCCGTCCATGCCGGCCTGGGCCTCGGGTACCAGCAGGCTGACATAAATCCGGTCTCCGGCGTGTTGCTGGCGAGCTTGCGCCAGGTCCGATTCCAAGTCGGTGGAGTGGTTGGGAAGCCGGGGCTGATTCAAGGCGCGGTCCAGCGTGGCTGCATCCGAGATGAGCAGACGAAGGTTGCCTACCGGCAGCCGTGCCGGCAGTTGGATGGGAATGCGAATATTGCGGGCCGGCTGTTGCCAGGGACGGACTGTCGCCTCGACCGTAACGGTGTCGCCGGCATGGGCAATGTTGCTCGAAATCAGACGCGCGGTTTCCAACTCCACCTGCACATGCCCGGGAATGGACTCGACATGAAGATCGATTTCCTGGATCGCGCCGTGGCGGCTGGCATTGGTATAAATCCGCGAAAACTGTTCGGCGGCCAGCAAGGCAGCCATCATAGGGGCCGGCAACTGGTCGCCCGATGGCGCCCAGAGATCGAGCGGCGAGGAGGGGTATCCTGCCAGATCGATGCTGCCTGTGACGTGATAGCTGGTGTTGGCAGTGCTTTCGTTGGTTTCAAGCAGCGATTCGTAGAGCGTCACCATGACTGCCTGGGGAGTGAGCGAGGGCAGGTCCAGAATCTCCAGATTGAGCTTTCGGGTGCCCTCCGCGCCGTGCACGGCGATATGGACCGGGATCATGCGGGCTGTTGCTCCCAACACTCCACGGATGGCCGCATCGCGATCCTCGGTGAACGCGCCGATGGGGGCGCCGGTGTTGACGATCTTGAAGGCGTTCATGGGCGAGGCCAGGGTTGCCACCACTTCTGTCGCGGTCATGGGCAGCGAAACCGGCCCGGCCTGGAGGATGGGATGGCCGCAAGCCAGCAGTTGCCGGGGATCAATATAGGTAACGGTGCAGGTTGCGGCAATCTCCAGATCGCCGCGGACCAGTTGTGCGCTGACCGCGGAGCCAGGCTGCACGGAGGCCACCGCAGCCGCGCTTGGCGCCGTATTCGGCAGCGAAGAGCCGCTGCTGCCACCCGCGGCGACGGCTTCGAGGCCCGTCCCTGCCATTTTCTGCTGCCAGAGGCGAACTGCCTCAGGATGGAACCCGCTCATGAGCAGAGGCGTTTCCATGGCCTGAAAGGTCATGCCCCCGGCGGCAGCCATGCCGGCAGGGGCGTCATCCCCATTGGCAGTGGAGGAAGAGGGGCGGGGGGCGGGGTCGCTGTTCAGGCTGGCTGTCCTGTCCGTGTGGATCGGCAGATCGCGGACTTCGATCATCTGCTCGATCGGTGTGATGCCGGCGATGGGATCTTTGCTGAACTGACCGATGCGGTAGGACAACGACCCTAACAGCTTGTCGCCGATGTAGACCGGGCTGCCGCTCATGCCCGCAACCACGCCGGTATATTCGGGTTTGGCGCCATGGAGCTGGGCGATGATCATGTCGTGGCCGGGGCCGCGCGCTCCGCGCAGCACGCCCAGGATCTCGACTTGCATCGGCTCCGGGATAGTACCCGAAAAGACGGTCCATGCCGTAGCCATCATGCCTCGATGGAGGGAGGAGACGGGGAAAAATCCGGCGGTGGAAGGGGGGGGGCTTTGTGCCGGGAGCGAGACGGCGGCGGCGAGCAGGATTGCCGTTGTTCTGGCCAGCGTCTCCAGACGGAGGATCGTTTCCTTCAGGCGAGTTTCCACGTCTATAAGAGTACAACCGGGTTCCGCCGAGGGAAGAGCCACTTCGGCGGGGTTGCGGTTGTTCCGGGCTGAAAGTTCATGTGAATCTCGTATGCTGTTGAGTATTGAGGTCGCCATGCCTAGAATGCGCCTGTTCAATCTCATTGTTCGCAGTTTCCCATCTCCCTCCTGTTTATTGGTTTTTGTCGCGCTGATGGCCGTCGCATCGTTGAGCCGCGCGCAGGACCATCCGCAGCCTTCGCCCCAGCCGCAGTCAACGCCGCCGCCGGGGCAGCAGCAGCCCGATCAGGCCGCGCCGGACTCGGGGGGGCCGGGCGCGGACCCGGGGGCGATTGCTTTGCCCAAGAAGAAGGACAGGCCGGACGATACGCCGCCGCCGGCGCCGGCAGCCCCCAAGATCAAGGCTCCAGAGGGGGCGGGCAATTATTCCCTGCGCATCGAGGTGCCCGAGGTGACGGTGGATGTAGGGGTGCTGCTGGAGAAGACGCACCAGTTCGTTCCGGGTCTCAAGCCCGGCAATTTCCGCGTCTACGAGGATGGGGTGGAGCAGAAGGTGGCTGGGTTCAAGCGGGTGGAGGCGCCTATTACAGCGCTGCTGTTGTGCGAATTCGCGGCCACCAACTACACCTTTATCTATGACATGCGCAATGCGGCCTGGAGCTTTGCGCAGCAGTTGCGGCCGCAGGATTACGTGGCCATGATGACCTTCGACATGCATACGCAACTGGTTACAGACTTTACTCAGGACAAACGGCAACTTTATGAAGCGATCAATTCGCTGCGCATTCCAGGTTTCAACGAGCGCAACCTGTTCGACGCCCTTTATGAGTCGCTGGACCGGCTGAGCCGCATCGAAGGGCGCAAATATATCATTCTGATCGCTTCAGGACGCGATACCTTCTCGAAGCTTACCCTCGACAAGATTTTGCAAAAGGTTAAATCCACTTCGGACGTGACCATCTTTACGGTATCGACCGGGGGCGCGATGCGGGCCATGACCGAGGGGCGCGGGGGCATGATGAGCTCGATGCGCGACATGGATTATCTGCAAGCCGACAACGAGATGAAGACGTTTGCCCAGCTTACGGGAGGCATGAGCTTCTTCCCGCGCTTTATCGGGGAGATGCCCGACATCTTTCAGAACATCAACGAAACGATCCGCTCAAAGTACGAGCTGATTTATCGCCCCAGCAACGCCAAACAGGACGGCACGTACCGCAAGCTGCGGGTGGAACTGGTAGACGAAGAGGGGCATCCGCTGCGGATGCAGGACGAAAAGCACAAGCCGCTCAAGTACGACATCATCACGCGCGACGGCTATCGCGCCCGCCAGGAAGTGGAGTAGTTTCATCTCCCCAACCTGCCGGGATACGTAACTTCGCAGCGAAGACAAACCCACTCAAGACTGGCGGCTACCTGTGAAGACCGCCGCCAGCCGCAGAGATTGGCTCCGCCCGGTAAATGCCGCCTTATTTGAACTGGCGGACAATGTCCAGGGCGTAATACACCAGGACGACCACGGTCATTGTGACAGCGAGCCCCAGAGCCACCCGAACGAGCGGCTCGATTTTGCCGACTCTTGAAACGATGGCCGCTTGAGCATTTTTTTCATGCGCGAAGGACTCGTCGAGAAAGATTTGATCTTCTTCGTCGCGGGTCAGGCTTGAGCGATACAGGTTGAGGCCGATGAGAAGCAGTACACAGACACCCCAAAGCGCCCACATAATCGGAACAAATCCAGTCATACTCCACCTCCGAAAAGAAACTTTTCAGGTCCCAGATACCGGCGGGTCCGTGACGGAAACGCGGTCTCGTGAGTAGAGGGGCCGTACGGGTGACCATGATAGCCCTGAAAGCATACAGTTGTGGTGACAAAAATCACGAAATTGTGGTGCGCGGCAGATGGGGGGACAATGATGTTTAAATCACCCGTTCTCAAAGGCGCGAACGAGTTTCCCGGCGGAGAATTCCTGCGACTTTGGAAATTAGAGTTGCATCCAATGAGATGAACGCACGTATGGGGCTTGAATCAGGCGTCCCAGAGCAGTAAAGTTACGATTAATAGCAAGCATTTCAGCGTTCGGGAGAACATTATGGCTACAGCAACCGTTGCACCCGCAGAGGAAACCGTTAAGGCAGCCCCCCTCAACCTGACCCCCCAGGCTATCGCCAAAGTGCGCGAGATCATGGCTTCCCAGGATCCGCTTCCCGCGGGCCTGCGTGTCGGCGTCGTCGGCGGCGGCTGTTCGGGCTTCCAGTACTCCATGTCTTTCGAGAATCAGAGCGGGATGATGGATAAAGTCTTCAGTTTCGACGACCTGAAGGTTTTTGTGGACTCCACCTCGCTGATGTATCTGAACGGGTGCACCGTGGATTATGTCGAGACCCTCGAAGCGGCCGGCTTCAAGTTCGACAATCCCCAGGTCAAGAGCACCTGCGGTTGCGGTTCTTCTTTCAGCGTGTAGGCGCGGACAGGCATCAGGCCCGTTTTTGGGAGTGATTTGCACTAAAGGCCCGTCCCGTTCGCGGGATCGGGCCTTTTATGTTTTGGGCCTGTGATGAAGGGATTCCCTTGAAAGGGGCTGATCCCAATGGCTTTACTGCTGGGGCGAAGAGGGCGACGAGGTCGGAGAAGAGCCGAAACCGCTTGAGCCACCGAAGGTACTGCCCGAACCGCCAAAGCCGCCGATGGAGGGGGTGCCGCTTCCAGGGGTTCCATTGAGGTTGCTGGCAGGCTGCCCAATCCCGGCACCTGCGTTGCCGCCAGACATCATCTGCTCACTCAGCGGGCTATAGAAGAACTCCCATTCGTTGTAGTGATTCTTCTTTTTATAGACCAGAATCGACTGTTTGGGGCTCATGGGAGAGACGCCCATGATGCCTGCTCCGCCAAAGGTCTGGCCGCCAACGCCGCCCGCCCCGGTTCCCGAGCTGCCGGGAAGGCCGCCGAGGCCGGAGGTGCCGGGAACCGATCCGCCTGCAGTCGAAGGGGCTGAGGAGGCCGCACCCGCCGTGCCGGTATCAGCGCTGCCAGCTGCTGCGGCATTGGGATCGGTGGAACCCGTTGTGGAGGTCCCCGATCCGGAATCGGTGGAGGGGAACAGGGAGCCGTTCGGATTGCCCATGGGCGAGGCTCCCGCGACGCCGCCGGGACCGACGCCGCCCAGGGCTGTCCCAGCGCCGGCGAGCGGCTGCCCGAAGAAGCCCATGACGGGCGTCTTATTTTGCCCTACGAGAATGGGTTTCCACTCAGGTTTGCCGGTGGTTGGGTCTACATATTTTTTGCGCAGAAAGCGGATTTCGGTGGTTTTGACCAGCGCGTCCAGATTGGGCGGATAGGCTCCGAACTTGCGGTAATAGAGCTGGATGGCGCGGATATATTGTTTGCCGCGATGCATGGTTTCGATCTCGCGGTCGCGCTGGATCTCTTTGGCGACCTTGGGAGCCGCCACCGCCATGGCCAGGATGAACATGGCCAGCATGAAGATGACCGCAACCAGCATGTATCCCTCTTCGGAGGGCCGATGGATACGGATTGTAGAAGTGCGTTTCATGGGGGCAAGGGGTCAATTTGCGGTGCGCGTCAGGGTCTGGGTGTTGTTATAGCCGAGATCGGTGATCTGCACGCTGCCGGGCAGAATGGCGCCTACCTTATAGCGATGATCGACCACCTCGCCGGACTTTGCCAGGAATACATCTTCTCCGTGAAGGAGAAACGCCTGCAGAGACTTGTCTCCAGCCTGTGTATAGCCGAAGTATTTGAGATCGATGGCCGGGGGACGGGGCGGTTCGGGGCGAGACGGGGCCATGATGACCGGCTGGTTCCGGGCGCTTTTGACGGGCGCCTCAATCCTGACGACGGGGGCAGAATCGGCGGAAAAGATGTTTCTGCCGGTGCCAGCGTATTCCACCTGCTCGCTGAGGGCCAGTTTTTCAAGATGCAGGGAAGGATCGAGCCCCGCATTCGATAGTTTCTGCGCGTCCGGCGCTGCGGACGCCGATGTGGTCGAGGACGGGCGAGCGCCAGTACCAGCGGTACCGGGATGGGACGCGGGCGCGGGACGGACGGCGGTTGCCGGACGGGAAGGCGTAGAGGAACCGCCCAACATGCTGTACAACTCCCAGCCGCCGATGCCGACGATAGCGGCAAACAGGGCGCCGAGCAGATAGACCTGGCGCTTGTTTTCGGTTCCCAGAGGGATGGCCATGGTTATTGACCCTCCTTTCCGGAGGCGGCAGTGTCAGAGGCAGACGGCAAGCCGCTGGCGGCAGCGTCGGCGGGGCGCAGCCAGGTGGAAACCCGCAGACGGAGATTGACCATGCCGCCCTGCTGGCCGGTCAGAGCCATAGCGCGGACCACGAAAAAGTTCGGGTCGCGTTCCAGGCCGTTGATAAAGCGCATGATCTGGGAGTAATCGCCGCTGATGCCGGCGTCCATCGAGATCTCGGTCAGTTCGGCGCCTGCCGGGCCTTGCGCATACTGGACACGGGAGAGACGTACGCCCGACTTTACCTGAATTTCGCCGATGCGCATCGCAATTGAGGAGTAGTTGGCAGGGATGCGCTTGGCGTAGAAGGACTGAATTTGTCGGCGGGACTGCGCGACCCGGCCCTCCAGGCCGCGCAAGGGGGCGGTCTCGAAGTCCAAAGCTTTCAACTCCACCTGTTTGCTGGCGAGGGCATCGGTTGAGCGGCCATTGGTGGAGGCCCAGTCCAACCCGAGGCGGATGGAGAGGCCGATGGCGACCACAAGCAATACCCCGAACCCGGCATAGTGCCAGGTAAGCGGCGAGGCGAGTCGCTCGCGCCATGCAGCAGAGGACGAACGGCTCATCGCGGGACTCCTGGGTTTGGCTTGACGGCCAGCACGGCGGGGCCGCCGGTATAGGGCGGTCTCGCGGGTTGTGCAACCGGAGCCGGAGAGCGCGGGGCGGGCACACGAGCGCGGGGTGGCGCTGAGTCGGCAACCGAGGGGGCAGGCTGCGCTGCTGGGGCCCGGCTCAGTCTGCGCTCGCCCGGAGAAGCAGGATTGTACTCAGCCAGAAGATCGAAGTTGACGCGGTTGGAGGCGCTGACCGGCTGCAGGCGTTCGTTGGCTCCTCCATTGGACTCGGAATTTTCACCGACGATGCGGGGCAGAAGGAAACGCCTGGAGTGTTCGAGGTTCCGCACCAACTCGACGGCGCGGTCGCGAGGACCGATGACGCGCAGGCGCAGGGTAATGTGGCCGTCTTTGGCGCGGACCGGCTCGATGGTGGAAACCTGCACGCCGGGGGGCAGAACGGTTTCAAGGTCTTCCATGGCCAATGTCCAGGAAAAGGCTTTTTCGTCGAAGAGCTGGTTGAGCCATTGGGCCTGCATCAGGACCTGGGCATTGTCGGGCTGATGCATGAGGTTCTGGTAGCCTTGCCGCTCCATGTTGATGCGGGCGATGCTGCCGTCGAGGGAGTGGTCGTGGGCGCGGGCTTCCTCCGCCTTCTGGTGGAAGGCGCGGAGGCCGAAGCCGAGGCCGATGGCCAGGACGGCCAAGGCCGCCATGCCGATGCGCAGACGCTTGATGGCCGGACCGAGGTCGGCATAGGGGCGGGTGGCGAGATTGAGCGTGATGCGCATCGGCTTAGGCTACCCCCGCCAGGGCGCCGGCCACGGCGGCGACACTTACGTTGCCGAGCGCTGTGGCTACGCCGGTTTCAGGTCTGGGCGCGAGATCGAGAACGCTCAGTTCCGGATCGTTGAGCCAGCGGGCGAACTCGTCGGCGTCGCCATTTCCAGCGTAGTACAACCGGTGGGGGCGGAGGCCGAGCTTGTCTTCAAAGTAGGCGGAGGCCACGGCGATATCGCGCTGCACCTCTTCAAGCCGGGCGTGCGGCTCATGGGGCAGCTCAAGGGTGCGGTAGAGCAGCAGGTCCTGGCCATTGGAGATCGTCGTGGTCAGCGCCAGGCTGCTGAGGTTGGCGATCAGCACGGCCTCCATCGAATCGATGGCGGCCTGGGCGGCCAGACTGCAAGGCAATACCGCGCCGGGCTCATAGCCGGCGGATTGTACGGCTGCTTCATACTCGGCCAGGATGGGGCCGGGAATGACGGCGACCAGCACCCTGCATTCGGTCTTGGTTTCGGTGAGGGTCTGATAGCTGATGCCCGCGTGTTCCACATCAAAGGGAACCATTTTGCGCAGGCGAAAGCGCAGGACGGGATCGACCTCGGTGGCGCGGCTGGGCAGGGAATCGAAATCGAGCAGGAAGATGCGGATCGCGGTGTCGGGCAGGATCAGGGTGACGGCACGGGTGCGCGGCGAGACGTGACCGAGGGCGGTGCGAATGCCGCTTGCCACGGTGTCGGGCGCGGCAAGGTTGGCATCGGCGATGCCGGGCTTCAGCAAGCCGGCGGCGAAGGGCTGAAACGCGTAGACCGGCGGCTGGCCTGGACCCGGCAGGGATGCGGCCAGTACGCCTTCCGGCGACAACTCGACCGCAGCCGGGGGACGGCCGCCTGTCTGGGTGCCGAATTTGATCTTGCTCAGAATCGAACTCACTATCGGGACGCCTCGATGAACGTGACCTTGTTGATTTCCTTGAGTGTGGTGAGGCCATGGCGAACGCGGTCGATTGCCGACTCGCGCAGAAAGCTCATGCCTTCTTTCTGAGCAAGTTTACGCACTTCGGAGCTGGGTTTCTTTTCCAGAATCAGCTCGCGGATGGGGTCGGTCAAGTCGAGCAACTCGTGGATCGCGGTACGGCCACGGAAGCCGGTGCCGCCGCACTCGATGCAGCCGGCGCCTTCACGGAAGTCGAAGCCCTGCCAGTCGGCGGGATCGAGGCCGCTGACCTTCAGTTCGGCGTCGTCATAGTGAACGATGTGGGCACAATGATCGCAGACGGTGCGCACCAGGCGCTGGGCGAGAATGCAGTTGAGCGCGGAGACAAAGTTGTAGGCCTCGACGCCCATGTTCAGGAAGCGCCCGAGGACATCAACCACGTTGTTGGCGTGGACGGTGGTGAACACCAAGTGGCCGGTGAGCGCGGAGTTGATGGCGATCTGGGCGGTTTCCTGGTCACGGATTTCGCCGACCAGAATCTTGTCCGGGTCGTGGCGCAGGATAGAGCGGAGACCGCGGGCAAAGGTGAGGCCTTTTTTCTCGTTCACGGGAATCTGGGTGATGCCGCGAATCTGGTATTCGACGGGATCTTCAATGGTGATGATCTTGTCGTCTTCGCTCTTGATCTCATTCAGCGCAGCGTACAACGTGGTCGTCTTACCGGAACCCGTTGGCCCTGTCACCAGCACCATGCCGTATGGCTCTTTGATGTACTTGCGGAAACGCTCCAGATCGCGCGCGCCAAAGCCCACCACATCCAGCGAGAGCTTCTTGAACTTCTCGCTCATCGATTCTTTATCCAGCACACGCAACACAGCATTTTCGCCATGCACCGTAGGCATAATCGACACGCGGAAGTCGATGAGGCGCCCCTTGTACCGCACACGGAAACGTCCATCCTGCGGTACGCGACGCTCCGCAATATCCAGTTCGCTCATGACCTTGATACGCGAAAGAATCGTCTGGTGATGCTCACGCGCAATAGGCGCCATGGCCTGCTGCA
>JAATGG010000124.1 GCA_015654835.1 Terriglobales bacterium
ACCCGCTTCTGGCCGCGCTCCCGCCGTGCGCGAGCCAAACAGGTGCTGGCCCTCGATGGCGAGCGTTCCATGATCCAGCAGACAGTGGAACGGCTCAAGCCGTTGGCCGCCCTCGACCACACCTGGGTCGTCACCAATGAGTATCTGGCCAACGAAATTACAGACCAGCTAGCCGGTGTGCCCGCCGAACAGATCATTCAGGAGCCACAGGCGCGCAATACCGCGCCCGCCTGCGGGCTGGCCGCCTTCCTGATCGAGAAGCAAAATCCGGACGCGGTGCTGGGCATTTTTCCCTCCGACCACCTGATTGCCGACGAGCCGCGTTTCCTGAAGGCCTTGCAGAAGTCCATTGCCCTGGCTGCTTCCGGCGACAACATGGTCGTTCTGGGCATTGAGCCTACCCGGCCTGAAACCAGCTTCGGCTACATCGAGACCGGCGACTTTGCCAAAGACGACTCCGCCCTGCACGTTCGCCGCTTTACCGAGAAGCCCAGTGCAAGCCGGGCCGAGGATTTTATTTCCGCCGGCAATTATTTTTGGAACTCGGGCATATTTTTCTGGTCGGCGCGCACGCTGGCCAATGCGGTTCGCGAGCATCTGCCCGAAACCGCCCCATTGCTGGAGGGTATCGCTTCAGTCTACGGTACGCCGGAGTTCGAGCAGGTTTTTCATGCTCTCTATCCGCGCTGTGAAAACATTTCCGTGGACTATGCGGTGCTGGAACCGCGCTCGGCGAAGGGCGAACATCTTTCCCATCTTTATTGCCTGCCGGCTGAGTTCAGTTGGAACGATCTGGGGTCTTGGGCGTCTCTCTACGAGTACCAGCTTGAAACGCGCCTGCTCGGCGACGGAGACGGCAATGTCGCCGAATCCGAAGGGCACCTGACCATCGAGTCCGGCAACAACTACGTCTATAGCCCCAAAAAATTTGTGGCGCTTGTCGGCGTGGAGGACCTGGTCATCGTCGATACTGAAGATGCCCTCCTAATTGCCCATCGTGGCCGTTCCCAGGACGTCGGCAAGATTGTCAAAGAGTTGGGAGTTTCCGGCCACGCCGACCTGATTTAACCCCCTGTTCCCCTGTGGGGCCGTCATGCGGACCCTTCGTTCTGCATCTGACTCAGTGTCATGCTGCGTAACTGCGGCAAGACATGGGCTTCCCGCCTTCATTTACCTTCACCCAAGGAGAGCAGAAAAAGAACGATGCCTCATCCTGCGATCAAGTTTGGCACCGACGGCTGGCGTGCGGTTATCGCCGACGATTTCACGTTTGAAAATGTGCGCATTGCAGCCGAAGCGGTTGCGGCCTACGTGCACGCGAAGGAAGACCCGGCAAAGGGAGTCTGCATCGGCTACGACACGCGCTTCGGCTCGAAGGCTTTTGCCCGGACCTGCGCCGAAGTGCTCGCCGCAACCGGCATCCCGGTCATGCTGGCGAATGCCATTACCCCCACCCCGGCCTTGAGCTTTGGCGTACGCGGCCAAGGCGCTGCGGGCGGCATCATGATTACGTCCTCGCACAATCCGGCACAGTGGAACGGCGTCAAATACAAGGCCTGGTACGGCGGCTCGGGCAAGCCCTCCATCATAGCTGAAATCGAGTCGTACCTCGGCAAGCCCGTGGCCCGCCCCGCACAGGCTGCCTCGATCCGCGAAGTGGACTTTCTGCCACCTTATCTTGAAGCCATCGAGAGCTTTGCCGACCTCGACCTGATCGCCAAGTCCGGCCTCAAGTTTGGCATCGATTCCATGTATGGCGCCGGTGGAACCATTCTCTCCGAAATCTTTACCCGGCTGGGTGTGGACCACGTTCAGATCCGCAGCAACCCCGACCCTCTGTTCCCCGGGATCAATCCCGAGCCCATCGAGCCCCACATCCGCGCCCTGGGCGAGGCAGTGGTGGCCCACGGCTGCCAGGCGGGCCTCTGCACGGACGGCGATGCAGACCGCATCGGCGCCACCGACGAGCACGGTGACTTTGTCGATCCGCACAAGATTTTCTCTGTTCTGCTGAGTTGGGTGCTCAAGCGCAAGGGATGGCCCGGCGCCGTCACCCGTGCCTTCAACACGACCAAGATGCTTGACCGCATCTGCGCCAAGCATGGCCGCGAACTGATCGAGCACGGCATCGGCTTCAAGTATGTCTGCGACTACATGCTGGAACGCGAAATTCTGATGGGCGGCGAGGAGTCGGGCGGGATCGGCTTTCAGCGCCACCTGCCCGAGCGCGACGGCCTGCTGAATGCCCTGCTGCTGGCCAACGTAATGGCCGAGGAGGGCAAGACGCTGGGCCAACTGGTCGCCGATCTGCAGGCTGAGTACGGTGAGCACCAGTACGGGCGCATCGACTTGCACATTGCCGACGAAATTAAGAACAGCGCGATTGCGCGCGCCAAGGCGCTCAAGCCGGGCGATCCAGGATTTGCCGGAATGCGCGTTCTCCGCGTCGAGACCCTGGACGGCGTCAAGTTCTACCTCGACAACCCCGAAGCCGCCACCAAGCCGAATGCAGCCGAGACCTGGCTGCTGCTGCGGGCCAGTGGCACCGAACCGCTTTTGCGGATCTACTCCGAATCGTGCTCGAAAGAGTCGGTGGCCAAGCTGCTTGAGGCTGCACGGCAGTTCGCGCTCGCCGGGTAGGGAAATCCATCCGAACGCAACCTACCAAAGGCGCCCTGGGGATTTTCTCTCTCCGCAGGGCGCCTTTGGTTTGCTTATTCGGGGTCTTTGGTTATTGAGGAGATTGCTGGAACATGCGGGCGTCGAAGAGGATTACCCGACTACGCCCACCTTGGCCCGCTTACCCAAACGGACCACCAGCCGTGCCGGCAGCGCTGGAATCGGAACAAGCGCATTGCTTGCCACTTCGCCGTCCAGTTTCACAGCCTTTTCGGCAATCTTGCGGCTGGCTTCGGCTCCTGAAGCAGCCAACCCCATCTGCACCAGCAACTTAGGTAAACGGATCTGCAATCCGCCCGGTGCCCCGGATGGGCCCACCAGATCCGCGTAGGCGATGTGAACCTCTTCGAGATCTTCGCTTTCGCCCTTCTGCTGGAACATCCGCGCCCAGTTCTCGCTGGCGTGCGCGGCGGCTTCGGCCCCGTGAAAGCCTTCAGTAATCGTGCGGGCCAGACGCTTTTTCGCTTCCATCGGATGCAGCGCGCCGGCGGCTACTTCGGCTTGCATCGCATCCACTTCGGACTGACGCAGGTCGGTGAGAAAGACCCAGTACTTCCACATCAAATCGTCTGAAATCGACATCAGCTTGCCGTACATCTCGGTGGGCGGCTCGTTGATGCCAATGGCGTTGCCGAGGGACTTCGACATCTTCTGAACGCCGTCAAGCCCTTCGAGAATGGGGGTCATCAGCACGATCTGCGGCGGCTGGCCGTAGTGGCGCTGCAACTCGCGGCCGCACAGCAGATTGAACTTCTGGTCCGTGCCGCCCAGTTCGACATCGCACTTGAGCGCCACCGAATCATAGGCCTGCATGACGGGGTACAAGAACTCGTGCAGGCTGATCGGCTGCTCGGCCTCGTAGCGTTTGTGAAAGTCGTCGCGCTCCAGCATTTGCGAGACGGTGAAGTGCGAGGTCAGGCGAATGGTCGCCTCGTACCCCAGCTTCCCCAGCCACTCGGAGTTGTAGCGAACCTCGGTCAGGCTCTCGTCCAAAATCTTGAACACCTGCTGCTTATAGGTCTCGGCGTTCTGGTCGATCTGCTCGCGGGTCAGCGGCTTACGGGTGATGTTGCGGCCTGTGGGGTCGCCGATCAAAGAGGTAAAATCACCTACAAGGAAGATGACCTGGTGACCGAGCTGCTGAAAATGCCGCAGCTTGCGCATCAGGACCGTGTGGCCCAGATGCAGGTCAGGCGCTGTCGGGTCAAAGCCCGCTTTCACACGCAGGGGGCGGCCGGTTTTGCGGCTCTCTTCAAGGCGCTCGCGCAGGTCGCTCACACGGATAATCTCCGCTGCGCCCTTCTGAAGTAGATCTAGCTGTTCGTCTACGGGTAGGAACTTGCTCATGCCGTTCTTCAGTATAAATTCCGAGGGCTTGCCACCCGTCATGGAACTACATTTCCGCCCGATCCGCAGACGGCATAAGCGAAGGCTCTGTAGATGACAAATCGTTCATTTATAGGGTTTTTTCTCAAAAATACCATCCAATCGATTCAGGCGGCATCTCATTTTTGAAGATCATTCCGACTCAATTTGCGGATGCGGTTTTGTGCGACTCTCAAGCCCAGCGAACGTGCTGCCAGAGGGAAACCCTAGCGCTGCCCTCGAAGACGGAGCGGTCCACTGGGTCTTGAGAGTTTGCGGGCTTGCCCTTTAGCGCCTGCAGGTTGCGCAACTTAGGTCGGGCGGGTTTCATCCAACGCGCAGGAGAAAGCCAAATTATGCCTACTGTAACTGGCCGTGCCGTCCAGGTTTCCGCGCCTGGCGGAGCTTTTGAACTGGTAGAAAAAGTGTTTCCCGAGCCGGGCCCCGGTCAAGTGCGCATTCGCGTGCAGGCCTGCGGCATCTGCTACAGCGACATCCTGACCAAAATGGGCTACTGGCCCGGCATCAGCTATCCGCGTGTACCTGGGCATGAAGTGGCCGGCGTGGTGGACGAAGTCGGTGCGGATGTTCCCCTTTTCAAGCCCGGACAGCGGGTGGGCCTGGGCTGGCACGGCGGCCATTGCAATTACTGCGTGCCGTGCCGCCGCGGCGACTTCATTCTCTGCGAAAAGGGACAGATCTCCGGCATCAGTTTCGACGGAGGCTATGCCGACTACGTTATCGCCCCGGCCCACGCGCTGGCGCTCATTCCCGACGAGTTGGCCGATGTGGATGCCGCGCCGCTGCTCTGCGCGGGTATTACCACCTTCAACAGCCTGCGCAACAGCGGTGCCCGGCCCGGCGACACCGTGGCGATTCTGGGCATCGGCGGTCTCGGCCACCTCGGCATCCAGTTCGCCGCCAAGAGCGGCTACCGCACCGTCGCCATTGCCCGCGGCGAGGACAAAGGCAGGCTCGCCAAGCAGCTTGGCGCGCACATCTACATCGATAGCACCACGCAAGATCCGGCTGCCGAACTGCAGAAGCTCGGCGGAGCCGCCGTGATTCTTTCAACCGTCACCAACACCGATGCCCTCGCTGCGACTGTCGGCGGCCTCGGCCCCAACGGCAAACTCATCATCAACGGCATCCCGGATAAGCCGCTCCCGCTGGCGGCTCCGGCACTTATCGGCAAGCGCCAGTCGATTGTGGGCTGGCCCTCCGGCACGGCGATGGATTCGGAAGACACGCTCAACTTCAGCGCGCTCACCGGCGTGAAGGCGATGGTGGAAACCTATCCGCTCGAACGGGCCGCCGAGGCTTTCGACTACATGCTGAGCGGCAAGGCGCGGTTCCGCGTGGTCCTTGCCATCGGCCAGGAAGCACGCGCCGAGTTGGTCGGCTGACTCGTCTGTTACCCGCAAGCGGCTCAGGGAATCGAGCCGCCTGCTACATTAGAGCGTTTTCGATTCACTTATTAACATCTCTGGCATCGTGCAAGGTGGCAATTCCTTGAGGAAATTGCCGCTTGGCATCCTGCCTTCTGTTAAGAGCAGAATCGAAAACGCTTTAGCGAGCTTGCTTTCTGCTTGCGGCGGGCTGACCTTTTTCGAGTCCAGCCGCCAAAGCAGACGACTCAAGCGCCTTCGAGAGTTTCCGCGTCAGCACCTGGAAGTGATATCCCATCACGGCCAGCGTCATGGCTTCGGCAAAGCAGGAACGATACCGCGTCGCCGCGCTAAGCAGGAACTTCCAATAGCTCCATTTCGCCCGGCCAAATACACCCTGCCGGACGATCGAGTTCACGAGCGCCCGCATGTTGGAGCGGGTCATCCAGCGCATTTCTTTGACCTTTTGCTCAGCCTGCGGCTGGCCGTGTGGCGGCTTGGCCTGAATGCGGCTCAGATAGAGCCGAACGCGGTCGTAATACGCCTCACAGGCATAAATCTGTTTCAACACCGAGTGATAGCCCTCGATCAGGCGTGTTGCGTCCATGTGCGGCAAAAAATTCAGGTCGCTGCTGGTGTTGTTGCCGCCGCCAGCGTCGAGAATTCTACCCTCCCGCCACAAGCGCCGAAAGAGCTGCGTGCCCGGCATGGCTTGCAACAGGCCGACCATGGCAATGGGGATTCCGCTCTTCTGGATAAACTCCACCATGCGCTCGAAAATGTCGTCGCGGTCGGTGTCGAAGCCCAGGATGAAGCCTCCCATCACCTGCATTCCGTAGCTCTGGATGAGCGCCACGCTTTCCAGCAGGCTGCGCCGGGTATTTTGCAGCTTGTTGCTGGCGATCAGGCCGGACTCGTCGGGAGTCTCGATGCCGAGGAAGACCGACTTGAAGCCAGCGTCTTTCATCATCTGCATCAGTTCCGGATCGTCGGCCAGATTCAGCGAAGCCTCGGTGCTGAAGTTGAAGGGGGCCTTGCTTTTTCTGCGCCAGGCGGCCAGCGCCACCAGCAACTGCTTGGCGCGTACCTTGTTGCCGATAAAGTTATCGTCAACGATAAACACCGATTCCCGCCAGCCCGCAGCAGCTAACTGGTCCAGTTCCGCGAGCACTTGTGCGATCGCTTTGGTGCGCGGCCGGCGGCCATAAATTTCGATAATGTCACAGAACTCGCAGTTGAACGGGCAGCCACGCGAATACTGCACGGTCATGGTCGAGTAGCGCTTCATCTTGATGAGGCCCAGGTCGGGCAGCGGGCTGGTTTCCATCTCGGGCCGCTCCGCCGCCTGATACAGCGGCTTGGCGGTACCCTGCTCCAGATCGCGGGCCAGTTCGGCAATCAGGCTCTCCGCTTCGCCAATCACGATGTGGTCGGCTTTGAGTTCAGCCGCAGGCAAGCTGCTGGCGATTGGGCCTCCCACCACGGTGCGCAAGCCACGCGCGCGGCACCGCTCCACAATCGTCACCAGCGGCTCACTCTGAATATGCATTCCGCTCAGCAGCACGACGTCGGCCCAGTCCAGGTAGCGGTCCCGCAGCCGCTCCACGTTGGTGTCCACGAGCCGCTTGTTCCAGGCGGACGGCAACAGCGCCGCCACGGTCATCAGCCCCAGCGGCGGCTGCGCGGCACGCTTACCCAAGAATTTGAGCGCGTGTTTAAAGCTCCAATACGTATCGGGAAATTGAGGGTAGATCAAGAGCGCGTTCATCAGCCACCTCCCACGGAAGAGCGGCTGCGCGAGCACCTATCGGGAGAATCAGGCCGTATTTCCCCAACCTCGAAAACATGCGGCCACGCTCGTGGCGGCAAACTGCTCCCGCATCCATTTTGCCACCGGCCGACCAGAACGCTGTACAAAAATGATCGCTGGGACCATTTCCAGTCCTCACCCGGGAGAGCGGGCGAACCCGCTTTTGCACTCTTGCACGGTGCTTTGCGCACGTCTTGTGTCTTAAACTTGTTCGATGGAAGAGTTCAGCAGGATTCAGCGTCTGCCTCCGTATGTCTTCAACATTACGGGAGAGATGAAGGTGACCGCGCGCCGCCGCGGAGAAGACATCATCGATTTTGGCATGGGGAATCCGGACGGAGCCACGCCCAAGCATATCGTCGATAAAATGATCGAGGCGACGCTGAAGCCCGTCACCCATCGCTACTCCGTTTCGCGCGGCCTGCCCCGTCTCCGCAAGGCCATCACCAACTGGTACAAGACGCGTTATGACGTCGATCTGGACCCCAACAAAGAGGCCATTGTCACCATCGGTTCCAAAGAGGGCATCGCCCATCTCTGCCTGGCGATTCTGGATTCACGGGACACGGTGCTGGTGCCCAACCCCAGCTATCCCATTCATATTTATGGTCCGGTGATCGCCGGAGCCCACGTGGTCAGCGTGCCCATCACCGACCGCGAGCAGTTTCTGGCCCAACTTGAGGACCTGATTCCGCGCATGGTTCCCCGGCCCAAGGCGCTGATCGTCAATTTTCCTTCGAACCCGACCACCGAATGCGTGGAACTGCCCTTTCTCGCCCGCCTGGTCGAACTGGCCCGCGAATACGGCTTTCACCTCATCCACGACCTGGCGTATGCCGATATCGCGTTCGACGGCTACAAGCCACCCAGCGTCATGCAGGTTCCGGGCGCTAAAGAGGTTGCGGTCGAGTTCTTCACGCTCTCAAAGAGCTACAACATGCCCGGCTGGCGGGTCGGCTTCATGGTCGGCAATCCGGTGCTGGTCAACGCGCTCGCCCGCCTCAAGAGCTACTTCGATTACGGCACCTTCACGCCCATCCAAGTGGCCTCGATTTTGGCGCTTGAGGGTCCGCAGGACTGCGTTGCCGAAATCTGCGACATCTATCGCAAACGCCGCGACGTGCTGGTGGAAGGGCTGAACAAGCTCGGCTGGCCGGTGGCACTGCCCAAGGCCACGATGTTCGTGTGGGCACAGATTCCCGAGCAGTATCGCGCACTGGGCTCGCTTGAATTCTCAAAGCGCCTGCTCAACGAAGCCAGGGTCGCCGTCTCCCCCGGCATCGGCTTCGGCGACTACGGCGATGGGCACGTCCGCTTTTCGCTAATTGAAAACGAAGAACGCACGCGCCAGGCCCTCCGCGGCATCCGCCAGATGTTCGCAAAAAGCTAGCTTCTATATAAAGGCTCCCGGCTTCCCACTCAAAGCGAAGCCGGAAGCCGATGCCATCGCGCCGGTACTGCCTCAATCGATCTCGCGTACCGGGCGCACCAGCGATGCCAGCAGCGTCACCAGAAGCACCATCGATCCCGCCACAAGAAACATGCCCGACGTGCTCCACTTCATCGCGACGCCGGTGATGGCCAGGGAAAAGGGCATCAATCCAATCGACGCGAACATCAGAACGCTCATGACCCGGCCCATCATCGCGCTCTCTACGCGCTGCTGAAACCACGTCAGCAATTGCACATTGAGGAATGCGGCGGTGAGGCTCATGACGAAGAGCGCGGCGGCCAGCAAGGGCAGCCGGTCGATGACACCGACGCTGCCCAGACATAGCCCGATGGCTCCGCTGACCAGCAGCAGCAGACGGCCGCGCCTGCGATGTTTGGTGAGTGCCGCGAATATCATGCCCACCAGACTGCCCGCCGCGAAGGCGGACATGAGCAGGCCGAACGATGAAGGCGTGCCGTATTTTTGCTTGGCCAGGAAGGCAATGCCCACGGTGGCCGGACCGGCAATCGCGAAATTGAGCACGGCAATCACCAGCATGAGCCACAGGAGCGCCGCATCGCGCTTTACATAGTGCAGACCATCGAGGATGGAGCGGAGCACGTCTTGCCGTTGTGTACCCGGGGCCACTCCGGGTGGATCGGGCAGACGCCACAGGGCGGCAATGACGAACAGAAAGCTCGCAGCATCGATGAAGAATGCCCACGCCGTCCCAAAGGCTTTCACCAGCAGTCCAGCGGGGCCGGGCACCACAAGCGTTGTAAGCTGCACTGTGGACTGGGAGATGGAATTGGCAGCAGCCAGTTGCTCCGATGGAACCAGCGACGGCAGGTAGGCTTGCGCGGCAGGCCCGGCGAAAGCATCGGCTACGCCGAAGGCAAACGCCAGGATGTAAAGCTGCCAAATCTGCAGGACCCGCAGCCAGATCAAGGCGGCGATTGCGCCCACCAGCACCGTGCGCGCCGAAGCCGTGGCCATCATGATCTTGCGGGGAGACACGCGGTCTGTGACGGCGCCGCCCAGCAACATCAGCACCGATCGAGGCACCGCCGCCACCATGGCGATGGTGCCCAGAATCACGCTGGAGCCTGTGAGCTGAAGAATGAGCCACGGCAGCGCGACCAAATAGAACTGGTCGCCCGTCCAGGAGACAGTGTTGCCCATCCACAACAGGCGGAAATGGGCATTGCGCAACGGATTCCTCGGCGCCGGGCGGAACTCGGGTGTGAGCGCTTCGACAGACTCGGACATCAGGCCGGATGCCTGGGAGGGGGGACTGGCCATGAAGTTTTCCTCGTGGTCAATTCATATTAAACGCCGCATGTTCCTCGCAGAAGCTGGAGTGCCAAAATACGAACCCTTCGATTGGTTTGGCCTGCGTTTGGCGCGGGAAATGCGCCAAACGCCACTCGGGATGGTGTTAGGGGACGAATTCCTCCCTTAGTGCATGGCCGAAGAGCCAGCCGCCTGTCCGGGCCGGTTCTTGTTCAGCAGGAATGCCAACACGATCAAGCCGACAGACATGACGGCGAGTTCCATGTAGACATCCTGGTAGCCCTGCATCTGTGCCTGCTGGTTGAGCTGGTTATAAATCGAAGCCATGGCCATACTGGCTCCGTTGGGCTTGCCGAAGGTGCCGCCAAGGAGTCCCGTCAATCCATTGAGGTGCTGCTGATACCCGATGGACGAGGGCTGCATGGCGCTTTGCAGATGCTGCTGGTGCCACATGGCCCGGCTTGTCACCTGCGCGTTGGTGATCGCAATCAGGATACTGCCGCCGATGTTGCGAGCGAAGTTCACGAGTCCTGAAACCTGGTTGCTCTCTTCCTTGGGCATCCCCACATAGGCCGCGTTGGTGATGGAGATGAAGCAGAACGGGATCGGCACCATCTGCAGAACCCGCAGCCACGACGCGGCCCCGAAGGTCATGGTCAGTGTCGTCACGTGGGCCGCATACCAATAGGTCAGCGCGAACAAGGTAAAGCCGAGAATCGCCAGGTTGCGCGCCGAGAATTTGCTGGTGGCGTAACCGGCCAGCGGCATGACCACCACCAGCGCAATGCCTCCCGCAGTCAGCGCCAAACCTGCGTTAGTGGCCGTATAGCCCAGTAACTGCTGCAGGAACTGCGGCTGCAGCACAGTGTTCGCGTTCAGTACGCCACCCACCAGCATCATGACGAAGCAACAGATAGCGAAGTTTTTGAACTTGAACAGCCTGAGATTGATGATCGGGCGCTTGGCGTGCCACTCCCACAGTACAAGGGCGATCATGCCGCCGACAAACAGGACAGCGAAGAAGCGAATGAAGTTGGAGGCGAACCAATCGTTCTCTTCGCCCTTGTCGAGCATGATCTGCATGCCGCCCATGGCGATGGTGAGGAAACCCAGCCCGAGATAGTCCATGTGACGGACCAGCGAGCGGTCGGGCTTGATCCATGGAGGATCTTCGACCAGACGGGTCACCAGGATAAAGGCGAGGATGCCCACCGGAATGTTGATAAAGAAGATCCAGCGCCAGGAGAAATTGTCGGTGATCCAGCCGCCAAGCGTGGGTCCGATGGAGGGAGCGAGCACCGCAACGAGGCCGTAGAGGGCAAAGGCCTGGCCGCGCTTTTGCGGTTCGAACGAGTCCGCCATAATGGCCTGCGCCATGGGCTGCAAGCCGCCGCCGCCCGCCCCTTGCAGCACGCGAAACACCAGCAGCATGGGCAGGGAGGGCGCTGCGCCGCACAGGAAACTGGCAACGGTAAAGATGACGATGCAGAAGACGAAGAAATTGCGCCGTCCCATCACGCTGCTGGCCCAGGCGCCCAGCGGCAACACGATGGCATTTGAAACCAGATAACTGGTCAGCACCCAGGTTCCCTGGTCGGTGCTGGCGCCGAGGCTGCCGGCAATGTGCGGCAAGGCCACGTTGGCGATGGAGGTGTCCAGCACCTCCATAAACGCCGCCAGCGCCACGGTCATGGCGATGAGCCAGGGGTTGACGCGCGGCTTCCAGCGCGTCGGCATACTGGCGTCGAGCCCACCGGCGGGATTGGTGACCGTTGGGCCGGGGGCCGGAACAGCAGGTTGCAACTCGGACAAAACTTCTCCTTTGTTCTTTTCTTCCTTCGCGTTCTCGGATCGGGGAAGTGCGGGGCGATGCGGGTCCTGATCCAGGCGCCCGATTGGCCACGGCATTCTGCTCAGAAGCTATTGATGAATTGCATGTACTTAAAAGTTGGATTCACTCTAAGGCTCTTGGGGTGCACAGATTCAAGGAGCAACGATTTTTGGGAAAATAGCGTCGGCGGTCTTCGGCACACGCCAGCCGACAAGGGCTATTGTAAGGGCAACGGCCTGCATGGCCACGATAAACCCGACGCAGGCGGGCCATTTGCCCAGAGCCCAGAAGGCGCCCGGCAATACGCCCGCCGCCGTTCCGCCCAGGTAATAGCAGGTGAGATAAAGCCCGGCCGCGGTGACTCGCGAACCCGACAGGGCGGCCACCCGCAGATGGCTTTGGGAGGCGGTCTGGGAGATGAATACGCCGGTCGACAGCATTGCCAATCCCAGGATGACGACCGCCAGCGACCCAGAGAGCGTCAGCAGCACGCCGGTCATGGAGCAGCAAATGGCCCCGGCAATGCCTGCGCGCAAGCCAACCCGCGTAATCAGGAACCCGGCCGCCGGCGTCACCACCAGTCCGATCAGGTAGACGAAAAACAGCGAACTGAGCGCGGTGGTCGAAAGCAGAAACGGAGGATCGCTCAGGTGGAAAGTGATCCAGGTAAACACGCCCACCAGGGAAAACAGCACGTTGAAGCCCACCGCAAACGTGGCTACCAGACGTCGGTTGCCCAGCATGTCTCGAATCTGGCGCGGAAACTCGCTGAGAACGCCGGGCCCTGCCGGCACTGGGGGGCGTCGCCGTCCATGGGGCAGCCAGGCGGCCACCGCCGCCGCGCCCAGCAGGGAAACGGTGCCCAGAGTCAAAAAGCTGACCCGCCAGTTGAACGCCTCGGCCAGAAACCCGCTGGAGACGCGCCCGAGAAAGCCGCCCAGCGCCGTTCCGCTGACGTAGAAGCTCATCATGAGGGCCAGCCGGTTCGACGGCCACTCCTCGCCAATGTAGGTGATGACGACGGCGAAGATGCCGGGCAGCATAATGCCCTGCAGGAACCGCCAGAAAATGAGTTGTGCCAGCGTGGTCGAGGTAGCGGCCAGCAGGGTCGGCACGGAAACCCCGATCAGCGAGGCCACGATGACCCGCTTGCGCGCCAGCCGCTCGGTGAGTGCGCCAAACACCGGAGCCGAGAGAGCCACACCCAGGGTTGCCGCCGAAACCGTCAAGCTGACGCCGGTCTTGGAGGCATGAAAAACATGCGCCAGCATGGGCAGCAGGGGCTGGGTGCAATACAGTTCCAGAAAGGCGCAAACACCGCATAAAACGACTGCGGCAGCGGCCCATCGGCTGGGGGAGGGACGGTCTTGTGAGACGGGTTCCAATCAACAGGATACCGGACCGGGGTATCGGCTGCGGAAAAGCCTCCGTCGAACGGACCCGCCGGAATCTCTTTCCGCCGATCACGGCTGCCTGCCAATTACCCTCCCCTCACGCGATCTGAACTAAAATTGAAGCAGCGGATGAGGATTGTCGCTCAAATGGGCGAGGCTCATCCTCACCCTGCAATACGGAGAATATCGAATGCCCCTGATGAAGACGTCTAACCCGGCCCTCGGCGAGAATACGTTTCGTGGTATTTCCGGTAGCCAGTACGGCGGCGGCGCGGTCGATCTGACCACTCGCATGACCCTCAGTGGCACCGTCAACAAGACCGGCCTTCTGCTGCTGTGCGCCTTTGCGACCGCTGCCTGGACCTGGAGCCGTTTTATCCAGTCCCGCGATATCGCCGATGTCGCGCCGCTGCTCATGCTGGGCGGAATCGGCGGCTTTATCTTCGCGCTGGTTACGATCTTCAAGAAGGAGTGGTCTCCGGTCACGGCGCCCATCTATGCCCTGCTGGAGGGCCTGGTGCTGGGCGGGCTATCGGCCATCTTCGAGCTTCGCTACCCCGGCATCGCCATCCAGGCCGTCGGCCTCACCTTTGGCACGTTGTTTGTGCTGCTGCTGGCCTATAGCTCCCGCCTCATCAAGGTCACGGACAAGTTCCGCCTCGGCATCGTGGCTGCGACTGGCGGCATCATGTTCTTCTATCTGCTTGAGATGCTGCTGGGGTTCTTCGGCTTCCACTTCACCAGCATCAACGGCTCCGGGCCCATCGGCATCGGCTTCAGCCTCATCGTGGTGGGCGTCGCCGCTCTCAACCTTGTTCTCGATTTCGATTTTGTCGAGCGCGGGGTGAACTATGGCGCACCCAAATACATGGAGTGGTACGGCGCCTTCGGCATCATGGTCACGCTGGTCTGGCTTTATCTCGAAATGCTGCGGCTGCTCTCGAAAATGCGCAGCAGGAACTAATCACGGCAAAGGAATGTTTCAGTTTGTAGTGAACTTCCCTTTCCAGGCTTGAATAGCCGACGCCTCGCAAAACGACAACAGGGCAGATCGCGGATGAATTCCCTTCCGCATCTGCCCTTTATGTTTCTGGCTGGAAGCTACGGTTTCGACGAGCCGTAATTCGGGAGCCGTGGCGTCAACTTGCGCACAATGAACTCCTGAAACAGATTCTGTGCCGCACTGCTGCCGATGCCAATCAAGGTGTCCTGGAAGGTCAGCGTCACCCCATTGCGATTGGCCGCCGGATAGTAGAGGTTAGACATGCCGCCCGCCGCAAGGCTCCCTAAAATTCCGGAATAGTTCGGCTGCCAATTGCCATTGTCGCCCTTGCAGATGACCGCGGTGGCCAGGGCATATAGCACCCGCGACCGCACTGTGCCCGTCCCCTTGTAGAAGTAGCGCGGGTCCTGCTTGAGCAGCGAGGGCAAAATGGCCCCGCCCACCATCGTGCTGATGAAGTCATCTGCGTAATTGGCGCCATAGCGTTTGGCATAACCTTCCGTGCCCTGACCGTATCCGCTGTAGGCGTCGTCAGCCTGCTCCACGCCCGCCACCAGCGCCGTCACTCCAAACGTGACGGGATCTATCGAGGACTTCCACGCAAGCATAAATTTCTGTTTCTTGGTCAGCGGAGCGGCGTCATGCGCATAGCTCACATAGAAGTTGGGTAGCACACCGAACACCCGCTGCTTCTCTTCCACCGTAATCTGTGCCTGGGCTATGTCTTCCTGCGAGGCGGTCACCCGCACTTCACTGGAGGCGGAATTGAGCGGCAACACCACGGCCTTCGCTTCGTAGCTTTCCCCGGGATGCAGCACGCCGGAGACAGCCTGGGCCGTAAATCCCTCTGACGAGATGGTGATTTTGAACGGGCCTGGCGGCACACCGGTAAAGCTGAAACGCCCACTGCTGTCGGATTTGACCGCCTGCACCGGGGCGGGGAAGATGGCCGTCTGAGCAAGCGTTACACGGACTCCCTCGTAGACGGTGCCATCCTGGCTGACGACGACACCGTGAATGCTGCCCGGCAGCAGCGCAGGAGAATCTGCCGACTGCTGCGTGGCAGCCTGAGCCTGCGGCGCGTCGGGGAGTAGAGCTTCCGCTGCCGCAACGCGAAGAGACAAGGGGGCGAGTTGCCCCAACAAAGCTTCTGCCGGCATCACCAGCAGCAGAAAAACCACAGTCTTGCCGAGTCCCAACAGGAGGCGGGCCGACGCCTGTACGGCGCTATCCAAATTCACGTAATTTCCGATCAGTCCGCCCTCAGTTCTGCAACCCGGCGCTATCCCTAAGCTACACGGAAGAATTGGCTCAAAGAGTCACTGAAGAATTAGACGCACAATTTCAGCCCTCGCGGCGTCTTGAGGGCGATAAGCGATGGAATTTACCGGGGGCTTGCTCTAATTCGATGCCGTAACCGAGACTGCGCGGGCCGCAACCTGCGCGACCCGCCTCATTCAGCGCTGCAACTTCTTTATTTATGAAAATAAGACGCTAGCCTCCCAGGGAGTCGTTGGCCTGGATGGAGGCCGTCCCTCCGACTTCGTCGGTCATGACTTCGGGGCCGGCCAAATCCGTGATCATGTGGGAAGCAAGGTTCACGGTGAAACGGTCGATGACGGCGGGGGCAGCGGTCGATCCGGTGAGGCTGGCGGCGAGTGCTTCGATGAGGATGGTCGTGGGATTGACGGTCAGGCGCAGGAAGCCATAGTCGGTTTCATTGTACTGGTCGAGCGTGATGGTGTTGCCTTGCCCATCAGGCTCCGACTGCTGGCCGGGCGCAGGCTTGTTGCCGGTTGCGTCCATCTTCATTTTCGACAGGTTATAGTAGCCGCCGTTGCCGGCGACGATGTAGGGAATCTGGCGTCCGTCGGCCTTCATGGTGCGCGTGTACCGCTCGTAGAGATGGGCGTGCCCCGAAAGCACAAGATCGGGCCAGATGCCGGCCTGCTGGCAGCAGTCATCGATCTGCTTGAGCATGGAGGCGCTGGGGAAGTGGTCGCTGGCACCGGTAAATGGGGGATGGTGTACGGCGAGGATCAGCGCCTGCGGGTTCTTGTTTTCGGGGTCGGCCTGACGGGCTGCCAGGGCCGCCGCCAGTTGTCGATTGAGAAAGGTAATCTGGTCGTCGCCAATCTTGGAGTTGCTCAACACGCCCACGCTTTCGCCGGTGTTGGAATAGAGGCCGATGATGCGCGTGAACGGCGCCGTCAGCACGAAGTAGACGCCGGGCTGCGTCATGGTAGTGCGCGCGAAGCCGGAAACGCCGATTGCGGGCGCGGGCGCGCAGAAGTTATCGACGAACGCCTCAAGCGAGTAACTGGCCGGCTCGTTCTTATACATCACGCCATCATGATTGCCGGGGATGGCGAAGATGGGCGCGTTGTAGTTGCGATAAGGATCGTAAAACTGTTCGGGATAATACTGTTCCTGGCCGAAGTAATAGACGACATCGCCGAGGTGATAGAAGAAGGCGGGGAGCCCGTTGGCATAGGTTTTGCCGGTGAGGTCGGCAGCCATTGCATCGGCCACGGCCATCTGCGGCTCCGGCTTGATGATGCCGCCGGTGTCGCCGACGGCGTGAAAGACGAGGTTGCCCGAGGCCTGAATCTCGCTGAGCACGCTGGCAGGCAACACGGCGCTCAAGTCCATCACGGGAGGTTGAATACGCGGGGCGGGAATGGGCTCGTTGGACTGTTCGGCCTTGAGCTTGGCATCGGCTTCAATATCACCAGCGCTGTAGGTAAAGAAGTTATCCGCAGTATAGGTCGGATTGGCAAAGCTGAAGTCATTCGTGGACATGGGGGGAGGGTCCTTTTTCTGCGCGGATTCTTCGTCCGGAGCAGGAGCTTTCCGGCAGGCTTTGAGACGGGCCGGAGTGCGGGAATTATAACGCCGGGCCGGCCATGTACCATTTGGTCATGGCGCTGGTTGAGGTCGATAGAATTTCGAAGAGCTATCCGCGGCGAGCGGGCCTGCGTACTGAGATGCGCCCGGTGGTCGAGGACGTTTCACTGACGATTGAGGCGGGCGAGACGCTGGGCCTGGTGGGCGAATCCGGCTCGGGCAAGACCACGGTCGCGCGGATAATTCTGGGGCTGGTTGAGCCGACCAGCGGCAGTGTGCGCGTGAATGGAATCGATGTGGCCCAGGCTTCACGCCGTGAACTGCACCACCTGCGCCGCCAGATGCAGCCGGTTTTCCAAGACCCTTATGCGGCGTTGAATCCGCGGATGACGGTGCTGCAGATTGTCACCGAACCCATCCTGATCCATGGCAGCGAGGTGGGGCTGGATAAGCGCCCGGGTGCCTTGCGGGCCAAGGCGCTTGAGTTGCTGCGGGAAGTGGGGCTGGAGGAGTCGGCGCTGGCGCGGCATCCGCACGAATTTTCAGGCGGGCAGCGGCAACGCATCAACATTGCGCGGGCGCTGGCGCTGCGCCCCAGTCTGCTGATTCTGGATGAGCCGGTGTCGGCGCTGGATGTGAGTGTGGGAGCGCAGATTGTGAACCTGCTGCGGGGCTTGCAGAGCGAGTACAGGCTGACCTATTTGTTTATTTCGCACTCCATGCCGCTGGTGCGCTATTTGAGTACACGGATTGCGGTGATGGAACGAGGCCGGCTAGTGGAGACGGGTGAGGCGGAGGCGCTGTGTGCGGCGCCGCGCGAGCCCTATACGCGCCAACTGCTCGCGGCCACGCCGGAGTTACCGGTCGGCGTGGCCTGAGCGATTCGAATCAACATTAGTTGGCGTGCGGCGGTGTAGCAGGCTGCGCCGGGGCTGCCGGAGTGGCCGGTGCCGGCGGGGTGGCAGGCTGCGCGGGCGCTGCGGGTTGAGCCGGCGCGGCAATAGGGGCCGTTCCATGCGGAGACATTGCACCGCCGGGCATGGGATGCCCACCCATGCTGATACCAGGATGTCCAGAGGGCATACTCATCTGCAGATCCGTGACATCCACCAGTTCAACGTCGAATATCAGGTCTGCCTTGGGCGGAATTCCAGGGTATTTGGGATCCTGACTGGGACGGCCGCGCGCGCCGTAGGCAAGTTGCCAGGGGATAAAGAGACGGCGCTTGCCGCCAATCTTCATGCCATAAAAGCCCTGGTCCCAGCCGGGAATGAGGCGGCCAAAGCCCTGAGGAAAGGCAAAGGGCTGCAAGTCGCCCAGCTTGGGCTTTCCATCGGCATCCATGACCGGCTTGCCGTCCTTGTCCAAGACCGGCTGCCGGGGATGATCGTAAGAGGAATCGAACTTGACGCCATCGGCGGCGCGCCAGCCCGTGTAATGGACCTTATAGAGCTTGTTGGGCTCGGCTTCTGCGCCGGTGCCAATCTTGATGTCCTGGTAGCGAAGGGCGAAGGCTGTCTTGACAAGGCCTCGTGCCGGGGGCACACCGGGAGGCAGCTTGATGCCGGTTGCTGCGCTGGTGGCAGCCTTCGGCCTGGCCGCCGGGGCTGCCGGCTTGGGAGCGGTCTGTGCGGTTGCGGCGATGCTTGCCGCCATTAACAAAATCAATGCGGTCTGCTTCATGGCTTAGTTGAGCTCCGTGATGCTTCTTCCCGGAGTTTATCAGCCACTCCTACCAGGGCGCAGGGTAACAGCGTACCCAGATCAAGCGGACGGCTCGTCTGTAAATGTGAGGTAAATGCAAAATTATGTGGGACTGTCGCGCCATGGCCGTTAAAGTGAGTTATGGATCCCTTCATCTTGCAGCTCGTGCGCAGCCTGTGGCTTCCTGTTGCCTCTTTTTTTGCCGGTGTGCTGAATACGATCGCGGGAGGCGGCTCGTTTCTTTCTCTGCCCGCCCTGCTTGCCAGCACGAGCGCTGTTGGAGTGGGTGCGGTAACGGCGCAGGCCACCAACACGGTTGCGCTATGGCCGGGGCAGTTGACGTCGCTGGTCGCATTTCGCCGGCAATTGCGCACCTATGGCTGGAGCCTGTTGCCGCTGGGCATTGCTTCGGCGATTGGCGGCGAGATCGGCGGCCTGCTGCTGATGAGGACGGGCAACAAGATGTTCCGCGAACTGCTGCCCTGGCTGCTGCTGTTTGCCGCGGTGATGTTCGTGCTCAGTTTTCCACTGGGCCGATGGCTGGCCAACCTTTCCAATGGACGCCGCTACAGCAAGTGGCTGGTCGCCGGCATGGTGGCGGTCAGCGTCTACGTGGGCTATTTCGGCGCTGGCGGCGGCTTTCTGGTAATGGCGCTGTTCGGCATCTGCGGCGTCACCGATATTCATGAGATGAATGCGCTCAAGGTGCTCACCGCGGCGGTTTCTATCGGCATTCCCTCGGTCACTTTCATGTTTGCGCAGCGCGTGGAGTGGCGCTTCTGCCTGATCATGGCCATCCTGGCCGGGATCGGCGGCTACCTGGGCGCGCACTTCAGCCGCAAGGTCAACCAGCGTGCCATGCGCTGGACGGTTGCCAGCATCGGGTTCATCACCGCCGGCTACTTCTTTCTGCAAAACTACCTGTGGCATCCATAGGGCAGAGAGAGCGGAATCTTCAATCGCGGTATTCTGGAGGTGCCATGCCAGATGACTCTTGTGTTCTGTGTCCCGCCGAAACTTCAGTCGAGCGACATCTTGATTTCAGTTCGGACCGGATTCTTCGCCGTCATTTTCTGCTCACCGACCAGCCGGTCCGCTCCAATCTTCGGGTAGGCTTGCTGCTTGAAGTTCTCGACAAACTGGCCGAAGATACGGCGCTGAAATATGTGCATCGCTGGTATCCGACGGCGCGCGTCGTCACCGCAGCGATGGATTCCATGCGGGTAAGAAATGTGCCCGATGAAAACCGGGACATGATTTTGCGGGCCAGGGTCAACCTGGTCGGCCACACGTCGCTTGAAGTAGGCGTGCGCATCGAGCAGCCGGGCAATCCGACACTGCACGTCGCCTCCTGCTACTTCACCATGGTAGCTCGTCTTCACGATGAAACAGGCGAGCACAGCGTTCCCCTTCCCAAGCTGGAATACCGGAACGATCTCGACAAGGCTCGCGCCGAGCGGGCGCAAAAGCGCAGGGAGAGCTACCGCGTCAACGTGAACGCCGCCGAAGAGCCGCCAACACGTGAGGAATACGCTCTGCTGCGCCGTTTGCACGAAGCGCAGGAGCGGCCGGCGGCGAACCTTTTGCTTGCCTCCAAACTGATGGCGGGCGGATGGGAGCGGACTTATCCAGAGCAGGAAAATGTGCCGGAGAAAATCTTCGGCGGCTATGTGGCCCATCGCGCCTTTATGTACGCGCATATCTGCTCGGAGATGGCGGCGAGTCATCGGGCGCTGCTGGTGTCGGTCGATCGCATCAACTTTTATCAGCCGGTGCGCATGGGCGACAAGCTGCA
>JAATGG010000224.1 GCA_015654835.1 Terriglobales bacterium
ACGACTGGTTAAAGAAACACAATGCTATCTCCGAGGAAGACTTTGCAAAGGACCCGACAAGGAACCGACTTGCCGTATTTCTGAGCCGCACCAATCATGCATCATTTCACACTGGACAAGCAGCACTCGCGAAGTAGCCTTTTAGGGGACAGTAGCTGAGCCTGTATGTTTCTTTAACATCGCTCACCTAAAACGACAGCTGCCCATGGTGACGGCGGCTGTCGTTTCAGACATCCGTGCAAGCCTAAAGGCATTTCTTGACGAGGAGCAGGATCAAGTCACGAACGCGCGAGCTGTAGGCCTATTCGTTGTCGTACCAACTGATCACCTTTCCTATCTTGCCAACTACCTTGGTCAGCTTTGAATCGAAGATCGATGAATGTGAGTCGCCTTTGAAGTCAGAAGACACCAACTCTTGATCGGTATAACGGAGAATGCCTTTGAGAGACCCTTCGGAAGCCTTCATCATCGCTTCGTTGATGGCTGCTGCCGAGATCGGCTTTTCTGCAACAAATGTGAGATCAATGATGGAGACATTCGGTGTTGGGACCCGGACCGCAAAGCCGTCCAGTCTTCCATCCATCTCAGGAATCACGAGTTTCAGAGCTTTGGCGGCACCAGTTGTCGATGGGATCATATTGATCGCGGCGGCACGGGCGCGCCGGAGGTCCCTATGCGGTGAATCGACAAGCACCTGATCGTTCGTGTACGAGTGGATTGTGGTCATGATGCCCGACTGAATGCAGAAAGTGTCGTGTAGTACTTTGACTACCGGTGCGAGGCCATTTGTCGTGCACGATGCATTCGAGATCACGTTGTGCTGTGATGGGGTGTATTTGTCTTCATTCACTCCGAGAACAATCGTGGCGTCCACATTGATTGCGGGAGCAGAGATGACAACTTTCTTGACCGTCCCTCCCATATGAGCCTTCGCCTTTTCGCCGTCCGTAAAGTGTCCTGTAGATTCGACGACAATTTCGACTCCGGAATCGCTCCAAGGTAACTTTGCGGGATCGCGTTCGGCGAAGACCTTGATCTTCTTGCCGTCGACCGAAATATAGTCCTCGCCCGCAGTGATCTCATTCGGGAGATTGCCTAATATTGAGTCGTACTTCAGAAGGTGAGCCAATGTGGCCGGGCTCGTAAGATCGTTGACTGCTACAAATTCAATTTCAGGGTTATTGAGTGCGGTACGAAATACATTACGCCCGATGCGGCCGAAACCGTTGATGCCAATCTTCGCTGTCATTTTCTGTAACTCCTCCTCTACGATTTTGAGGCGGCAGGTAGACGAAGTGATATAGGCGTAACCGCCAACTTTGACGTCAGTTGCGCCATGGTCGATATTAGGCATGCCTTTTGAGATGAGCGTGCTAGCCGCGATGGCCTTCTCTCCATGAAAGACATTCTCAAAGAGAGAGGATCGAAAAGCAGATAATTATCTGAATCGTTAGACCGACCGGTCTACTCGTATTGGATACGCCTCCCTGATGGCGCAATTCGAAAAGGAGACCGCAATGTCCACTCATTCCAGCAAAGGTACCGCTCTAATCACAGGCGCTTCCACGGGAATCGGCGCCGTCTACGCCGACCGTCTAGCAAAGCGAGGATATGATCTCGTCCTTGTCGCACGCAGCCTGGATAAACTCAACGAAGTTGGCAGGCAGATTCAGTCTGCGAGTGGCCGTAAGATCGAGACGCTGCAGGCCGATCTGACCATTCCCGCCGATGTGCAGCGGGTTGCCGACCGGCTTGCTACCGACACCGCGATCACCGCTCTGGTCAACAACGCGGGTATCGCCGCAGCCAGTAAGTTGCTCGAGTCTGATCCAAACTACCTCGACCAGATGATTCAACTCAACGTTACGGCGTTGACGCGCCTCACTCTTGCTGCGGCCCCTGCTTTTGTAGCGCGCGCGAACGGCCTCATCATCAATATCGGCTCCGTCGTCGCGCTGGCGCCTGAACTGCTGAACGGCACCTACAGCGGCACCAAGGCATACGTACAAAATTTCAGCACCTCGCTTAAGAATGAGCTTGCGGGCAAGGGCGTCACGGTGCAAGTAGTTTTGCCCGGTGCGACGGCGACTCCACTGTGGGAGAAGTCAGGGGTGAATGTTCACACGGACCTTCCTCCAGAATGGGTCATGAGCACCGAAGACATGGTTGACGCCTCCCTGGCCGGACTCGATCAGGGCGAGTTCGCCACCATTCCCGCGCTGCCCAATTCCGCGGACTTCGAGGCATATGAGAAGGCGCGTCTCGCACTTGCTCCAAACCTCTCGCGTAAGAACCCGGCCGACCGCTACGGCATCGGAGTAGCGCAATGAGGCGAGAATACCTGCACCTTCAATCGGTAAGATAAGAGCGTTGGCCTCCGCATAATCTAAGCGGAGGCCGTATTCTTTTTTCCAGAAAGCGAACAGCATCATGCCGATAAAAGATCAGATCGCTGCGAAGACCACGCCAATCAGGAAGCACGTGTCCACAACGCGCGATCGCTTGGTCGACGTGGGCCTTGAGCGGATGCGTAAATGCGGCTATGGAGCTACAGGCGTACAGGAGATTCTGGACGGGGCAGGTATTCCCAAGGGCTCGTTCTACCATCACTTTGGCAGTAAAGAAGAGTTCACAGCCGCGGTACTCGAACGCTATGTCACCCTCGAAGCAGAACGCTGCCGTAAGTTCCTAGAGAATGCGCGGCAGGCACCATTGAGACGGCTGCGTCGCTACTTTGAGGACCTGATCCGCACGGCTGGACAGTCGGCACCCATACAAGGGTGTCTGATCGGTAGCCTCAGCCTGGAGATCTCAGGAACAAGTCCGCTCCTGCAACGCTGCCTCAGTTCCGATTTCACACGTTGGCAAGCTGCCATCGCTGCCGTGCTGCAGGAAGCTGTCGAGAAGGGAGACCTGCCAAATTCCTTCAGGCCTGAGAAACTCGCCGGCTTTGTGCTCAATAGCTGGGAGGGAGCCTTGCTCCGCTCTCAGGCTGACAAGAGTGATACACCTCTGAAAGACTTCGTGCATTACACGTTCGAGCAAATTCTGGTCCATCGGCTAGACAGTTGAACTCCCGGAATGTTAAATCTGTCAGACTGATTTTTCACCGCAAATCTGCGCGGAGATCGCGCACTCCGCGTCCCAGTCGTTCACGCAAAAGTGTCCGTAATGTTGAGCCGTCGGCATAACCGACTTCGGTCGCGATCGCTTCGAGGTCCACATCGTTACCGTGAAGAAGCGATTGCGCATGCTCAACGCGTAAGTCTTGAAAATAGGAGAGTGGCGACTTGCCGAGCACTGCGTCACAACGGCGTTGCAATGTGCGCGCGCTCGTCGCGAGCGCTTTAGCGGCATCTTGCAGGGAAAAACCTTTGTTGAGATGTTCCCTCGCCCATCGCTCGAAGCGCAGAATCAGCGGATCTGCCTGCGCAAGATGATTCGGAATGATGTAGGCGGCCTGAGAAGATCGTATGTCGGCAAGCAAGTAGCGTGACACTGTAGTCGCCAATTCAGGGCTCGATTGTCGTATCAACCACAAGGCAAGATCAAGATGCCCCATCGCCGCGCCGGCTGTGACACCTACATCCGACGGTACAAGCATGCGAGATTCGTTGAGCCGAACACTCGGGTAGCGTTGCCGAAACAACGGTGCGAGCCACCAGGTTGTCGTCGCCTCACGTTGATCGAGAAGTCCTGTCTCCGCCAGAAGAAATACCCCAATGCAGGAAGCGGCGATGCGAGCGCCTTCAGCATGCCATTTGAGCAACTGCACCGTGGCTTGCTTCACGTCCGGACGTTCAAGAGCCGGCAGTAAGCGGTCCGGCGTGCCGGTATTGAGTGCCGGAACGATGATCCAGTCTGGCTTTAAATCCGGAGTAATCGTCCGTACAGGGATGGTCCACCCTTGGCCAGATCGAACTTTCCTCCGCACCCCCACGACCGACACATCAAAATATGGCGCTCCCCCCATTTGCCGGGCAGAGAAGCTGTTTGCGAGCACGAAGGCGTCGAGTGTAACGGTAAAACCCGTGGCCCATAAACCGTCCAGGGCTAGCACTGAGATACGCATGGCGTGAATGACCTCAATCTTGGCATTTACGACTCTATCATCTTATACGGGAAGTAGCTAGATTAGACCTTGTCAGGCATCGCATTCACGTTCTTGACAAGGAGAACACTCATGAAGGTATTCGCTATCGGAACGTTCGCCAAGCCCATCTCGGATGAGCAGAAGCAGCAAATCATGCCGAAGGAAGTTCCGTACACCCTCAAACTCTATCTGGAAGGCAAGATCGAGCAGTTTTGGTTCCGCGACGACAAGCCCGGTGTGATCTTCCTTATGAATGTCGAGTCGGTCGAGCAGGCCAAGGCGACCGTGGCTGCACTGCCTCTTGCGGCCAATGGCTTTCTCGCGTACGAGATCATTCCGGTGGGCCCACTCAAGCCGCTGGGATTGCTCATCCAGGGCATGTAGAAAGCACTAGAGGCGTCGACGATCCTCGGGAGTCTATCCCCTCTGTCGGCGGCGCCGCCTTAATGACTTGGCACCTTGATGGAATCGAGTATTTGGTTCAACATCACCTCCGCATGTTTGAGGGGGGCCCGATCGCCCTGTACGCGGCATAGCACGTAAACGCCTTCGAGGCTCCCGATGACCATATCGATCACCATCGCAGGTTTGGTATCACTACGAATTTCACCTTGCGCAATACCTTCGATGACAAAAGCGCACAGTCGTTTCTTCCAATCCGCGAACGCAGACCGCACCACCTTTCGCAGAGGGAGACTTCCATCATCTGAGTCGACCGCCGCATTCAGCATGGGACATCCCCCTTGCAAAGTTGAAGGTGTCGTGACGAAGCGGTGGATACAAAAACGCAGTTTCTCCAGCGAACTAGGAATGTGCTCTACGTCGCTGGTACGAAACTTTACGGACAACGAGCAAGCGTGTTCGAATGCTGCGACGGCAAGCGCTTCTTTGCTTTCAAAGTAGCGATAGATGCTGCCTTTCTCTAAGCCGGCCGCGAGCATGATCTCCTGCATTGAGCATCCCTCGTAGCCCCGCTGGTTGAAAAGCGGCGCCGAGACCTCAATGATCCGTTGCCGCGTCGCTTCACCTTTTCTCATTCTTTTCCTCACAGCACTGCCCAATTGATTCTATCGGACTTGCTGTGGGATTGGGTAAAGAAAGCGACCGGATAGTCATTTGTAATTAAACGCATCCTTGGTCATTGCTGGGTAATCAGATTAATAAAAACGACCGTACGGTCACTTTTTGGAAGGTTTATGGCCAGCACTCCGATCGTAGCTCCGCAATATCCTGCACCGGCTCGACCGGCCATCAACCCGTGGGTGATCGCACTCACAGTTACGTTGGCCACGTTCATGGAACTGCTCGATACGTCCATCGCGAACGTTGCATTGCCGCATATCGCAGGAGGGCTCGGCCGCTCTTTCGATGAAGTCACGTGGATTCTGACCACCTACCTCGTCGCGAATGCCGTTGTGCTGCCTCTGTCGGCATGGATGAGCAGAGTCTTTGGACGCAAGAACTATTACCAGGCCTGCGTGGCCATCTTTACTATCTCTTCCTTGCTGTGCGGCATCGCGCCAAATCTGCCCTTCATACTGGTCGCTCGCATTTTGCAAGGCATTGGCGGGGGAGGGCTTGCACCCGTCGAACAGGCCATCTTGGTCGACACTTTTCCTCCAGCTAAGCGCGCATCCGCTTTTGCGCTTTATACCGTCGCCATCACGACTGCCCCAGCCATGGGACCGGTGCTTGGCGGATGGATTACGGACAACTTCACTTGGCGCTGGGTCTTTCTTATCAATATCCCAATTGGCATCCTGTCCCTGGTGCTCACGCAGCGCTTCGTGCACGATCCGCCCTCATACCAGGCTGAGCGCGCGACTGCTCGCGATGTGGACGGAAAGCTCAAAATCGATGGCATTGGGATTGCCCTAATCGGTCTTGGCTCGGCCGCTCTTGAAATCGTGCTCGATCGCGGCCAAATCGAAGACTGGTTCGGCTCAAGGCTCATTTGTTGGCTCTTTGCGGTCGCGGCGATCAGCTTTACGGTGGCTGTCTTCTGGGAGCTACATCATCCCGACCCCGTGATCGACCTCCGCTACCTCAAGATCAGGAACTTCGCGATCGCGAGTTTTTTCTACTTCATGTACGGCGTAGGAATGTTCGCGTCGACGACCATGATTCCGCAGGTCCTTCAAGAGCTCTACAGCTACCGCGCGACCGACGCGGGCCTCGTACTCGGCCCGGGGGCCTTCGTCATTACTATCCTTGCCCCTTTAGGCGCTCAATTGATACAGCGCAAAATCGTGCATCCACGCGTCATGTTGATCGGCGCCACAACTGTAATCGGTATGTCGCTTTTGCACTACAGCCATTTCAATCTGTACACCGATTACGACCACTGGGCCTGGGGGCGCGCATATCAAGCTCTGGGTTACGGCTTCTTCTTTGTCCCTCTCTCGGTCCTCGCGTACTCTCAGCTCAAGCCAAGCCAGAACAACAGGGCATCGAGCATCACGAACTTCTTTCGTAATTGGGGCGGCTCGTTCGGAATCGCGTTTGTGACGACCATGGCCGAGCGTAGGCAGAGCTTTCATCAGTCGCGTACCGGCGCTCATCTCACGGCGTCAACACCCTTTCTGCAGTCGGCTTTGCAGCACACAACCGGCTGGCTAGAGACGCGTGGCTTCTCGCACGCAGACGCAGTCCAGGCCACGTACGGGCGTGTCTATCAGCAGATCTATGCGCAGACCCGGTTCCTTGCCTACATGGACTGTTTTCATGTGATCGGCGTCTTCACGCTCGTTGCCGCTCCGCTGATTCTTCTCACGAAGCACTTCCACGTTGGAGGCGGCAAACCACCAGCCGAGCACTAGCCGGCACGGTTGCTAGGTCGTGTTCACACTAACTGAGGTATAATAGGAGTTAGTGGAGATCACAGCCGAGCAGTACGAAAAGATCAAGGAT
>JAATGG010000064.1 GCA_015654835.1 Terriglobales bacterium
ATGCATCGAAATTTGAAAAATGCGGCCGAGGCTGCGCAACACGTTATCGCTCTCGCGCGTTTCGCCCCAGCCAAGCCATGAGTCCGCCCTGGAATAGAGCACCATCGTTAACACTTCCTGTTCGGTGATCGTCAGATTTTCAAAGCGAACGCGGAGCACGGATCCTTCGACGGAAACCACAGTAGCGGGCAAATCGCTGGCCACGCCGGGCAAAGGAAAGACAAGGTGCAGTTCGTCCAGCGGATTGGCATCCAGAGTCTCGCTGAGACGGATGCTGGTGCCTCCCGAAGACATATCGATGGTATCGCCGGAAGCCAGCCGCCCATCGGCCAGCCGGACCATCACCGGAGTCACGATATTGATGCGCACGGTGGTCCGCAACTGGCGCATTTCACGCGATACGGCCGTAGTGACGCCCAGAATGATGATGTTGAAAGAGCACCAGATCATGTTCATCACCACCGTGCCCGGACGGTCGCGATCCCAGATGAAAAAGCGCGGAAGGCAGAGCAGAAGCCCGGCGATGTTGAACAGCAGCAGGATCAGAAACGGCTGCGCGATCTTGCTGTCGAAGAATGTCCTCTTCACTACCCCGCCTTTGGCCGTCACGTTGAACTTGCCCAGCTTCGGGTTGATGAGCGCCATCAGGGTAGGCAGCAGGATATAAGGCGAAAGCACCGTCTCATAGATTTCGTTCCAGAACGAGTGCCGGTGCTCGCCCTGAATCCGCGAGTTGGTCACGTTCGAAAGAATCAGGTGAGGCAGCGCGTACGCCAGAATCGCCGCCCAATACCCAGGCACGTTGGTGTGCGACAGAAGCAGATAAATCAATGGCGCGCTGAGAAAGATGAGACGCGGAATCGAATACAGAAAATGGATCATCGCGTTGAAATAACAGAGCCGCTGCGCAAACGTCAGGCCGGGTGCAAACAGCGGGTTGTCGATGCGCAGAATCTGGATCATCCCGCGGGCCCAGCGAATGCGCTGACCGACGTGCGCCGACAGGCGCTCCGTGGCCAAACCAGCCGCCTGCGGAATGTTGATGTAGGCCGTGTTCCAGCCATGCATGTGCATGCGCAACGACGTATGCGCGTCCTCGGTCACGGTCTCGACGGCAATGCCGCCGATCTCATCGAGAGCCGAGCGGCGCAGCACCGCGCACGAGCCGCAGAAAAACGTCGCATTCCAAAAATCGTTGCCGTCCTGCACAATGCCGTAAAACAGCTCGCCCTCGTTGGGAATCACATGGAACTGGCCCAGGTTGCGCTCGAAAGGATCGGGCGAATAAAAGTGGTGGGGCGTCTGCAGCATGGCCAGCTTCCGGTCGCGCAGAAACCAGCCCATGGTCATCTGCAGAAAGCTGCGGGTCGGCACATGGTCGCAATCGAAGATGGCTATATACGGCGAATCAGTGGTCTTCAGCGCCGTGTTGATGTTGCCTGCCTTGGCATGTTTGTTGTCGGGACGCGTTCTGTAACCGATGCCCGCTTCGAACGCGAAGTCCTTGAACTCCTGCCTGCGTCCATCGTCGAGAAGATAGACATGAAGCTTGTCGGCGGGCCAATCGATATTCAGAGCCCCCAACGCCGTATAGCGCACCACGTCGAGCGGCTCATTATAGGTGGGGATCAGCACATCGATGTGCGGCCACTCCTCGGGATCGTCGGGCAGTGCAACCGGCGCCCGGCGCAGCGGCCAGATGGTCTGAAAGTAGCCGAGAATCAGAATGACGAAGGCGTAGAGTTCGGCGAAGATCAGGCTGAGAATGAAGAACGCATCGAGCGCGCCCCAGTGATTGCCCGGGTCCTCGAAAAACCGCACCGTGCCGTTGATGCGCCAGAATCCATAACGGAAGGTGCAGAAGATCGACATCATCATCAGCGTGAGGGTCGCCAGGTATGAGTCGGAACTGCGCGCCAGGGCCAGCGCCAGCAGCAGGGTCAACAAGCCGCAAACGGCTTGTTGCGGCCAGGTAAGGGGAAGAACAGCCAGAAAGTAAAAGCTCGCTCCTGCCGCCAACAGGATGACTAAACGGAGAATCTTGGTGAAGAAGTTGTCTCCGGCCCCAATACCTTGCCAAAGGCCCGCTACTGTCATCTTTCGCTCCAACGCACGCCGCGGTAGCCTGTGCTTGCAGGTGCGGCAAGACTCTTGACCCATCCGGCGAGGCTGGCAAAATCCTCCGCAGCGGTGGAATTGGGAGCATAATCCATCACCGTCATTCCCTCGGCAAGCGCCTCGCTTACCGCGGGAGTGCGACGGAGCGCGAACGGCAGCAGCCGGTCGCCCAGTTGCTCGCGAAGCACCTCACGGACATCGAGATGCAGAGGGAGAGACGGATCGAACTGATTCAGTACATAAAAAGGCTGAACCTGCTTGCCCGCAATGCCGGCATTGCGCTGGAAGAAAGCATCGATGGAACTAACGCTGACCACCGAGCTCATGTCGGGAACCACCGGCACCAGCACCGTGGGCGTCAGGCGTAAAATCCGCCGCGTGGTCGCTCCCGAAGCCGTTGCCAGATCGACCAGCACGCGGTTTGTTCCCCGGGCGCACCGCAAAATCTCCTGGGCCAGAGCTTCCTGGGGAGCAGACTCCGAACCGAGGCCTTCACTATCCACCGCCACCATTTGGATAGGTGCGTCGCCGCTGGCCGCCGGAGGGCTGAAGGTGCGCAATTGGCCGGGACGCTGGTCGCGCGCGCCAAAAAAGAAAGGCAGCAGGCCGAAGGCCGCGGTATCCACCAGCAGCACCCGCTCGCCGCGAGCCGAGAGGGCCCGTCCCAGCGTCGCTACCAGGCTGGTCTTGCCCACGCCGCCCGCCAGCGAAAACACGGCCACCGTAGGAACAGGAGCAGCAATGGGGGCCGATACCGTCTCGGTGGGTGCGCCCACCCGGTCGCTCTCGAAGACGCTCTTGAGTGCAAACCAGCGGGAGGCCAGCCGGTCGCGCGATCCCTGCAGCGTGTCGGCTGTTCCCTGCGGCAAGGGCTGCTGGCTGGCGCGGTCCACCCGTTCGGAGTCCAGCCAGGCGGGACGGCCCCCGGCCTCTCTCTGTTCGGTTGGATTCCAGCCGTTGCCCGGCTGCACATAAATGTCTTCCTGCCCCTGCGCATAGTGCGGATAGTCAGGTTCCGGAGCAACCGGTTGCACAAAAACGGGAACGGCCCGATAAGCCGGCGTCGGCGCATAGGCCGAAGCGGAAGCCGGAACTTCCGTCTCGGGCGGATAGGCAGAAGCTGCCGGCGATACAAAATCCGAGGTCGGAACCTGCTCCGCCCCCGCGTTCGGCGTGAAGCTTGAGATCGGCCCGGGACTTGGAATCGGTATGGAGTTTGAAAGAGGATCTGGCGTGGAACTAGAGGCCGGCAGGGTTGCAAAACGGTCCGGCAAAGGCTGCCTCCACGCTTGCGGAGGATTCTGCAGCACGACCGATGGAGCCTGCGAAAAGGATTGTTGCGAGGAAAACGATTGGCCGAACGACTGTACGGCTCTGGGAGCGACCAACTCTGTCAATTCTGCCGAACGGATGCCCGCCGTCGCATGGACCGCCCCCTGGACTGCCACATGTGCTGCAATGGTCTGCTGCGTTGCCTCGGCCACCTTCCTGGCTTCGGCTTCTTCCCAGGCACGCCTGCGTTCCTCTTCGATCGCCTGTTGCACGCGCTGACGGGCTTTTTCTCTCGTCTGGGCCCTGGAAGCCGAAAAATCCCGATACTTCGCTCCATGAAGGTTGGCCCATGAATACAGCGTAGCTACATCTTCGGGAGTCTCGGTCTGCTCAGGTAGCGCCTTGCGATCTGTCATGTTGTACCTATCGACCCTCCAGCACCGAAACTGATCCCCGAGCCTGCTCTCGCCATACTTCTTGCTCTGCTTGGCGGCAAACCGGACGCATGTCCCCGGATGGAGGTTGTCGTTATTACGAATCCTAGTCGTAGGCTGTTGTCAGAACCATAACACTTGCATGGTTACCTTCCTACCACTTTCTTGCCATCTTCGACGAAATTTGCGCAAGTTCTGGTGATCCAGAACACATATCCTGGCCTGGGCATTCGTTCAGTTGTCTTTCTTGTCGGATGAAGCGGAATAATCTTTACGGCAAAGCAATGATTTCCACTTGGAAATCACAGTCTCTCGTAACCCCCTGCAACGATAGCATGAACACCCGCCTTCGCGTAGCCCTCCCCCCCATGCTGTCGTCCCGGGCGAACCTGGCGCGAGCCGAAGAACCCGCTGCCCGATTTGGGAACAAAAGCCATGCTCGATTATCTCCCGGCATCAGAGTGGAAGCATCTGAAGCCGGAGACGGCCGTCCGCGCACTCAAGTACGCCTGTCGGAACGGCGAACGGCGCACCAGGAGAACCGGCCCGGCGTCGTCCACCATCTTTCGCGCGGCAAATGAGGCCAGCCGTTCTCCCTCGGCATGTCTTATCAATTACATTCCATGGATCGACGTGAGCGTGAGGGTGTTGCCGTTGAGGTCTCCCTCGACGCGGACATGCTTGCCCGCAAACGAGGCGATGGACTGCGGCTTGCCCGCCAGCGTATAGACCTTCGTGCCTGCCACCAGCGCGTAGCTGACCTTGCTCTTCATGCATTCTTGAATACACTCGGCATCCGTCTTGCCGGCAATCATATGCTTCTTGCCGCACATGGTATCGCTGACAATTCCGTCGATGGTTTGGCTGGCCGCGTGAATCTGCTGGACTGCAGGAATCAGGACGGTAGACAGCAGGGCAAAAGCAAAGAGAGATGACTGCTTCATTATTTTCTCCATTGGATGAAGTCCGAACAACCTTGCAAAATTTGGGCGCGGCGTCCTGCGGCAATCCGCTTCGGTGTACGCACATCGCAAAGACATAAGCCTTCCAGCCGGCCTGGATAAGGCTCCATATTCCATAAACCTCAGCGGCTGCTGACGGCAAAAACCGCCGGCACGGCGAACGCTCCCTTCTCGAACCTCGTAGACTGCCCGAAGAATTCTGCCGTCGCCAACACTCGCGGAACATAGTCCCTGGTTTCGAGCGGCAGCATCCGCATGTGGATCAACTGGTCGAAGTCCTGCGTATGCGCCCTTGCAATGGCCGAACCGACATGCGCTTCTCCGGTGTTATAAGCCGCCAGAGCCAGTTTCCAGTCTCCGAACTGCGCGTACAGGTCATGCAGATAGCGAGCCGCCGCGTCGGTGGCCCGCAGCAGATCGAAGCGCTCGTCCTTGCTGTCGTCCACGCGTAACCCATAGCGACGTGCCGTATCCGGCATCAACTGCCAAAGGCCGCGCGCCCCCTTCGATGAAAGCGCGTCGGCACGTCCGCCGCTCTCCACCAGAATCACCGCCATCAGATCCGCAGGCACTCCGTGACTCCGCAAAATGGGCTCGACAGCGGGACGCAGCAGATCCACACGGGCCGCCGCAACGCCCAGCCCGCCGCCCCATGGCTGTGAATGCAGGCCGCCGTGAATTGCCTCGCTCTTACCGGCTATTCCACCGGCAGCCATCCCGGCATCTGCCGTGCCCGCGCTGCCATGTGTCGCCTGGGCCGCAGTGGCAAGCACCGTATCCGCCGCCCGAGCCAGCGTGTCGTCATAGGCGGTGAACGGCCGGCTCGCCGCCGCATCCGGTTGCCGCAGAAGTGAAGCCTCCTGCCCCCACGCGAAAGCCGGGATCAAGCCCGCGAGAGTCATCGCAATCATTCCGCTTCGGCAAAGCACCTTCGCCCCGCAATCTATCCCGCTATGCATGGGAGGCCTCCGCAAGCCGCGATGCATCGCGCTTCAACGTCGGTTTCACTTCCCAGTTCCACTTCCAGATCGCGAAGATCGGAGGATAGACCACCAATTCCATCAGAAACGACGTCACGATTCCGCCCAGCATGGGAGCGGCGATGCGCTTCATCACATCCGCTCCCGCACCGTCCGACCACAAGATCGGCAGCAGCCCGAACAACATGCACGAGACAGTCATGACCTTAGGCCGCAGCCGCTTGACCGCTCCATGCACAATCGCCTCACGCAAGTCGTCCCAGGAGTGAATGCCCGTTGTCTTCAATGCATCGTGATAGGCAAGGTCGAGATAGAGCAGCATGAACACAGCCGTCTCGGCATCGACCCCGAGCAGCGCGATCAGGCCCACCCAGACAGCAATGCTCATGTTGTAATGCAGCAGATAGAGGAACCAGACCGCGCCGATGGCCGAGAAGGGCACAGCCAGCAGAATGATCATGGTCTTGATGGCTGACCCGGTGTTGAAGTAGAGCAGCAGAAAAACGATGAACAGCGTGATCGGCACAACCAGCTTCAGCCGCTGCGCAACGCGCTCCATAAACTCGTACTGTCCGCTCCACACCAGTTCGTACCCCGCAGGCACCTTTACCTTGCCGGCCACGGCCACCTTCGCATCCCGCACATAGCCGCCGATATCGCGCCCCGATACATCGACGTAGACATAGCCGCTGAGCCTGCCGTTTTCGTCGCGGATCATGCCCGGGCCGGTCTTCATGTGGATATCCGCAATCTCCCCCAGCGGAATCTGTGCGCCCGATGGCGTTGCCACCAGCACTCGCTGAAGCGCACCGATATCGCTGCGATAGTCGCGCAGATAGCGGACATTGACCGAGTACCGCTCGCGCCCTTCCACCGTCGTCGACACCTGCTCGCCGCCCACCGCCGACATCAACACGTTCTCCGCGTCGTCGATCGTCAGGCCGTAGCGGGCAAGCGCATCGCGCTTCAAATCGAAATCCAGAAAATATCCGCCGCTGGTTCGCTCCGCGAACACGCTCGTGGTTCCACGCACATCCTTGAGCGCGGCCTCGATCTGCTCGCCCACCTGCTGAATCTGGCCGAGATCGGAGCCAAGCACCTTAACGCCCAGCGGCGTGCGGATGCCCGTCGTCAGCATGTCTGTCCGCGCTTTGATCGGCATGGTCCATGCGTTCGAAATACCCGGTATCTGCAGCGCTTCATTCAAGCCCCCGGCGCCGTAGATCAACTCCTGGGTACTCAAGTGATCGGGCCAGAACCGTCTCAGAATCGGCTGAATGCGCGGCGGCATCGATTTCGAATACCACCGCTCCCTCTTTGGCCATTGGTCTTGCGGCTTCAGAACAATGGTGGTCTCCATCATGGAATAGGGAGCCGGATC
>JAATGG010000043.1 GCA_015654835.1 Terriglobales bacterium
CAATTTGCCATGCGGGTTCGGTTCTAAACCAAAGCTTCTCAACGTAAGTTGAAGCAAAAATAATATGGCGGCAAGGATTTTATATCCTTGCCGCCATATTATTTAGCCTCTCTTTGAGGCCGGTCATGCGATTTATTACAGGCAATTCGTTCTAGGGCGACCTGGGAGCAGAGGTCCTCCCGATCAGGTATCCAACGATAGGGATGTTCCCAGTTTCCATCGCTGAATCCGGAAGCGCAAGAACTCGTCCCCGGACCGCCAGATAGACGAATTCTGTCTGTAACTTCCGCATTTCGTTTCGGTTCCACCCTTTTGTCCCGGTAAAATCCTCCCGCCCGCAATGTATTTTGTCCCCTGCAAGGAAAGTTAAGGCTTGACAAGCGTTTGTCTTTGAGCTTTAAATGTGGCCGATTCAAAAGGAGGGTTCCTACTCTCAGTTCGCTTAATCGTTTAAGTCTGAGGATTCCAAAAAGCGGATAAGTTGGAGTTTTGAGTTACCAAACGATGGAGAGTCAGGGCTTCTCAGGTGTTATATGACAAGAACCCCGACGAGTACGCGGTAGAAGAACCGGCTAAGAATGGGGCTCCTATTCCCTCGTCGCGGGCGTTGTGGGCCACGAAAGGCGGCGATGTGCGAGGGCTCAGTTAAGAGGGCCCGAAGAGGGGTGCGGATTGCCAAGTAAATTGGTTTTCTTCTTGACAACTCTCATCTGCCCCTCATTAAATGGCTCGGTCCTAATGCAGGCAGTAAGTCTACCGGTGTAACTGAAACGGGTACGTCTCAATGCCGCAGGTGGACAGGACGTTAGCTGAGTTAGACGGGAGGCTCTGTCTGGGGCTTCCATGGTTTTTGTGCAGCATAACAAGAAAATCAAGAGTGCTGAGATCGACGTCGCATCCCGATTGCGATCCATTCTTACCGGCTTCATCCTGGTTAAACGGGGAAGCGACCGACGTAGAAGGACAACAGCACCAATTTGAAAAGGAAGGTCACATGAGACAAGCGAGATACAGGTTCTTTCTGGGATGTCTATGTGTTCTTGCGCTGTGCATACCTTTGAGTATGCGCGCGCAAGAAAACGCAGAACTCTCGGGGACCGTCAAGGACCCGACGGGAGCGGTGGTTCCGAATGCGACAATCACCCTCATCAATACAGCCACAGGCGACGTTCGTACGAGCACAAGCAATGGGGCGGGCCTTTACGATTTCTCGGCATTACGCATTGGCACCTATACCCTCAAGGTAGAGGCGCAAGGTTTCAGTAAGTACGAGAAGACCGGCATCGTCATGAACGTGGCAGCCACTGTTCAGGAGAACGCCGTTCTCGTGATCGGCGGCAGCAACCAGACAGTTACCGTCGAGGCCGATGCATTGCACCTTCAGACGGAAACCAACGAAGTAAGCAATCTAATTACGGGTGAGCAGATCACACAGCTCGCCACCAACGGCCGTAACATGGTGTCGCTTACTACACTGGGCACCGGCGTTTCAAACAATATTTCATCCTTCAACGGCGTCACAGCACAGGGCAGCGGATTCGGACTGAGCTTCAACGGTATGCGGCCCGATCACAATAACTGGCTGATCGACGGCGGCGAGGCATATGACCGCGGCAGTGGCGGCAAGTTTGACTTGATGCCTACCATGGATGCCTTGGCCGAGTTTCAAACTCTCAGCAGTAACTACAGCCCGGACTACGGTATAAGTTCCGGCGGTACCGTCACCATGGCCTTGAAGTCCGGCACCAAGCAGTTTCATGGCGGACTTTGGGAGTTTAACCGCAACGATGCGTTCGATGCGGGCTACTACTTTTCGAAGCAGAACAATCAGGCCACTCCTGAACTTCGCCTGAACATCTACGGCGGCGATATAGGAGGTCCGGTATTCATTCCGGGGCTGTATCCGAAGAGCAAGAGCAAGACATTCTTCTTCTGGAGTGAAGAGTGGCGCAAGTTTATCCAGGGCGCCAACCCAACCGCAGCCAATACCATTCCCGCATCGGACTTTCCGACGGCCGGACAGGATTTGGCTTATACGGTGTGGACAGGCACGAACGGCGCTCCCAACCTTCCGATCGTTCCTGTAACGACCGATCCCGCCAAGACGGCGCTTTATACGCAATTGGGATTAGTCGCAGGCCAGCCGTTTCCCACGAATTGCACGACATCGATTCCTTGCACTTCGACCATTCCTCACCAACTCTTCGATCCGAACGCGGTGCTGTTCCTGGGCACCGGGGCGATTCCTCATCCGAACTCAGGAACCACTCTCAATCCGCAGAATGTGCAATCTCCCAAGCAGCCGACCAACGTCCGCGAAGACGTGGTTCGCGCCGATCATGACATCAACGACAAACTGCACTTGATGGGGCACTGGATCCACGATCAGATGTCGCAGACGATCTTCCCCGTCATGTGGAGCGGAGATAGCTACGACACGGTGGGCAATCTCTTCGCGAATCCATCGTGGGCATCGGTCATTAAGCTGACCCAGACACTTTCTCCGTCGCTTCTGAACGAAACGTCGTTGAACGTCAACGGAAACACGATCGCGATCACGCCAACTGCCAGCGCAGGAGCAGCTTTTGCTCAGCCGACAGGGTGGAGTGCCACCGGCTTCTTTAGCGGCAACAATGCGGCAAATCGGCTGCCCCAGGTAGCATTCCAGGGCGGTCCTCTCACGACCACATGGACGACCAACTACTGGCCATGGCATAACTCGTTCCTCGATTATCAGATTCGCGACGATCTCTCCTGGAACAAGGGAAGGCATGGACTGAAGTTCGGGTTCTCCTATATGCGTGTGGATAAGAACCAGCAACTCCAGCAAGACACGCAAGGAGATTACACATTCGGCAACTCGACCTTTGCAATGGACTCCTATGTCAACTTCCTGCTGGGATTTGCAAACAGCTATACGCAGCTCCAGGACCTGACAGGCAAGCACTGGATCAACAACACCTACTCGTTCTATGGCATGGATAACTGGCGGGTATTGCCGAGACTGACCATGAATCTCGGTGTACGTTACGACGGCATGCCGCACGTCTACGAGAAAAACAATCAAGTGTCGAACTTTGTTCCGGCAAACTTCAGCGCGACCAGTGCGCAGCAGCCTGACGCGAACGGCAACCTCAACGCGGCAGGGCCCGGCTTTAGCCAACCGGCCGGAGCGGCAGTGCCGTTCTATCTGAATGGCGTGGAATTTGCAGGTGTGAACGGATTCCCGAGAGGGCTCGTCAAGAACAGTTACATGACGATTCAGCCGCGCGTCGGACTCGCCTATGATTTGTTCGGCACAGGGAAAACCGTCCTGCGCTTGGGCGGCGGCCTCTTCTACGAACGTGTGCAAGGAAACGACATTTACGGGGCAGCCACCAATCCTCCGTTTGCCTTCCAGCCCACAGCCAACAGCGTGTATTTCTCGAACCCACGTCAGAGCGCCCTGGACGGCTCGATTGCACCTCCAGGACCGGTCACGAAACCAGCGTCACTCACCTCTCTTGCCTCGTATTATCCGAATCCGGCCACTGCACAGTACAGCTTTGGCATTCAGCAGCAGCTTGCGCCGGCTATCGTCGGGGTGATCCAGTATGTTGGATCAAATGGGTGGAACCAGTCGGATCAGCGGGTCATCAATACCCTGCCTTTGACTGACGCCGCAAACACCGCCAATCCCTATGACCTTCGTCAGGCCGTCAATGGGGGAGCGGACCCAAACCTCTACCGGCAGTATCTCGGTTACGGCAGCATCACGCAGACAGAAAGCGCAACCAACACCAGTTACAACTCGTTGCAGGCTGGACTGCGTGTTGAGAACAAGCATGGCCTCACCACCCAGTTCTCGTACACATGGTCGCATGAGATCGATATTCAGAGCGGCGATCTTGGGTCGACGAACATCCAGGGCGGCAATAGTACCGTGTCCAATCCGTTTGATCTGAAGTATGACCGTGGAGCGGGCGTGCTCGATCGCCGGCACATCTTCAGCGTCAACTATGACTACGCGCTACCGTTCTTCCGTAGCGGCAACCTGCTGGAGCGGGAAGTGCTCGGCGGATGGGAACTGTCGGGCGTAACGGTTGCACAATCCGGCGCGCCGCGCAACGTCAGCTTCTCGGGCGATACGCTGGGCTTGGGTGGCGGCACCGCTAACCGGCCCAACCTTGTCGGCCGTGTCAGCATGCCGAAGACCCAACAGAAATGGTTCGATCCTTCTGCCTTTGCGGCTCCCACAGCGCCATGGGCCGGCGGTGCGAATCAAGGTTTCGGTAGCGCCAGGAAGGACAACATCGTCGGTCCTGGACTCTTCAACTGGAATATGGCTCTTTTCAAGAGCATTCCTCTCAGCGCCCATGAAGGCCCGAAGATCGAAATCCGTTTCGAATCCTTCAATACCTTCAATCACACGGAGTTCAACGGCATCGACACAGGGCTTACCGACTCCAACTTTGGACAGGTGACCAGCACCTACGATCCTCGCGTTATGCAGTTTGGCGGCAAGTTCATTTTCTAACTCAACCCATAACCTGGGGCGCGGCAGGCGCTATGTCTGCCGCGCCTCTTTGTTTATCGGCCATGCCGGCGCCGAAAGAATAAGTCTGGCATTGCGCTCCACCTTGCGGGCGAGCGAGAATGCGAACGGAGAATTGTTTGAAGCAGGCTCTACAACTGGAAGCCCTTTTGATGGTGGCGATGATGGCGGTTGCGGGCTGGGCTCAGACCGGGCCGCGGGCGGGCGATCAGCGGCAAATGGCGCTGTCTTTTGAGCAGCAGGGCCGCATTGCCGAGGCAGAGAATATCTGGTGCGACCTAGCCAAGGCGCACCCTTCCAGTTCAAAAAACAGTGCAGAGGCCTATGCGCATCTCGGGCTGCTTGAGGCACGCCAGGAGCATTATCAGGAAGCCGTTCCCTTCTACCGCAAAGCACTGGCGCTCAGTCCGGCAATGCCCGGCGTGCGCCTTAACCTTGGGTTGGCGCTTTTCAAGGCCGGAGAACTAAAGGAAGCAAGCAAGGAGTTCAGTCTGCTGCTCAAGGGGCAGGCACCGGCATCGCCAGAGGCGCAGCGGCTGACGATCCTGATTGGAATGGCCCACTATGGACTGGGTAACTACGCTGCCGCAGTACCCTATCTGAAAAGCGCAACGGCGCACGATCCGCAGAACCTGGCCTTGCACCTGACGTTGGCGCACAGTTGTCTGTGGTCGAAGCAATACCCCTGTGTTCTCGATGTGTATAAGAAGATTTTGGCGTTGAACGCGGAGTCCGCAGAGGGCGATATGCTCGCCGGTGAAGCCTTGGACGCAATGAAAGACGGCGGGGGGGCGACACAACAGTTCCGCGCCGCAGTCCAAGCGAATCCCAAGGAACCCAACGTGCATTTCGGCCTTGGATACCTTTTGTGGGCGCAGCGGCAATATCCAGAGGCTGCGCAGGAGTTTCAGGCCGAACTGGCCAACGATCCGAATCACCCTCAGGCATTGGCTTACCTAGCCGATGCGGACATGCAGATGAGCCGTCCGGAAGCTGCGCTTCCGCTGTTTGAGCGTGCTATTCGGATCGATCCGGGACTGGAACTGGCGCATCTCGATCTGGGCATTCTCTATGCCGATGCGGGCCGCCAGGAGGACTCGTTACGGGAACTGAAGGCCGCTGCAGAACTGGCGCCCGGCGATGTGAATGTGCATTGGCGGCTGGGGCGGCTTTACCGTGCGATGGGGAAGAAGGATGAAGCGAAGGCTGAATTCGACAAGGCCAGCAGTCTACACAAGGCAACCGACGATGCGCTCGTCAACAAGATGAACCCCCAGGCTAAGCCCGGTCAGACGGCCCCGTCACAGCCGATTGCCAAGTAGCGCGTTCGTCTGGCGCAGTTGGCGGACGATTCGGGCTGATTTTTTGGGCGAGAAGGTCCGCAAGGGCTTTCTCGGGGCAGATGTGGCGGGTTTCGAGCTGACCCAGTTCTTCCTGGGTTTCAACTGCGGAGGCCACAGTCATGAAGCAGTGCAGGCAGCGGGTGTTATAGGTGCCATTTTCGTTTTGGGTGTGGCTATACATAGATCCTCGGAGGAATGCGAGAGATTTTCCGATACTATGTCGATCTGAATCTCTCGGGGCGTGATCCTTATCACAAGTTATTGTGACCCGTTGCACGAGCAGATCGGGTTCCCCTGGAAATTGCTCAAAGATTTGTACTCTGGTTGCGATGCCGCTGCAGATACCAGCAGGGACTCATGCCTGCTTGCGGAAACAGCGATCGGGAGCACGGCACATCTTCCGAGCCGAGATAATCCAACTCCTGCTTGTTGTTCTTGAGCGGTGTCGAGAGGAAATGATGGACGGTGACGGTGGAAGTGGGAGATTTGTGCAGCCTGAAGGCCGCCCAATCCCCTGCGAAGGCGACGGCCGTACCGGCGACCAATATGAGGAGCGTCCATCGCAGCCAACGTACCATGGGCTCTAACCTTCCGAGAGCAAATTGGAATCTTCTTTGAGGCCTACGCCGGTGAGCTGGCGTGAACGAGCCTCCGCCAGATAATACCCCAGTTGGGCGGCCGCCTGGGCGTAGTTGAGGCCTTCAGCGCGAATATTGGAGATGCAGTTTCGCTCGGCGTCGGTGCGGCCCGGATGCGGCTGCCAGGTGATGTAGGCTCCGAGGGAGTCGGGCGAACTGAGGCCGGGGCGTTCGCCAATGAGCACCAGGGAGAGTTGCGCGTGGAGCACCGCGCCGACCTCGTCGCCAATCGCCACGCGCCCCTGCTCGACAACGCAGACCGGTGCGAGCCGCCAACCGGCCAAGCGGGGCAGCAGTTCCTCAAGCAGCGGTATGGCGTGGCGTTCGACGGCCAAGGCCGAGAGTCCATCGGCTACAAGCAGCGCCAGATCCCAAGGACCGGCGCCAGCGTTGGCCAAGAGATCGCGGCTGGCCGCATCGAGAATCCGGCCCAGATCCGGGCGCTGCAGATAGCGGGTTCGGTCAGGCACCGCAGAGTGCAGACGCAGCACCGCACAACCCGTGATGCCGCCGAGGGCGGATGCCAGCGAGGCGGCGTCCAGCCGTGCATGGACAGCATCGCGCGCCCGGGCATGGGCGCGTTGAAAATCGAGCAGGTCGCGGGTCTGCAGGCTCACACCGGTGCGGCCAAGTCCGACGCGGGCAGGGGTGAGCGAACGAAGCCGGGCCGTCAAAGAAGGAGACGATGCGGAGTGTTCCGGAAGGGAGCTTTCGGGAGGCGGAACCCTCGTCTCGGTCATGCCGGCAGCAGCCTTTCCGGGCGGTCGGCTTCAAGCGCCAGGCGCTGAAAATGGTCTCCCTGGAGCCAAGCTTCAAATTCCGGGGCAGGCCTGAGGCCCAGTATCCGGCGCAAGTAGAGAGCATCGTGAAAGCTGGTGCTTTGATAGTTCAGCATCACATCGTCTGCGCCCGGCACGCCCATGATGTAATTCACGCCCGCCGTGCCTAGCAGGGTGAGCAGGGTATCCATGTCGTCCTGGTCGGCCTCAGCGTGGTTGGTATAACAGACGTCGCAACCCATGGGCAGGCCCAGCAGCTTGCCGCAGAAGTGGTCTTCGAGGCCGGCGCGGGCGATCTGCTTTCCGTCGTAAAGATACTCGGGACCAATGAAACCGACCACGGTGTTGACCAGCATGGGCCGAAAGCGGCGGGCGACAGCATATGCGCGGGCTTCGAGCGTCTGCTGGTCCACGTCATGATGGGCGTTAGCCGAAAGCGCGGAGCCCTGGCCGGTTTCGAAATACATGAAGTGATCGCCTACGCAACCGTCGGCACATAGCGCGCCGCGATGCAGCGACCGGCCCGCTTCGTACGCTTCGGCAAGCAGCGCCAGATTGATTCCGAAGCCGCGGTTGGCGGCCTCGGTGCCGGCGATGGACTGAAAGATAAGATCGACCGGGGCACCGGCTTCAAGAGCGGCCATCAGGGTGGTGACATGGGCCAGCACGCAGCTCTGCGTGGGAATCTGAAATCGCTCGCGGACCGTGTCGATCAGGCGCAGCAAGCGCGTGGTCACGGCCACATTGTCACCGGCGGGATTGATGCCGATGACCGCGTCGCCCGAGCCGAGCAGCAGGCCGTCCAGAATGGAGGCGGCGATTCCGGCAGCGTCGTCCGTGGGGTGGTTGGGCTGCAGGCGCGTACTCAGCCTGCCGGGCAGTCCGACGGAGGTGCGAAAGCGGGTGACTACGCGAATTTTGGCCGCGGCGGCGATCAGGTCTTGCACGCGCATGAGCTTGCTGACGGCAGCCGCCATCTCCGGCGTTAATCCTGGCGCGAGTGCGGCGAGGCGGCCGGCAGTGGCGTCGTCCGAAAGCAGCCAATCGCGCAACTCGCCGACGGTGAACGAGCGCACCGGCGCGAAGGCTGTGGCGTCGTGCGTGTCCATGATCAGCCGCGTGACTTCGTCTTCTTCGTAGGGAACGACCTGCTCTGAAAGGAAATGGGTAAGCGGCAGGTCGGCCAGGGCAAACTGCGCGGCGACGCGTTCCTCCGCCGATTGCGCCGCCAAACCGGCCAGCATATCTCCGCTGCGCAGGGGCGTGGCCCTGGCCAGCAACTCGCGCAGGCTGGCGAAGGTGTAGCGTACGTTGCCGAGACTGTGAGCGAAACTCATGCCGTAAGGCCCATCGCCCCTTCAGAATAGCCGTAAACCGGGGGCCTGCAAATGCGGATTCGCAAACTGCGCTTGCCCCAATCAACTGACAGTGAGGATCTAGTGCAGGTAGCGTTCCGAGTCGAATCCGTTCAGCTTGGCCGAGCCCACCAGCGAGTAAATGGCGGTAGTGAGGACGTCACCGGAGTTCGATCAGGCAAAGAGATAATTATTCCGCTGATGTGAATGCCGGCATAACGGAGCTATCATATGTGACTGCTGCCTACGTGAAACAGATATCCGACACTATACTGCCAATACCGCTATCGATATTATTGACGAAGTAATATACATGGCAAGTTACCTAAACATAGCAGTATCGAAAACACATCTTTGCTTATGAAGATAACTCCTCCACTATTACGGTGCATTGAGGATTCTCCCGGCGGCCGATATCGACGACCATTACTTAGGTGCTATACGCAAAATGAAGAAAGATGAAGGCGGAAAATTTTTATGTGTCCCTCTCCTCCGAGACCATACTTAAGATAATAATTTTGAATATGGCATGGTACATGCTTCTCCCCTTTCGGCATCCAGTTTGACGCCGAAGGGAGAGAGCATATGTCCATCGCAGGTCTTGGTAGCTTAGCTTCGTTAGGATCTCAATACGATTTCACAAGCATGTCAAACAGCCAATTATTAGACGCGGCACATAACCTCGCAAGTCAGGGTGAGATTTCGACATCGGACGAATCTCAACTTGTAGCCATTGCTTCTGGTGTCGATTCCTGCTCTGTCAGTGGGACGAATCCGAGCGTCAATGAGGTATTGCAAGATCCAACACAGAAGAATTTTATCGATCAATTGAATGAACAGCTCGCCTGGGATCAGTCGAATAACTCCACCAGCGCAGCTTCACTCGATAAAACCCTTCTCGCCGATTTGAATCATTACCAAACCGATGACACTCTTAGAACGGCTCAAACAATTTCTGTACAAGCCTAAGAGACCCTCTGCATAGCTCGGGGATTTTCAGGACGATGAAATTCTGACTTGGTGTTGATCGAAATCGCGCTCTAATGAACGCCATGCATATTCTTTGTGGGGGGCGTTCGCCTTCTCTGGGCCGATTTTCGACCTCCGGGGACATTACGCCTCAGCTTGGGCTGGCTGACATGCCCCATTTTTATCAACCGGCTAAAACCGGACTTCCTCGGTTTAGGTTTTTACCTAGCCGCCGTAGTAGTCGGGCTGTGGGGATGTAAGAATCGTTCTTTCCTTTTCATATCTCCATAGCCCGAGGTCTGTCTAAACTCAGTAGGTGTTCGGTATGCGAGTGAGATGTGTGGTCGTTCGCAGTTGTATTCCTGCCGGTAATTATCCAAGGTCTGCCGCACGTCGGTCAGTGTACGGACCCAGTTTGTATTGAGGCACTCGTCGTGCAGGCGGCCATGGAAGTTTTCCACGTGAAAAGAACAAGCGTCTGAGCGGGATATGCTGAAGGCCAGGAATATGCCCATGCCACGCACTGTCCTGGTACTGGAATTCATCCTTCTTTATGTTGCGCTGCCGCTGGCTTACCGGTTTTCGCCGGTGCGGGTTCCGGCGCTGCCGCTGTTGTGGGCGGCGACGGGCTATGCGGGCTGGCAATTATGGCGCGACCTGCGCTTTGACCATGCACATTTGTGGAACGCCGGTACGCTCACCGGTCGGCTGGTTCCGATTCTGGCTGTCTTTGCGGTGGTGGCGTTGGCCCTGTGGCTGGGCGTGCGGCGCTTCGCGCCCGGGCTGCAATGGAGCTTTGTGCGCCAACATCCCGGCTTTTGGGCCGTAGTCATGGTGGCCTACCCGGTGCTGTCGGTCTATCCCCAAGGAATTCTCTACCGGGCATTCTTTTTCGAACGCTATGTGGGACTATTTCCCGGCAAGTGGGCCATGATTGTGGCCAGTGCGGCAGCCTTCGCCTTTTTGCACATCATTTTTCGCAACTCGCTGGCGTTGGCACTTACGTTTGCCGGAGGCATTCTGTTTGCGGCGCGGTATGCGGAGACGGGATCGCTGGCTACTTCCTGCTTCGAGCACGCGCTCTATGGATGCTGGCTGTTTACCGTGGGGCTGGGACAGTTCTTCTATCACGGAACGATTGCGACGGTGGGCACGGCCATGCGCCAGTGAGATAGTTTCGGCTGGAGAAACGACCCAACAATGACAAGCGGGCCGACGGGGGGGATGCCGTAAGATTACTGCCGAGGACCGATTTCGACTATGACCGCTGCTGCCAAGTTGTTCTGCCGCATTTGTTCTGTTGCGTCGTTAGGAGCCATGTTGCTTGTGGGCCATGCTTCCGCCCAGAGCGCTGCCGAAGCCGACAAGATCGCCGCCAATCTGCAACTGGAGTCTCGTGTTGTTCTAGAGAGGCTTTCCGGGCTCCACGAATTGCCCGAAGGCGTTTGGAAGACCCATGTGGGCGACCTGGCGCATGGCGAAGCCGTGAATCTGAATGACTCCGCGTGGGAAACGATTGCGCCACGGAGCAAGGCGCCAAACGACGCAGTATGGTTCCGCCAGACCTACCAGGTGCCGGAGACCCTGAACGGCTATGACCTGAGCGGCGCGCGGATCTGGTTCCAGTTCCACGCTTCCGCCAACGGCCCGATGCCGCAGATTCTCTATTTCGACGGCCGGCGCGTGGCGCTTGGCGACGATCTGGAGCCGATTGTTCTGTTCGACCACGCCAAGCCCGGCGACAAGGTGACGGTGGCCGTGAAGCTGCTGCACACGGTCGACGTCAAGACCTTCCGGGGCGCGACGCTGCGCATCGATTTCCAGGAAGGACGGCCGAATCCTGAGGATTTGCGGCTGGAATTTCTCTCCTCGGCGCTGCTGGTTCCCTCGTTGGCGACCCACGACGCCGGCCAGATGGCTACTCTGAACAGCGCCATCGCCGCTGTGGACCTGAAGGCTCTCGATGCGCATGACCAGGCCAAGTTCGATGCCAGCCTGAAGGCGGCCCATGCCAAGCTCGAAGTGTTGAGGCCGTTGTTGCAAGAGGCGACACTGCATCTTACCGGCAACTCGCATATCGATGCGGCGTGGCTGTGGCCGTGGACCGAGACGGTGGACGCGGTGAAGCGCACCTTCGGTACAGCTCTGCAATTGATGTACGAGTATCCGGACTACACCTATACGCAGTCTGCCGCGGCTTACAACGAGTGGATGGCCGAGAAATATCCCGACCTGAACTCCGAGATTGCCAAGCGCATCAAAGAAGGCCGCTGGGAGATCGTAGGCGGCATGTGGGTGGAGCCGGACTTGAATATGCCGGACGGCGAGTCGCTGGTGCGGCAGTTGCTGGTGGGCAAGCGGTGGTACAAACAGGCCTATGGCGTGGACGTGCGCATCGGCTGGAACCCGGACTCGTTCGGTTATACATGGCAGTTGCCGCAGATCTACAAAAAGAGCGGCGTTGACTACTTTGTGACGCAGAAGATGGCGTGGAACGACACCAACCAGATGCCGTTCAAGCTGTTCTGGTGGGAGTCGCCCGATGGGTCGAAGGTGCTGACCTATTTCCCGCATGACTATGCCAACAACAACCTGGATCCGCTGCGGTTGTCGCGGGACATGGCTACGGCGCGGGAGCAGGCTCCCGGGATCCCCGAGATGATGGACCTTTATGGCATTGGCGATCACGGCGGCGGGCCGACGCGCGCGATCCTGGACCAGGGCTTTCACTGGGCGCAGCCATCCGAGCCCGCGCATGTGATGCCCAAGATGCAATTCGGCACCGCGCAGCCTTTCTTCTCGTCCGTGGAGACGCAGATCGCTCCCGAAAGCCCGACATGGGATTACCGGTCGATTGCCAAGGGCTACACAGCACCAGCGGCAGTGGCCGGCAAAATCGCAATTCCGACGTGGAACAGCGAGCTTTATCTTGAGTATCACCGTGGCGTCTTTACCACCCAGGCCGACCACAAGCGCAACATGCGCGAGAGCGAAGAGCAGGTGCTGAACGCCGAAAAGTGGGCGTCGTTGGCATGGCTTGATGGCAAGAGCTATCCGGGCGCGGAACTGACCGAGGACTGGAAGAAAGTTCTGTTCAACCAGTTCCACGATCTGGCGGCCGGCTCGGGCATTGGCGTGATCTATAAGGACGCGCAGAAGGACTACGACGTAGTGCGCTGGTCGACCAACGAGATCAAGGCCGGGGCACTGGAGACGGTGGCGGAGCGGATCAATACGGTCGGCGAAGGCATTCCCGTGCTGGTCTATAACCCGCTGGGTTGGGAACGCACAGGCGACGTCAAGGTGCAGGTGCAGTTACCTGAATCGGGCCGTTCGGCTCTGGTGGTTGTCGATCCATCTGCCAAGGGTGCATCGAGTGAGCCGGAACAAGCCTCCGTGGACGAGAAGACGGGCGTAGCGGATTTGACGATCCATGTTTCCGCTGTTCCGGCCTTCGGCTACAAGGTGGTCAGGATCGTGTCCGGCAAGCGCGGCGCCGTTTCAACGGGAGTGGCGCATGACTCGGGCGATTTTATCGAGCTGAGCGAAAACCGGCTGCGCGTCAAGGTGGATAAGAAGAGCGGCTGCATCACGAGCCTTGAACAGGCTGGCTTTGAAATGGTGGCCCCCGGAGGCTGCGGCAACGAACTGCAGGCCTTCAAAGACACACCCAAGGACTACGACGCTTGGAACATCGATCCGGGCACTCTGGATGTAGCGCCGACGTTGCTCGACAAGGCCGATTCGGTTGAGTTGATCGATGCCAATACCGCGCATCCGGCGATTCGGGTTAGCCGCACATGGCAAAGCTCGAAGTTTGTGCAGACCATCCGCATTCCCGCCGGTTCGGGCCAGGTCGATATCGACAACGAGATCGACTGGCATGAGCGGCATATCCTGCTGAAGGCGGCGTTCCCGCTGGCGGCTTCGAGTGGATCTGCCACTTACGAGATCCCCTATGGCAGCATCGAGCGCAGCACTACGCGCAACAACACCTGGGAGAAGGCGCAGTTCGAGGTGCCGGCCATGCGCTGGGCCGATTTGGGCGACGGCAAGCACGGGCTTAGCCTGCTGAACCAAACCAAATACGGCTACGACGCTGTGGGTAACGTGCTGCGGTTGACGCTGCTGCGCTCGCCGACGTGGCCCGATTCCGAGGCCGACCAGCAACATCACAGCTTCCATTACGCGCTTTATCCGCACGCCGGAACATGGAAGGATGCGGGCACGGTGCGCCATGGCTGGGAGTACGACTATCCGCTGACCGCGGTGGCGACGACGGCCCATGCAGGATCGCTGCCGGCCAGCCATTCGTTTGCTTCCGTTACGCCCGAGAATGTGGTGCTGACGGCAGTGAAAAAGGCGGAAGACGCGAATGGATTGATCTTCCGCGTGTATGAGTGGGCGGGCAAGGATGCGACGGTCGAGTTTCATGTGCCGCAGGGCGCAACCGGTGCGACCGTAACCAACCTGATGGAAACAGCGGAGGGCAGCCCGCTGACGGTGACCGGCGATGTGGTCAAGGCGCCGATCCATCCCTACGAGATCCTCACGATTCGGGTGGACTACCCGAACGGCGGACCGAAGCAGTAGGCCAATCGAGCATCTAACTTGAACGAAGAATTGAAACGAGGGGCTCCCGGAAACGGGGCCCCTCGTTTTTTGCTACTCTAGCTGCCAAGGAGCCTGCACAATGGACATGACTTCCCCGTTCTTTGTCGTTTCTCTGATCGTGGTGGTGTTTTTTGCCGCTATCCTGTTCGCCACCAGCACCAAGGAAGACGGGCACGGCGAAGAAGGCCATTCGGCGCGCTGATCCCCCTGCTATGTTCTCGCAGACATAGAAGCACTGCTCCCTCCGAGAGGTGGTACAAAGGATGTCACCGCCGGCCAAGTGATTTTGAGGAACCTTTCCACCGACGCCGGCGTATTAAACAGACACGGAGTCGAGGTCATGATGCGCAGAGCGATTTGTTTAGGGGCAGGTCTGGTGCTGGCCGCCGGATTGGTGGGATGCCGGGTCCATGTGGACAAGGACGCCAATGGCGAGGACAAGACGGTCCAGGTCGACACGCCGTTTGGCGGCGTTCATGTGAATACCGACAAGACATCTGCGGCGGATCTGGGGCTGCCGGCTTATCCGGGCGCGGAGGTCGTCAGGGACAACGACAAGCACCAGTCCGCCGATGTGCACCTCGGTTTTGGCGAGTGGCAGTTGCGAGTGCGGGTTGTTTCCTATGGCACGTCCGACTCGCGCGAGCAGGTGACGGCCTTCTACAAAAAAGCCTTGACCCGCTACGGCGACGTGCTTACCTGCCAGGGCAATGTCGCTGTGGGAACGCCGGCGATTACCGGGGAGGGACTTACCTGCGCCGACAACGACAAGAACGCCAGCGTGAAAATCGATCAGGAAGACTATGGCTCCAAAGACGGCTTCCGCCTGAAGTCCGGGTCCAAACGTCATCAGCACATTGTGGCTTTTGAGGATTCGAAGGGCACCCAGACGCGATTTTCCCTGGTAGCTCTGGATCTGCCCGCCATGGTGGAGAAAAAGTCGGGTAAGAGCGATTAACACATCCCGCCTGCGATGGGGCGAGGCTGGTTTACCGGGTGGGGGAAGGCGGGGGTTGGGCCGGGTATTGGGGTGGGCACATGAAAATAATGACCTACAATTCCAACAACTAGAAAGCACCCCAATTTACCCGGAGCCAACCCTGATGCCAGTGAAGGTACTTCGCTTTTTCCCTGCGGTTGTGCTGACTGCAGCGGTCTTTCTGTACGCGGCAGACAAGCCCAAACCCACATCGTCTACTCCTCAATCCATCGATTCCTATTCCGAAGTGCAGCCTGCAACCGAATCGCTGGACCTGAATATGTACCAGCGGATTCGCGATGAGGGACTGAATCGCTCGCATGTGATGGAGTTTGCCACTGCGCTGATGGACGGTATCGGTCCGCGGCTCACCGCGTCGCCCAATGCCAAAAAAGCCAATGAGTGGACCCGCGACACCCTGACCAAAATCGGCCTGGAGAACGCGCACCTGGAGGACTGGGGCGAGTTTGGGCTTGGCTGGCAGCAACTGAATACCTGGGCCAGGATGGTCACCCCGGATACGGCCGTGCTGATTGTGCAGGCCACGCCATGGTCGTCTTCGACGAGCGGGCCGGTTACCGGCGACGTAGTCTTCGTCGGCATTCAGGATGAAAAGGACTTCGACAAATACAAGGGCAAGCTGGCCGGCAAAGTCGTGTTGTTCGGCGCCATGCGCGAGGTGGCGCCCGTCGATAAGGCGCTGTTCGATCGCTACTCCGACAAGGAACTGGAAGAGATTGCCGAATTTTCGGTGAGTGCCAACGCCAGCGGCATTCCCCCCGAGATGCAGACACGTATCCGCGAACGCATGGAGCGCATGCGCATGCTCGATAAAGTCGCCCAGTTTTTTGCGGATGAGAAAGTGGCTGCGGTGATCGAGCCCAGCCGCGACGGCCGTAACAGCGGCGGCTCCGGCGGCACGTTGTTCGACGACAATGGAGCGACGCTGGGGCGCACCCCGTACATTGCCGAGAAGCGCGTAAAGATTCCGGTGGTGGTGGCGGCGATCGAGAGCTATGGGCGTCTCTACCGGCTCACGCAGGCCCATGCGCCGGTCAGCGTGGAACTCGATGTGGAGACCAAGTTCACGGGCGAGCACGAGCATGGCTTCGATACGGTGGCAGAGATTCCAGGCACCGACCCCAAGCTGAAAGAGCAGGTGGTGATGGTGGGCGGCCACCTGGATAGCTGGATTGCCGGCACCGGCGCTACCGACAATGGAGCGGGAACCGTCGTAGCGATGGAGGCGGTCCGTATTTTGAAAGCTCTGGGCGTGAAGCCGCGTCGCACGATCCGCATTGCGCTGTGGACCGGCGAGGAGCAGGGGTTGTTTGGCTCCAAGGGGTACGTCATGCAGCACTTCGGCTCGGCGAAGCTTTCGACCGCGCCCGACCAAGCGGCTCTGCCTGAGTACATGCGCCGGGCCGTCGGGCAACTGGATGTAAAGCCGGAGCAGAAGCTCGTCTCCGCCTATTTCAATGTGGATAACGGCAGCGGCAAGATCCGGGGCGTCTATCTGCAGGGCAATGCGGCTATTGCACCTATCTTTGCCCAGTGGATCGCTCCGTTGAAAGACCTTGGCGTCACCACGATCACCCTGCGCAACACCGGCGGTACAGACCACTTGAGCTTCGATGCGGTGGGCATTCCGGGCTTCCAATTTATCCAGGACATGCTGGACTACGAGAGCCGGACGCACCACTCGAACCAGGATGTAGTGGAGCGGTTGCAACCTGCCGACCTGAAGCAGATTGCGACGGTGGAGGCGATTTTCCTCTACAACGCCGCCCAGCGCGACCAGATGCTGCCGCGCAAACCGTTGCCGAATCCGGAACTGGAACAAAAGCGGGCTGCACCTTTGGAGGGCATCTTCCCCGGAGCGATGCCACCGGCAGAGTCCGAAAAGAAATAGCGGTTTTCAAATGGCTTGAAGAAGTGCGGTTTTACGAAAACAGGCCTGCTCCCACGCAGAAATCATGCGAGGGCGGGCCTGTTCATTCTGTGCGGGAATCGGAGGCGATTGGATTGCGTTTTTGCAGTCTCTCTCAGGGCGCTCGCATGAAGGCACGGTCCAATGCACCATCCGGGATCTCATTCGACTTGATTCCTCAAAACGAAAGGCGGCATTAAGTCGAATCGAAAGGCGGTGCCAAAGTACAATGAGTCGTCGCCGCTCCCTTGGGTTTCTATCGCCTCGCAGCCTTGGCCTCGGGGATGTCCATGCGATTGCCCGGTCGCCCCGTCTTTCGCCTTGGCCCCGTTCCTGCTAGACTACCTAAGGTCCTATATGTAGTTTTGCAGGCGCGTAGCTCAGTTGGTTAGAGCGCTTCCTTGACACGGAAGAGGTCGCTGGTTCGAATCCAGTCGTGCCTACCATTTAGTATCAATAACTTAGAGGCTGCTGCCCGGGAGCTCGACCACTTTTCCGGGAGCGATAAGGGAACAATTCAATTTTCCCGATCCCGGTGCGGATTTCGATAGCGTTCCTGGATTCGTATCCGGGTTTCGATCGAACAAAAGATCCACTGCTTGTCGCGGCGTCACCCATTTTTTCTCTCTGGCGTTCCGCGTGTAGGTTCCCATTGTGGGCGAAATTTTCGCGTGCCGCGTGGATGCTCGATTTCTGCGCGATCATATAAAAATGAAGAAAGCCATCGTCTTTGGGGCAAGTGGATTCGTCGGCTCCTATCTCCTGCGCGAGTTATTGAGCAGTGCAGACTACGAACAGGTCACTGCTGTGGCTCGAAGAGACTTGAACATCAGTCACCCAAAATTCAAGACATGGATAGGCGACTACAACTCTCTGCTGGCGTTGAAAGAAAAAATCTGTGTAGACGAGATATTCATCGCCCTTGGCTCAACCACGAAAAAGACTCCCGACAAACGGGAGTACCACCGGATCGACCACGATTATCCTGTCCTGGCGGCCAAGGCTGCGAAAGAAGGAGGAGCTCAATCGGTTTTTCTGGTTTCAGCCATTGGTGCCAATGCTCTCTCTAAAGTCTTTTACATCAGGACCAAGGGGGAAACCGAACGAGACATCATTGCTCTCAATTTTGAGCATACGTATATCTTTCGCCCATCGATGATCATGGGGGATCGGGCAGAAAATCGCCCGTTAGAAAAAACACTGATCAGGGTGTGGTCCATTCTCAATTTCTTTTTGGTGGGGAAAGCGGATCAATACAGGGGGATGACAGCGAGAGATATTGCCAAAGCAATGAAAAATTCGGCGGCGGATCTATCGCAAAAGCTCAAAATTTATTGCTGGCGAGAGATGAATGACCTGTTGCAGCGATAGTTTGCTATAGCCACAAAATTTAGGGACGCCAAGTTACGGGATGCATCCCTACCTTGGCGTCCGCATTGGATATGCCGCTCACTCAAGCTTTCGACGCACCTTCGATTATGAATGCCCTGTAGGTAGATCCAGCGAGCCGATGCTTCGCCGCAGTTTGATAAGCGGGACTGTTATACCAGTCCTTTGCCTCGGCAGTGGACGGGAATTCAAGGACGACGGCGCCTTCAAAAATTGGCCCTTCGAGCACATCAAGTGCGCCGTAAAGTGCCAGAGGAGTGACGGGTCGGCCGCTCAACGTTAGCGGCGCGAGCTCCTCATATGTTTTCAGTTCCTGTTTATTACTGGTATGTTCACGAATGAAGATTACGTATGCAGCCATGAGAGCTCCTTGGGTGGTTGGAAGAACGAACTCTGACCTCATCCTATTTCGCCTGCGGGACTGGTGCCCATAGCGTGGAGACAATCGCCGACAACTTGCGCCTTCTCCAATCCCAGGCGGATGACTCCGTAGATGCAGGGGCGATGGTATTTATGGCTGTGGCAACGGAGGCTGGCTCGAACTTGAGGACGAGGGAGACGCGGCTGGCTGTTCGAGATTGGTTGCGTGGACACTAGCCTGCGTCTCCGGGACGGTGCCATCGTTGACCTGCACCTCAATAGGCTTGCCCTGGATAAGAATGCGCTGGACGGCCTTGCCGCGACCGGGGATGAGAACACGCTGGGTGACGGAAGTTGCCTCGGAGCGGACGGTGATCGGGACCTCGGCAGAGGCGTAGCCGGCGTTGGCCAGATTGACGGCCACCAGCCAGTTGCCGCTGTTTGCGGCGCTGGGAAAGACGCTCTCGACGCTCAGGTCCGGCAGGCCTTTATCGGCATTGACCCAGTCGCCGAAAAACCAGGAGAGATTGCGGCGGTCTCCGGCCTGTTCGAGCAGCTTTTCAAACGAGCTGTGACCGGTATCTTTGCCGATATCCTGGGCTGGGTCATAGGCGCGCAAGGCGGCGGAGAGCGTGGGGTCGCCCGCTACGCTGCGCAGCATCCAAAAGACATAGGTGGCCTTGGTGCGGTAGTAGACCGGCGAGATGGCGGTTGCCAGCGGTTGCCCCGGACTTTGCCCAGGGCTTGCAGGCTCGGCCAGGGTCAGGGCGGGACGGGCTGCTTCGAGAGTGCCTAACGCCTGGGCGCGGCCACGCTGTCTTTCTATCCACAACGTGCCCATAAAGTGGGCGACGCCTTCGCTCAGCCAGGCGCGGGGCGACTGCATCCAGGCATGGGTGAGAGCGTGAGCCAGGATGCCGTTGAGTTGATTGGGATCGCCGGAGCGGATCGCCGTGGCCAGTAGCGCGCCGGTCTCGAACGGAGCATCTTCAGGATCGGGCAGATCGAGCAGCGTGAGCTGGGCCCGCGGACGCTGGCCCAGCCAGCCTTGCAGAAAGGGCGTCACCGTTGTGGCCGCAGTCTCCCAGGCTGGAACCGCGATTTCATCCTCGGGCAGGGTCCAAACCGTCATATTTTCGCCCGAGTGGGCTGTGCGGGTAGCGACAAACAGGCTGGGTGTTTCGAAACCAAGAATAGCGCCATCGACACTGGCGGCGGCTATCCCGGCAACTCCTGAATTTTCTGCGGCATTGGTTGCGGTGAGCGTGGCAGGATGCCCATTGATGAGAGCGATGTTTGGCCCTTGGCCGGGGGGGGATTCGACGGTGAGCCGCATCCGGAAGCGTGCCCCGGCAAGTCGTTGCTTGTGCTCGCCGATCTCGTCGAACAGGCGTGCGCCATCGCCCAGGATCACGGGGACGCTGGAGACTGGATACCAGACCACGCTGCCGAATCCGCGCAAACCGGTGAAGGGGACGCTGATCTGGTCCCAATCGGAGTGCATGGCCACGTCTTCCGGCGTTCCGATGGTGAGCAGCCGCTGGGCCGACTCCGCGATGGTGCCGGAATAGGTGACGTCGAGTTGAAGACTAGCGCCGGGCGCGAGAGGCTGATCGAGTGGCACCGACGCCTCGTGTAACCGTCCGGTGTGGTCAGAGTCGGAGTTAAGCGTTGCGACATTCAACGAGAGGTCGTGGCCACCGACGCGGATGCGCTCCCAATTCAGAGAGGAGGATATCTGCAATGGAATATGCGCCAACGGCGTTTTGCCATCGTTGCGCACCATGAGCAGGGCTCGAACCGCGATTTGCTGGACCGCCGTGTAGAGACGCACGTCCATATCGAAATCGGTGTAGGTGACGGCTTCACGGTCGGCGTCTTCGGCAGAAGGCCCATCGGCCATCTTGATGGCTGGCCTGGCCGCTTCGGGACTGGCCTCTGTCGTCTGGCCGTCCTCCTCGGTCGAGCGAGAAAAAATGACCTGTCCCTTCGGCTGCCCATTCTGCGCTTTCGGAGGGGCGGGCTGCTGCACGGGCAGGGGGGCGGTCGAGGTTTGCGCTCCGCTCGGGAAAACTGCGACGCCGGAGCCAGCCAAAATCATGGCTAAGAATGCGGGAAATGCCCCGGCAAAAGGAAACTTCATGAACCCAGGCCTTTCTGTTTTCTCGGTTTGGACGCAGCCGCTTGTCCGGGGCGAGCACCTTGCGCGGCATTTCGGCGCTGGCGAAAGGCTTCGTAGAGCACGACGGCTCCGGCGGCAGAGACGTTGAGCGAACTGACGCCACCTGCCATCGGAATGCGCAGCAGATGGTCGCAGGTGCGGCGGACGAGATCATGCAGCCCGGCACCTTCGCGGCCCAAGACGACGACGCAATTGCCGGTGAGGTCGAACTGGTCGTAATCTTCGGTACCTCGCTCGTCCAGGCCGACGATCCATAGATTCTGCTGTTTAAGCTCTTCGAGAGCGCGCACAAGGTTGACCACGCGGGCAATGCGCAAATGTTCGATGGCCCCGGCGCTGGCTTTGACGGCTACCGGACTTAAAGGCGCTGCACGGCGCTCCGTGAGCACCACGCCATCCACCCCCGCGCCGTCGGCCACGCGCAACAAAGCGCCCAGATTCTGAGGATCTTCAACGCCATCGAGAGCCAGTACGAGCCGGGCTGCCCCTGCTTTTGCCGGGTGGGGCGTAAACAGGTCTTCGATGGCCAGCAACTCCTGTGGGTGCACCATGGCCACTACGCCCTGGTGGGCAACGGTTCCGGCAAGCTGGGTGAGTTGCTCGCGCATTTCCTGGCGGACGCGGACACCGGATTCGCGACACAGGGCAACGAGCCGCTCCAATCGCTCGTCCTGGCGCTCGCGAGCCACGAGCACATGATCAAAACGCCTTCTGCCGGCTCTGAGTGCCTCCTCAACCGGGTGAACGCCATAAAGAACTTCCATAAGAAACAGTGTAGAAGATCAATGAAGATGGGAGAGTTTGCGGTCTGCAGACTGCTGCGCGAACTCGGGGACCTTTCCACTATCAAACGGCGGACGAACGGGAGCACCGGGTGGCGAAGGCCATTGAAGAGGCTGTGCGGGTCGCAAAAAGAAGCAATCGGCAGGCTTTATAAGCTTTTTGGCTCAGTCTCGCCGATTTTAGAGGCTTCCGGGTCCCTTTTCTCGTCTAATGAGGCAAGATGAGCACGATCGCGCCTGTCAATTCGTTGTTTGCCCGAGGTTCCGGGACCATTGCCGAGGAGCAAGTACGGCAAGAAAACCTAGCGATCTCTGCTGGGCTCAAACGCCAGGAAGCGGGTCTGCTGGACGAGTTGATCGTCCGCTACCAACATCGGTTGCTGCGCTACCTGCTTTATTTGACGAGCAGCCGCGAACTTGCCGAAGACCTATTTCAAGAGGTCTGGATGCGGGTGCTGGTGCGCGGTGCCCAGTTCAATGGCAAAGCGCGGTTCGACACGTGGCTGTTTACCATCGCGCGCAACCTGGTGATCGACCAGCGGCGCAAGCGGACCGTGTCGAGCCTGGACGAGCTATTCGAGGGGTCGAACGATGACGACCGCCCCATGAGTTTCGAGATTGCGGGCGACGATCCAACGCCGTTCGACCGCTGTTCCAATCACGAAGACCGCGAACGGATTGCGGAGGCACTGCTTGAATTGGACACTCTCTACCGCGAGGTGCTGGTGCTCCGCTTCCACGAAGAGTTGTCGTTGGAAGAGATCGCCAAGGTAACCCGGGCGCCGCTTTCGACGGTAAAATCGCGACTCTACAGGGGAATGGCGGCGATCAAGCCAAAACTTGAGCGCGTCAATTTTCGTCGGCAGGAGATGGTGTGACGGATTCCGGGCCGGCCAAGAGCGCGGCAGGCGAGACAAATACCTATCGCGATCTGGCTGCTTCTGCGGCTGGCGGCATGGCTGGACGGGACCGGGCCGTGGCGCACAAGACACGGCGCGTGGTTCTGGCCTCCCTGGGTGTGATGCGAGACCAGAAGGCCGGCCGGCAACGGAACCTTTCTGTTGCATTGGCTGCCACCCTGGTCGTCCTTCTCGTGGTGGGACCGCTGGTGTGGTGGGCCGCCGATAACTTGATTGCCGGCGAACACATGGGCGACTTGACCAGCGAATTCAGCTTATGGGTCTGCATCCTCTGCCCGGCGCTGCTGGCTGCAGCATTGGTGGCAGGCTGGCTGCGCCGCAGATCCTAGAGCAGTTCTCCTATTTGTGTGGCGTTTCCAGGGGAGTGCAGGGTGGAGTTTTCTTGAGGAAAACGCTACTCGACAGTTGCGGTATCTCTCTAGAGGGATAGGAGAACAGCTATAAGTCGGCCAGCCGACAATTCATAACACTGTATGGATTAATAAAGCTAACTTGACTCCTTGCAGTCGCAACTTCTCAAATGTATTGCCCGTCCATCGTTAATAGAGGTTAAGCTG
>JAATGG010000270.1 GCA_015654835.1 Terriglobales bacterium
CAGTTCCTCGTCGAGCATTCCCATGGCACGAAAGGCGTCGAGCGTCTCGCGGGCGCTCTCTTCGTCGATTTTGGAGAGCGCAAAGCCTACGTGGACGATGGTATAGTCGCCCACTTCAATCTCCGGCACGTAGTCCAGGCAGACATTCTTGACGACTCCGCCAAAGTTTACCCGCCCCACCCGGATCAAGCCGTCGGTGGTAATTTCTTCTACTCTTCCCGGAATCGCAAGGCACATGGCAAACCTCTTATAGCGCTTATATTCCTTTGGGGGGGGTGCGCAATGTGATTTAGATCACGTTCCGGGCTCTCTATTCCTCGTATTGCCCGCCAAGCAGTTTTCGGGACGAGGGGCACCCGGCAAGCGATGATGCCTGCCGGGTGCCGGACCGGTTCTCTGCCGATGAAAGGTTGCCGCGGACGGGCCAGATGCGGCACAGGACGAATCCGCCGAGTTCCACCGAGACCGGTTGAAACGCCTTATTGCTTTGGGGCCGGGGCGGGGGGAAGCGGCAAAGGCGGTTCCGAGGTAGAGATATCGGCAACCGCTTTCCAGGTGCCATCCGCCTGCTTGCGATAGGTGGTCACATAGCTGCCCTGCTCGCTGACGACCTGCTTGCTCTCGGGGTCAGTCATTTTCAGCGTGTAGGTGCCGCGCGTGTAGGCAAGATCGCCCGATTTCGACACGTCCATCTTGGAGGCATGAAATGCCAATAACATGGCCGGATCGGTTTCCATCTGCTTCAACGCGGTATGAATGGCTTCTTTGCCGGTGACGGCAGGCATGCCGGGAATCATCAGCACGGCATCGTCCGCGTAGTGCGCTGCCAGTTTGTCCACATCCTTCGAGACGAAATCCTGGTTCCACTGGTTCTCGGTCGCCTGCACCGCTTTCAGGTCGGCATCAGTGGTATCGGCGGGCTTGCAACCCACCGCAACCAACGCCGCTGCCATGGCGCACATCGCTGCAAAACATTTCATGCTGTTCTCCTCCGGGGAATTCACTGCGCGCACAGGATACCGCAGCACTGCCGGCCCAGCCTAACGGCGGGACGCCGAATCCAGTGTCAGGAGCGCTGCTGTGCGAGGTAGTTTAGCCATTCGTCCATGCCCACGCCGGTCTTGGCCGAGGTTTCGAAGATGCGGATTCCGGGGCGAATCTCATTCATGTTCCGGATCGCCGCTTCGCGGTCGAACCCGCAGGGCTCGGCAATATCCATCTTGGTAATCACCGCGGCGTCGGCCGAATTGAACATGGTGGGGTACTTCAGCGGCTTATCTTCGCCCTCGGTGACGCTCAGCAGAGCGACACGGATGCGTTCGCCCAAGTCGTAGCTCGCCGGGCAAACCAAGTTGCCGACGTTCTCAATAAACAGATAGTCGAGGTCGGCCAGTTCCCAGCCTTCAAGGTGCTTGCTCACCATCTCGGCCTCAAGGTGGCAGATGCCGTGGGTGTTGATCTGGCGGACCGGGGCACCGCTGGCGGCAAGCCGGCGGGCATCGTTGTCCGTCTCCAGATCGCCGACCAGGGCAGCCACACGGGCGTTGCGGGTCCGCAACTCGCGCAGGGTGCGCTCCAAAAATGCAGTCTTTCCGGTTCCCGGACTCGAAACCAGATTGAGCACCAGCACGCCAGCGGCGGCGAACCGCTCCCGCAGGGCACGCGCCAGTTCATCGTTCTTCTTCAAAATTCCGCGCCGCAACTCCACAATCCGGGTCGTCATTTTCGAGCGATCTCCTCAGCTTCTTCAATTTCGATGTCTTCGATTTCGAGTTCCCGTCCCTGGCGGATATCCATGGTCAACTCGTCGCACTGGGGACATCGAAAGCTTTGCATGCCTTCCAGTTGCACGTCTTGAGCGCAGGTTGCGCAGTGCACCACCACGGGGACCGCCTTGACCACCAGCTTGGAGCCGGCCAGCATCGTGTCCTCGGTCGCAATGCCATAGCAGAACTGCAGCGACTCCTCTTCGACGGCGGCCAGCAAGCCCACGCGAAGCCGCACTTCAAGGACGCGCGCTCCGGAGTAGGCCTCAAGCGACTCGACAACCGCATCCACAATGCTCGAAATGATCGAAAGTTCATGCATAAAATTCGTCCGTGAAAGCAAGATTCTACGCCCAAGGGGAGCAGGGCGCATTCACCGCGCCCTGCTGCGGGGCTGAAACCGACGCCAAGACACGGCACTGGCCGTCTGTTGACGCCGAGGGTAAGATGGACCCCAAAGGATTTGTCTTTCTACCCAAGATCATGGCCCATCCTTCCCAGATCACCGCGCCGCTGGCCGAGTCCGTCCCTACCTCCCGCCTTGCCCTCAGCGAGTTGGCGCCGGGCGCCATGCAGTCGGAGATCCGCGCGATGAGCGTGGAGTGCGACCGCATCGGGGGCATCAATCTAGCGCAGGGCGTGTGCGATACGCCGGTGCCGGCGCCGGTCGAGGCCGAGGCCATCGCGGCCATCCGGGCAGGGCACAACATCTATACCCGCCTTGACGGGATCACGCGGCTGCGCAAGGCCATTGCCGCCAAGCAGGAGCGCGACTACGGCTTGGGCTACGATCCGGAGCACGAAGTTCTTGTCTCCTCAGGCGCGACCGGCGGCCTGCACGCCGCGGCCATGGCGCTGCTCAATCCCGGGGACGAGGTGCTGCTGTTCGAGCCGTTCTATGGATATCACGTTGCGACGCTCAAGTCTCTGCGGATCAAGCCTGTGCTGGTTCCGCTGGCCGAGCCAGACTGGGCGCTCGACACGGACGCCTTGAAGGCCGCCATCACTCCTCGTACCCGCGCGATCATTCTCAACACCCCGGCCAACCCCAGCGGGAAGGTCTTCAGCCGGGCCGAGCTGGAAGCCGTCGCCGAGGTTACCCGCCAGCACGACCTGTTCCTCTTGACCGACGAGATTTACGAATACTTTGTGTATGACGGCCAGCGACACATTTCGCCCGCGACGCTGGAGGATATGCGCGAACGCACGATTGTGATGTCGGGATTCAGCAAGACGTTCAGCGTCACGGGGTGGCGGCTCGGCTATGTGACCGCGGCTGCGCGATGGATGGCGGCGATCGCATACTTCCACGACCTGACGTATGTCTGCGCACCCTCGGCGTTTCAACATGCCGCCGCAGCGGGCCTCGAACAACTGGGCCCCGGCTTCTATACGCAACTGGCGGCGGACTACCAAGCGAAGCGCGAGCGCATTTTGGCGGCGCTGCGCGATGCCGGGCTGGAGCCAAGCGTGCCGGCCGGAGCTTATTACGTGCTGGCCAACGCCACCCGCCTGCCGGGGGAAACCGCGGCCAAGAAAGCACGCCATCTGCTGGCTGCAACCGGAGTGGCGGCCGTGTCGGGGGCGGCGTTCTTTCGGCCTGGACGCGGCGAAAACCTGCTGCGATTCTGCTTTGCCAAGAAAGACGGCGACTTAGAGGAAGCCTGCGCCCGTCTGCGCAAGTTATAACTCCACTTTGAGTTCTCGATAATTTGTTTTGGAGGCACGGCGACAGCGTCGTTCTGTGCGCCGAGGCCCGTCGCACTTCGCTCTTCAAGTTATAAGGAATTTATAAGTTCGTGAAGTATTTACATCTCACTTAGAAATCCTCTACGCCCGCTTTAGACAAACACAGGCTCAATGGAGTAAGCGCGGCTCCCCGCATTTCCACTCTCTGCGCGCAATCGGTACTTCCGCCCCAGAGCGGACGGAGGCCGGTTGCGCGTGTCGAGGAGTCGCACGGCCCGGCTGCGAGCGCCGGGAAGGAGATCGAAATGAATACTTGTGGAGGTTCAGCGGTGCAGGAAGCTCACGCGTCTGCGCTCATGCTGGCACGAAAGCAGCGAATCTTAAAGCGCATGGAGTCACACCGCGCGAGCGAATCCGGCGCCTCTTCCTCAGGGGCGGGCAAGGCGATGCACATGGTCGCGGCGCTTGCGGTTTTGTTGTTATGCACGGTTGCGGCTCTTGGTCAGTCCACTTTCGGGTCCATTCGCGGAACCGTGCAGGATGCCCAGGGAGCTGTTATTCCCGGAGCTACGATTGTCGCGCATTCGCTCGATGAAAATGCGGACCGCCAGACGACCTCAGGCAGCGCGGGCGAGTATGCGATTGAGAACCTGAAGGCGGGTCACTACAAACTCATCGTGCACCGCGACGGGTTCTCCGACGCGGTGGTGATGTCTGCCACGCTGGATGCGCGCCAGGAACTGCGCCTGCCCATCACGCTGAACATCGCGTCTCAATCGACGACCGTGGAAGTGACAACGAACTCCGCGCAAATCGACACGGAGAACGGCACCATCAGCGACTCCAAAGACAACATCATGATCACCGAGTTGCCCTTGAACAACCGCGCCACCACGACCAGCCCGCTGGGGGCGCTGGCGCTTTCGTCCAACGTGCAGCAGGATAGCTCGGGCAATATCGCACTGAGCGGCGCCAGCTCCTCGATGGTGAACTTTTCGGTGGACGGCATCTCGACCACCAACGTGCGCCAGAATGGCGCGCTGCAGGATGCGTATCCGTCGCAGGAAGGCATCTCGGCCGTCAAGGTCACGGCCTTCAACAACAGCGCGGAATTCTCGCAGGTGGGCGACGTTACATTCACCACCAAGAGCGGCACCAATAAATACCACGGCAGCTTATTCGAGTATCTGCAGAACGACGCGCTCGACGCCGATCCTTATGGCTTCGTCGGCAAAGCGCCCAAGCGCTTTAACACCTTTGGCGGATCTGCCGGTGGCCCGGTGCGCATTCCGCATGTCATGAACGGACAAAACACTTTCTTCTTTTTCGACTATGAAGGCAACCGGCGCGTGACGGCGGTGCCGGAGCAATTTCTGGTGCCGACTGCCGCCGAGCACAATGGCGATCTCACTGCGTTGGGCGGTCCGGTGATTGGCCCGGGTAACATCAGCGCCACCGCGAAGGCGCTGCTCGCCTACTATCCATTGCCGAATGTGGCCGGTCAGAGCAACTATAACTACGCAATATTTCAGCCCATCCCGGCGCGCACCGACGGCGCCGACTTGCGGATCGACCATACCATCAACTCCAAGCAATCGGTCTATGCGCGCTTCAGCCGTAAAAACATTAACGAAGACGCCGTTAACCCGCTGCTGCCGGACGATGAAGACTCGGTGCATAACCGCAGCCTGCTGGTCTCTTATACCAATTCCCTCACTTCGAAGATGGTCAACGAGTTCCGCTACGGATTCACGAACGTCGTTACCAGCGTGAACTTTCCCATCGAGGGCGCGACGGCACTTACCAATCTTGGTTTGACGGGAGTGAACATCAGCCAGCACCCGCTGACGCATGCCTTCCCGACGTTCAATTTCAACTCCGGCACGGGATTCACCCCGATCGGGCGGGACAAGGCGGGCGTCACCAAGTCCGACACGACGCAGTTTACCGATAACTTGACTTATGTAGCGGGCAAGCACACGTTCAAGGCCGGCGTCGATATTCGCCGGGTACGCTACTTCGATCTGGAGAGCTTCGCGCCGACCTATGCCTCCGATGACTTCGGCGATTTTGTCTTTGGTCCGACCTTCTCCGGAAGTTACTGCGCGTCGTCTATGACCGCCTGTTCGGCTAACTCTTTCGGCGATTTTCTGATCGGTGCGCCAACTACGCTGAACTTCGCCGTCTCCAGCCCGGACGTGGCCGGAACGACCTGGCAATACGGGCTATTTGCCCAGGATGAATTTCAAGTCAACAGCCGCCTGACCCTCAGCTACGGCCTCCGCTGGCAGGTTCTTCCCGGCTTCAAAGAAGACGGCGGCAACCTGGCGAACTTCGATCAACGCAATAACTCCATTGTGGTTCCCGATCAGTTGGCGAGCTATCTGCAACAGCAGAACATTGTCAGTTCGAACGTTGCCTTTCAGCAGTCGTTCAACGCCTGCAACCTGGGCAACACGTCGCTGCCTTGCACGAACTATGTCACGGCCAGCCAGGACCATTTGCCGCAGTCGCTGCGCAAGACCTATTTCGGCAACTACCAGCCGCGCTTCTCGCTGGCCTATCGTCCATTCAACGACACGAAGACGGTGATCCGCGCCGGATTCGGCATCTTTACCATGACCAACCTGGGGCCGCTCTCGTTCAATAACAGCGGTAACCCGACATCGAACCTGCATACTTACTCGAACTCATTGAATGCGGCCAGTACCGCGCCGCTCATCCAGTTCCCGAACACGGCGCCGCCGACGGTGGGCGTGCAATATGGCGGCGGCGGTCTCGATCAGGGCGTCAATCCGAACTATCGCGATCCTCAGTCCAACCAATGGAACCTGACGGTGGAGCGTGCTGTCGGCCAGAACACGACGGTGCGCGCGAGCTATGTGGGCATGCACACCTATCGCCTCAACATCACGGAAGACTTGAATCAGATTCCGGCGAGCGCCACACCTTACCAGACCACGGCTGCAAGTCCGTATGTCGACCCGCGCGCGCCTTACCACAACTGGTTCGAGCTCTTCAGCACCTTCAACGCCGGTGAAGCAAACTATCATGCACTCGAACTTGAGACTACGCATACTATGTCGCACAGCCTCTACTTCAACGGCAGTTATACGCTGGCCAAGAACCTTGCCGATAACCAGGGCGACACGCCGACCGCGTTTGCCGGCGAAGTGAACTATGGCCTGCCGGTAGCCGACCGGTTCAACATCCGCCACAACTACGGAAACGAGGAAGGCACGCGGCGCAACCGCTTTCTGCTGACCGGAATTTATCAACTGCCGGTTGGCGGGGGACGCATCTTTATGAACGGCGGCGGCTGGAAAGACAAGCTCTTCGGCGGATGGGAACTGAACACGATCACGCTGCTTGAGAGCGGCCCCTGGCTCACGCCGAGCATCAGCCCCAGCGGCTGCCAGGTGGCTCTGAACGTGGCCGGCGCGTGCCCTTCCACCGCTGATGGGCAAACGGAAACCAACGACCAATCCAACACCAACGTGCTGAACCGCGGCGCGTTTCTGCGGCCCGACCAGGTCTCGACCCACTTCACCTCGGGCCGTTCGCGCGCGCAATACTTCAACCTTGCGGCATTCAGCCCCACGCCGGTGAGCGCCAGCCGCTTCGGCAATGCCGGTGTCGGCATTCTTGAAGGACCGGGCACTAAAACCGTGAGCCTGGGACTGGCCAAGGTCTTCAAGATCACAGAGGGGACGAGGGTACGCTTCGAATCTACATTTACCAACGTGTTCAACCACACCAACTTTCTTCCTCCGGCCACACAGATCGACAACCCGCAGACCTTTGGCGCGCTCAGTGCACCGCAGACCGCGGAGAGCGCGGGCAATCGTACCGGCCAGATGGCATTGCGCGTCGACTTTTAACGTTTGCAGCAGCCCACAATCATTGCTGTTTTTATGGCTCGCCGGTTGATTCGGCGAGCCTTTTTCTTTGCTTCCGCTTTCTAGAGCATTTTCGGAATACACGCAGACTTCTTGAGAGTAGTAAAAGGCGGATTTTTCTTGAGAAAAAGCCGCTTTAATGTGTGCTTTCGGTCTACACCAATTCCGAAATTGCTATATGCGGTTGCCTTAAGGTTGCGCGTGACATCGAGGCTTGGAAGCGACTGCACAAAGCGGCGCGCCTGCCCGCGCCGCTCCAGTAGACTGGTAGGGCGATGAAACCCGTGCACAGGTGGAGATGGGCCGCAGCAGCGGCAACGCTGGCAGCCGGACTGGCGGCAACCGGCTGCGGTACGCCAGGGGCTCCGCAGCCTCCTTCACTCAATCTGCCCGACCGCGTGACCGATCTGTCCGCTATCCGCACGGGCAACCGGGTGTCGCTCACCTGGACCATGCCCAAAAAGAACACCGATAAGCTGGTCATCAAGTCCGATATCCAAGTGGCCGTGTGCCGCCGTGAAGCAGCGGACACCTGCTCGGCTGTCACCGGCCTAACCCTGGCCGCGGGCGCTGCCGGCTCGTTTGCCGAGACGTTGCCGCCCGCATTGGCTGCCGGGGCGCCGCGCCCGCTGCGTTATTTTGTGGAGTTGAAGAACCGCAAGGGACGCTCGGCCGGGCTGTCGAACGCCGCGACCGTCCTGGCCGGCGCTGCTCCGGGACCCGTGGAGGGTTTGTCCGCGGCGGTGCGCAAGTCCGGTGTGGTGCTGCGCTGGTCTGGAGACGGCAGCGAGGCATCGATCCGTCTACACCGCAAATTGCTCAACGCCGCTGCGCAGAAGCCCAAGGGGGGCCTCATGGCACCACCGCCACAGCCGACCGAGCAGAACCTGCTGGTGCAGGCCGAGGGTGCGCATGACCGGGTTCCCGATCATGCGCTCGACAAGACTATTGTCTTCGGCGAGAGCTATGAGTATCGGGCGCAGCGCGTGGTGCAGGTAGCCGCCAACGGAAATACGCTCGAACTGGCCGGAGAGATTTCTGCACCGGTGCATGTCGAGGCGCTCGATGTGTTTCCGCCAGCCGTGCCTACCGGCCTGGCCGCCGTAGCCACAGCGCCGGATGCGGGCACCGGCACGGAGGCCTCGATCGACCTGAGCTGGCTGCCCAACATTGAAGCCGACCAGGCTGGTTATGCCGTCTATCGGCGTGAGGGCGACGGGCCGTGGCAGCGCATTTCGCCGGCACAGCCCGTAGTGGCGCCCGCCTTTCATGACACGCAGGTGCAAGCCGGCCACACGTACCGCTATTGCGTGAGCGCCATCGATCAGGGTGGCCACGAAAGTGCGCACTCGGCCGAAGCGCAGGAGACTGTCCCGGCGCCGTGATGTTTGTCGCCCTTTTGCCGCCTCAAGGAGGATTTTTCCATGCGCTACTGCCGATTCTTGCTTGAAGACCAGATCTATTACGGCTCCGTCGAAGACCGCAACGGCGAGCCGTGGATCGTCGACCTGGCTGCTGCTCCAAAAGAAGATTTGGCGTTCCATCTGGCACATCGGGCCGCGCTGCCGTCGCTCGAACCTACCCGCGAGTCGGCTGTAGACTTCGAGAGCCTGGCGTTCGAGCCTATGCCCTTGAGCGCCGCCGAACTGCTGCCGCCGGTTACCCCGTCGAAGATCGTCTGTGTGGGCCGCAATTATCGCGACCACGCCAAAGAACTGGGCAACGACATTCCCACCGAGCCGCTGCTCTTTTTCAAGCCCCCTTCGTCGCTGCTGAAGCCGGGCGGCGTCATTCTGCTGCCAGCAGTTTCAGCCCGCGTGGATTTTGAGGGCGAGTTGGCGCTGGTGATCGGGAAGCGGGCCCATAAGCTGAGGCCCGACGCGGATTTGCGTACTGTGATTCGCGGCTATACCGTGGCCAACGACGTGACGGCCCGCGACCTGCAGAAAAAAGACAATCAATGGACCCGCGCCAAGGGGTTCGATACGTTTTGCCCGCTGGGCCCGGTGGTGAGCGATGAAATCGACCTCGCAGCCGGAGTGACCGTCGAAACCCGGGTCAACGGCGAGTTGCGCCAGCACGGTTCGACTCTGGATTTTATTTTCCCCATCCCGGAGTTGCTCGCCTACATCACCGCCGCCATCACGCTGGAGCCCGGAGACTTAGTATTGACTGGCACCCCGGCGGGCGTGGGAGCGCTCGCTGCCGGCGACCGCGTCGAGGTAGCGATTCCGGACCTGGGCATCCTCTCCAATACCGTCGAGCCTGCCCCAAGCTAAGGCTTTGAATGCAACCGTTGCCCCCCAGTTGAATCTGATTAGGGGTACACTAATGTCGAGTGCGCTCCAGACCGGAGACCCTTCCCCAGGAGGAATCATGCCGCAGAATTTACTTGAGCAGTTGCGGAAATATACCGTGGTCGTTGCCGATACCGGCGACATCGAGGCGATGGAAAAGTTTCGTCCCACCGACGCCACCACCAACCCGTCGCTGATTACCGCCGCGTCGCAGATGCCCCAGTATCAGCCCATCGTGGACGGCGTGCTGGTGGAAGCACGCAAGGAACTGGGCGAGAGCGCCAGCGATAAGGACGTCGCCAACCTGGCCTTTCAGCGGCTGGCCGTTGCATTCGGCAAGAAGATTCTGGCCATCGTTCCCGGCCGCGTCTCGACCGAGGTGGATGCCCGCCTCTCGTACGACACTGAAGCCACCATTGCCCAAGCCCGCAGCATCATCGCGCAATATGACCAGGCCGGCGTTGGCCGGGATCATGTGCTGATCAAGATCGCTTCGACGTGGGCCGGTATCCGCGCTGCCGAAGTGCTTGAAAAAGAAGGCATTCACTGCAATCTGACGCTGCTGTTCGGCGTTCACCAGGCGATTGCCTGCGCCGAGGCGGGCGTCACCCTGATCTCGCCTTTCGTGGGCCGCATTCTCGACTGGTACAAGAAGGACACGGGCAAGGACTACCAGGGCGCTGAAGACCCCGGCGTTCAGTCGGTGACCAAGATCTACAACTACTACAAGAAGTTCGGCTACAAGACGCAGGTGATGGGCGCAAGCTTCCGTAACATCGGCGAAATCAAGGAACTGGCCGGAAGCGATCTGCTGACCATCTCACCGCAGTTGCTGGCCGAGCTCGAATCGACCGAGGGCGAACTGCCCCGCAAGCTCGATCCCGAAGCAGCAAAGTCCCTGTCCATCGAGAAGGTCACGATCGACCAGGCGACTTTCGAGCGTATGCATGAGGCAGACCGCATGGCCCACGACAAGCTGAAGGAAGGCATCGAAGGCTTCTCGGCTGCGCTGGTCAAGCTGGAAACCCTGCTGGCCAACCGTTTGGCGGCGTTGGAATCCCGCACTGCCGCCGCCGTCTAGACCGCCTTTTCCGTCTCATCAAAAAAGGGCAGCCCATTGTGGCTGCCCTTTTAATTTCCCGCCCTCTTTTATTCTTGCGTGTTGACAGAAGTGATTCATATCACCTGCTGTGGAGAAAAGTGCTGTAGACTTTGGTTCATAGAAAGCAGCTTTTTCAGCGGTGACCGGCCACGAGCTCCGGCTGCGCACGTTTGCATCGGACCGACGCCACGAAGCTGGTTGCGTGCGCGCGGTCACCGGAGGTTTCCATGCAGACACAGGCTCACCCGCTCGAATCTTTTTTTCACCGGGCAGTGCTCAACAGCTATGAGGGCAAGCTGGGACTGAACGATCCCGAACTCACCGACTATGTCACGCGGATGCTCTGCGACTTTTCAGAGTCCGGCAACTTATTTAGATTGCGCGACGCCATGGGCTGCCCGATCGAAGATTTGCAGCAGATGGTGCGGGAAGCGGACCCGGTTCTGGGCACCGCTCCCTCGTTCGACGCCGAGCGCTCCATCCGCAAATACATCGGCGACTACACTCTCTTTGTTGCGGGCATGTGCCCGGAAATGATGACTGCGAGACCGGACAGCCAAGCGCCTCGTCCGACACTGGGCGAGTTGATTCAGACCGGCAAGGAAAGTTACTTCATCGTCAGCCAGTTCAACCTATTCGAATATAAGAAACAGGCACCGCTATTTACGCGCCTCGCCGATAGTTTCGAGCGCTGCATCCTCGGCCTGGGGCTCATTCGCGAAGAACTGGGCGACCATAGCAATTTACCGACATCGGTCGATTCAAGCAGTCTCTAAGCGCTGCAGTTTTGCGAGAACTGCCGGCACTTGCTTTGCAATCGGGAGACCGCTCTGCCAGGAATCTTTGCACCGGCCTCTCGCTCTAAGCAACGTATCCGATAATCTGAATGTCAAAGGAATGTAAACAGGCAGTGGCTGGCGTTCCCGGCTGCACGCAGTCTGCTCCCGGCCAAACGCCCTGATGCGGAAAGGCTACGCGAGCGGCCAGGGGAGGCATGTATGCAGGCGCAGGATCATCCACTCGAATCTTTCTTTCATCAAGCGGTTCGCAACAGTTATGAAGGCAAGTTAGGCCTGAACGATCCCGATGTAACCGGCTATGTGGCTCACCTGCTCTGCGAATTCTCAGAGGCCGACAAACTTTACAAGGTGCGCGACCAGATGGGCCGCCCGGTTGCGGAGTTGACTGCGATGATGGAGGCGGCCGATCCGGTCAACGGGAGCGCGTCTTCGTTCGATGCGGAACGCTCGGTGCGTAAGCATATCGGCGACTATGCCTTGTTTGTCGCCGGCATGTATCCGGAGGCGGTGGAGTCATGGCGGCGGCGGCGTCATCATCATCCCAGCCTTGGCGAATTGATTTGTGCAGGCAAAGAGAGTTACTTCATCGTCAGTCAGTTCAATTTATTCGAGTATGAGCGGGAGGCGCCGCTGTTTGGGCGGCTCTCCGACTGGTTCGAGCGTTGCATTCTGGGCCTCACGCTGGTCCGGGACGATCTGGGCAAGCGCAAGGTCCTGTTATTGCCACCGCAAGTGAATTGACTGACTCGGACCAGACGGCCAGCACGTTACCTGAAGTGAAGGGAAGGATTGTGTCGTTGGCAGAATCGCCGCAACTCTGCATCCAGTTTTCCGCATCGATTACTTGCCAAACCAGAGAGATATGCCACCGGTGATCGTGCGCCCGGGCATGGCCACGTCGCTGATCTCCTGATAGCCGGTGTTACTCAAGTTAGTAAGTCGCAGATAGGGTCGGAGCTTGCCAGTATCGCGGACCAGCGACGCATTCCACACCGGATAGACGGTCTGCTGATAACGCTGCGCAATCTGCACGGTGTTGCTGGCAACCAGAGAATGCCCTAGCACAGCCGTCCAAGTGGCCACGATGTTTTGCGCCGGATAGTTGAAGACATATTCCGATTGCAAACCATGCAAAGCATTCTGCGCGCCGTAGAGGGCAGTCCACGCGATGCGCACCGATTGCGCCTTCGCCGGAATCCAAGTGAAAGAAGACTCGACGCCGCGAAAACTCAATCCATTCAAGTTCACAGCATTCCAAGGCGAGGTTGGCGTGGCGCGCACATAGTCGATG
>JAATGG010000197.1 GCA_015654835.1 Terriglobales bacterium
CTAGGGGAATTGTGACCAGGCGATTGCTGCGTCACAGTCGGCTCGCCTTTGCTTTGGGTATACTCAAGCCAAAAGGCAAGCAATGGATTTATCGAACCTCTCTTTTTCAGATTCCCTGCATAGCGCGGCCATTCTGACTATTGTTCTGGCGTTTGCCGGCTACTTGGTCACCTTTATGAATGCCCGCCTGCTGGCTCGCCGCCGCGACAAACTCAAGCTCGTCAACAAGCGCCTCAATGAGTTCTATGGGCCGCTCTACGTCGCTTCGCAGGCAGGACAGATCGCGTACAAGTCCATGCTCAAGAAGCAGGGCAAAGAGAAGAACGACATCGTAACCGAGGCGGAGCTGAAGGACTGGATTCTGTGGCTGACCACCATCTTCGTGCCGCTCAATAATATCCGCGAAAAGATCATTATCGAGAAGGCTTATCTCATTGTGGAAGAAGAGATGCCGCAGTGCCTGCTGGAGTTTGTGACCCATGTGGTGGGATACAAAGCGGTGATGGCCAAGTGGGCCAAGGGAGACTACTCGGAGCGGCGCTCCCTCATCGATTTTCCGCCCGAGTTCGACAGCTATATGCAGCGCTCCTATGCGGCCCTCAAGGCCGAGCAGACGCGGCTGCTGCACAGCGCCTTGTGGGGTGTTTTTGACCGCTTGCTTCATGCAAGACGAAGAGAGCAGGAGTAGCCGGGCGATGCGTTGGCACGAGGGCCGATGCCTGCGGGATGCAAAAGTCGTAATTGGCTTTCTATTGCAAAGAGTATGGCCCCTATTCCGAGCGGAATAGGGGCCATACTCTTTGTAGTGTGCGGTGAACGCTACCCAAGCTACCAGGGGAGCGGCTGCCCCAGGTGGAAATAGCCGCCACTCGGTCCGTCTTCCGGCAGAGTGGCGAGCGCGGCGCTGGTTTTGCCGCCTTCGCTTACTTCCAGCATGGCATTTTCGCCGCCCATCTCCGTCTTTACCCAGCCGGGATGCGCCGAGTTGACCTTGATTTTGGTGTCGCGCAGTTCATATGCCAGATGGATGGTGAAGGCATTCAAGGCCGTCTTCGAGGCGTCGTACGCGAACGACTTCGAATGATAGATCGGCGAGTTGGAATCGGCTTGCAAAGTGAGTGAGGCGAGGATGCTCGACAGGTTCACGATGCGGCCGGCGGGACTCTTCCTGATCAGCGGCAGCAGCGCCTCCGTCAGTGCCACTTGCGCGAAGAAATTGGTTTCGAATACCTTGCGCAGCAGGTCCATTGGAACTTCGCTTGCCGAGTGATCAGGGCCCGAGGGGGGGAAGCTGCCGCCCGCCGAGATGCCAGCATTGTTTACCAGGATATCGAGCCGGCCATACTTGGAATCGAAATAGTGATGGGCGGTCTTGTGGTCGGCGGCCTTGGTGACGTCGAAGTGCAGCACATCGGCATCGACGCCGGCGGCACGGAGCTTGGCCACGGCTTCTTCACCCTGCGCCAGGTCGCGGGAGCCGATAACAACCTTCACGCCGGCATCTTTCAGGTCGAGCGCGGTCTGGAAGCCGAGTCCGCGGTTTCCTCCGGTAATGAATGCGATCTTTTGAGCCATGGTGCGATCTCTCCTATCGAGATATTTTTTGCGGGGAATTTTTGTGGAACATTTTTTTGTGGAACATTCTCGACAAACGCGTGCCCTTTGGATTCATGAGGGCCCCATGAGGGTGCAGGGAATTCACGGTTTGGCGAGCACAGGAACGACAACGAACGCATGGAGGGGGCTAGCGTCATTTCGCTAACTAAAAGATCCTCCGCCAGTTTCGTCGCGATAAAGGCCGGCGGAGCTTGCTCCAGTTAGACCTTGCGCCGGGGAGCGGGACCGGATATCTTCTCCATAGACTGAAGGCTGCTATGCGCCCCCCTGATTCCCCTGAACAGGACGCAGCGGCTTCGGCCGGGCACGAACGGGCCGAGTTCGCTCACGCCGCGTTGGAGCATCTTTTTGAGCTTTCTCCCGACGCGATCTTTGTCACGGACCCTCAAGGGATAATCCGTGGCGCGAACCCGCGAGCGGCAGAATTATTTGGTCACACACAGGCGGAATTCATCGGCCTGCCGATCGAACGGCTGGTTCCAGAGCGCTTTCGGAAACACCATCCAAGCCATCGGGAAAACTTCAACGCCCATCCGCGGACTCGTCAGATGGGCGCGGCGCTGAATCTTTTTGCGTTGCGCAAGGACGGCAGCGAATTTCCCGTCGACATCATGCTCAAGCCTATCCAGACCCCCGGGGGGGCCATGGTGCTGAGCTTTGCCCGCGACGTGACCGAGCAGCGTATTGCCCAGGAGGCTGCGCGCAGCCACGACCTGCAATTGCGTTCCATTGTCGAGAGCATCCGCGACTACGCCATCTATCTGTTGGATCCTGAGGGGCATGTGCTGACTTGGAGTCCCGGCGGTGAGCGCATCAAGGGCTACACGGCTGATGAGGTTCTCGGCTTTCATTTCTCGCGTTTCTTCATCCAGGAAGATATCGACCATGGCCGGCCCGCCGAACTATTGCGTCTGGCTGCCGCCAAAGGCCGCATCGAGGAAGAGAGCTGGCGGGTCCGCAAAGATGGCTCGCGCTTCTGGGCCAACATCATTGTTACGGCCATCCGGGACTCGTCTGAAACTGTCACCGGCTATGCCAAGGTGACCCGCGATTTTACCGACCGCAAACGGGCTGAAGAAGCGGTCATGCTGCAGTTGAGCAATGCGCTGCTGGCCAATATGGACGTGCGCAAGCTGCTGGGGGCGATCTCAGCCAGTCTCCGCGAGGTGGTTCCTCACGACGTCGCCACGCTGGGGCTTTACGACTCCGCCAGCGGTGAACTGATGGTGCAGTTTCTGGATGCGGAGGAGGGCGAAATCCGCCGCGGCGATGTGCGGCTGCCGCTGCACGGTTCGCCGGCCGGCGAGGTCTTTCTCAGTCGCGAGCCCCTGGTGCTTGAAAAGCTGCAGGGCTCCCGTTTTGCTCCGGAAATGATTCGCCACCTCACCGGCCTGGGGATGCAGTCGGCTTGCTGGATGCCGCTTGTCCATCGCGGTCAGGCTATCGGCACATTGATGGTCGCCAGCCGGCTTGGAGGCGCGTTTACGCTGCGCGAGTCGGAGATGCTGGCCGAGGTGGCCCATCAGGTGGCCATGGCCGTGAACAACGCGGTGGCCTTTCGCCACATTGCCGAATTGCGCGACCGCCTCAGCCAGGAGAAGCAGTACCTCGAAGAAGAGATCAACCTTGAAAACCGCTTCGAGGATATTGTCGGCGAGAGCTCGGGGCTTCGCCAGGTGCTCAAGCAGATCGAGACCGTGGCGCCGACCGATGCAACGGTTTTGATCCAGGGCGAGACGGGCACCGGCAAAGAGCTGCTGGCTCGCGCCATTCATCGCCTCAGCCCCCGCAGCGGGCGCACCTTCATCAAGCTCAACTGCGCGGCTATCCCCGCCGGCCTGCTTGAGAGCGAATTGTTCGGCCATGAGAAGGGCGCATTCACCGGCGCCATCGCTCGCAAGATGGGCCGCCTTGAGCTGGCTCACGAGGGCACGCTGTTTCTGGACGAAGTGGGCGAAATGCCCCTCGACCTGCAACCCAAGCTGCTGCGCGCCCTGCAGGAAAGGGAGATCGAGCGCCTGGGAGGGACGAGGCCCATCCAGGTCAACGTTCGGCTGATCGCTGCGACGAATCGCGATCTCGCCAAAATGGTCGCCGAGAAGGAGTTCCGCAGCGACCTTTTTTACCGCCTCAAGGTTTTCCCCATCTTCTCGCCGCCCTTGCGGGAACGAGTTAGCGATATTCCGGTGCTCGTGCGCCACTTTGTCACCGCGCACAGCCGGCGGATGGGCAAGGCTATCGAAACGATTCCC
>JAATGG010000193.1 GCA_015654835.1 Terriglobales bacterium
CCTTACCGCCAAACCAAACTTAAACCATCTGGAATCAATAGATTGAGATCGAAATTGATCTATACTTAGTTTCTATCCCTTAAGACCTCTTTGTTAGTATATTCGTTGCCCCTTGGCCTAAAGAACGCTCCCCCCGCCAAAAGGCTCATGGAATATCTATAAAGCCCCCAGTTTCGGCGTAGGTTGTGAGGGAATGAAGCTGTGAGGGCACTGATTTTGAAATTATAGGTAAATTGCAGCGGGAGGCGGAATAGGTGACGCTATTGGGTCCCTCTGGACGGAGTCGCCCTGCCGGTGGCCGCCTGTCCCAACTGCTCGCAGAGTGATCAACTCAAAACACCTGGTAATTGCGCCGGAAGAACGGCAGGGGGATCGCACTTTTTTGGCTGTTCTTAACCGAAGAAAGAGTTGCGAGGATCGTGGCATCGACGACGGTATCGGTGGGGAAGCGAGAGCCCTTGCTGGCCAGGTAATGATTCAATGTCTCCGGAATCCCACTGCGGAGTTCACGCTCTTCAGCATCCGCCTCGCAAGGCTGTCAGATCAGAAGATCGGTTTCGCAGGATGCGGCCTCTTAGTTGATCTGCCAGCAGACCGTACTGAGGTCGGTCGTCACAATTGCCGCAGAGGGCCCAAGCGAGTTAATCACAAACGACGTTCCCACGGTCACAGGTCCTATACTCAGAGTTCCGATACCCGTGCTGGCGTTAGCTCCGCAATTAGTAAGCTTATAGACGCAAGATGCGCCGGGCACACAGGCCGCCGCCGTCCGCACCGTAACCGTTCCAGATAACAGTGTGGATGAACTCCCCGTACTGGCAGCGCCGCTTCCCGCACCGCACGCGACACCCGTGTTGCTGATATATCCGGAATTGTCGATTTGCAGGCAGTTATGGCCGCTGGCTGCCGAAAGCCCAGGAAACTTGATCGAGTTTGCTCCCGTAAAGCTTGCGTACAGCACGCTACTGTTGCCACCGTAAATATTGAACCCCGCCCCGGAGCCCGATTCATAGTTCACGCGCACAACTCCAGATGGACTCGACGCGCCGACATAAGTATCTCCGCTATTCGTACTCTGGTAGGCCTTGAAGCTGTCGAGCCCTCCGGTGGCCGAGTTCAGCGCCCAATTGTTACTGGCGTCCTTCACCATGTACCACTGGCTTGCCCCCGTATAGTCTTTATAGACAAAGGACTCTTTCTGATTCGAGGTCGCACCCGCCCATAAAAAAGCATCGATCTCAGCATCGGCCTGGTTCTTTACCGTTGTCGAGCCGTTGAATGTTGAGCCCCCGCCTACTTGCAGGGATCCGTTGAATTGTGCGCTCCCCGCGCTGTTGATTGTTGCCACAGTCGTTTCGTTTGCTCCCCCCGACCCGAATACCACTCCTCCGGTCCCAGAATTATTCGAGCCGTTCAACACCACAGCTCCCGTCACCGCCGCATTGATCACCGTCTGGTTATTGGTACTCGACTGGCCACTGTTATACTGCCCGATCGATAACCTATATACATTATTCAACTCATCGAGAACCTGGTAGAACTGCTCCCCTGCAGTTGCATCGCTCAACCCCATCGTCCAGCGATAGCCGTAGTCGGTCTGATAGCGATTCACCAGGCCCCGTTCGTTTCCCGTGCCTGTCCCCAGGCGGAAATGATTGGTGACCGTAGCATCCTTCTGGCTGCCATACCAATCGCCGGTCATTCCATTGAAGCTGCGATGGAACGTATCCAGAAAGCTGTTGCGCGTTCCGTTATCCGTGAGTTGGCCGGAGAACATCGTTCCGCCGCTCATCCAGTTGTTGTAGGAACTGCCCACATCCGCCACAACCTGGTTTGTCGAGTTCTCGTTTCGTAACCCGACAATCGTGTTATTCACCGCGTTCGGTCCCAGGTGCAGCGCCGTCGAACATCCTTCGACATCCCCGCCTATCCATGTATTTCCATCCCCCTGCTGCAAATTAATTCCATAGGTTCCGCTCACTGGACTGCCTCCTGCAGTGGGACAGTCGATATGCAACCGTACGAACGTGCTGGCATTCATCCAATCCGTTATAGCCGGGTTTGAGACCTGATGCCCAACTGCATTCACGGCAACCTGAAATCCGTTCAGTGCGTTGTCAAAGAATGTTCCCCCGGTGTAATTGCCGGTTCCATCCAAGGTCATGCCGGTTTGATTGGAGTTTCCGAGGAAATACAGGCTTGCGAGGTTCATCTCCTGCGTACGATAAGCTATCAGTCCTTGTGTCGATGCGTTCGCCGAGGCCGTCGTGTTGATCACAACATTGTCCAGGTGGAAACCGTTTGTATCTGACGCGTATGTTGGATCGCCAACTTGCACCATCGCGCCTGGACCTGAATAAAGGAACACCGTCCCGCCTTGGCTGCCACTCGCATTGCTCGCTCCCCGCAGCGCACAACCGCGCAGGGCCACATTCCTGGTTCCTGCACTTACAATCACCTGGCTCGCTGTTGAAATCGTGGCGCACGGCAACTGCACGGTTACGTTTGCAGTCGATAGAGTGAGGTTCGACGCCATAGACAGAGGGCCTGTAAAGTTGCGCGCGTCGCAGGTGCCGCCATAAGTGGAACTTAAACTATTCACGCACGCCTGCAGCTTCGCTCCAAAATCTCCGCCTGGGAATAGGTCCGCGGCGGATGCCGCCCCCATCTCTTTGTTCACCACCAGCGCGGGATACTGGCCGCCGCCCGGCAGAGTGCCACCACCACCGAACTGCGTGCCGAAGTTCTGCGATCCTGCGGCATTCCACACCGTATATCCGCCATTGCCCTTCAGCAAGTTTCCGCCGAATAAGGTCATATTTTGTCCAGCAATCAGGTTGACCGGCGCAGCAGTATTCCAGTCGTCCACTCCACGCAAGCTTGCCGTTGTTGTCGCCGCGCAGCCGGTACCTCCTTGCGCCACAGTAACGGACCCAATCGATCCATCGTTGTTCACGCTCGCCGTAGCCTGTGCCGTGCAGGTTCCGCTGAAGACAAGAGGGATCTGAGGTCCATAGGGGTCGAGTCCAAGCCCATGCTCCGCACCCACATTCACCGCGCTCACCGCCCCGCCTGCGGTCGTCACCGCCAGTTGCGGCTGCACCGCGTTCCACGTCGGCAATACAACGGCATTGCGCACCGTCCATCCCTGTTGCCGGCCCGGCAGGTCCAGCACTAAGCCCGTTGGCGGTTCGCCCGATGCCGCCGAGTTGCCTGCCGCCACTACTACGTTATCGAGAACATTGTTTGAACCCGCTGCCGCCACAAATCCATGCGCTGTCTGGATGGTGATGTTCTGCCACCGATTTGAATCCGAATTTAATCCTGCGGGCACGGTCCCCGGCAAGGCAGGAATCGCGATGCCCGTGTTCAAACCGCGAATGTCGATGTTACGAAACTCACTCCACTGCGGCCATTGGGCAAGATACAGCCCGCAGATATGCGTCGAGTGTGCTCCGTTATACTGCGCCATCGGATCTGTTCCAGTAGCCACAATTTCAAGATTTTCGATTTCTGCATTACGTAGACCGTTGCCGCCCGCACCCGTAACAGCCGGCATCGCAATGGCGCAATTGCCCACCGCCCATGCCGCGCCCGTGCCCGCCGTCCCCGCGAGTCCATTCCCGCCCCGAGAAAAAATCGAGTTACTCTCCAGAGGCCGGCTCACTGCGCAGTTCCCTGCCTGCATTCTTCCCTGCGCCTGGGAGCAGGAGATATCCAGACTCTGGTCCACATAAATCGTCAAATCGTGGAGTCGCGTACTCGGCAGCAGGTTCAGGCTGTCGGTCGCTGTGACCAATACATCCTGCCCCGGAAAGCCGCTCAACGCCGAGACCTGCTTGCCCATTCCGCCTATCGATTCGCCGTGCCAGTTCAGCGCATGCGTTTTGCATGTGCCCTGCGGAATTGTCAGCGCCACGCCATGCGCCTGTGCATAGTTGAGCGCCGATTGCAACGCGTTGGTGTCATCCGTCGTTCCGTCGCATACTGCGCCAAATTCTTTTACGCTGCGTTCGAACTGTTGCGCGTTCTTTGTTCGCAGGTCCGACACATACACGCCATTGGGGTTCGTGAAGCTGTCGGTTCCCAAGTAAGCCGGCGGAATAGTCATGGCGCCCGTCGTTCCAGCCGACGCCATTGCTGCTTGCAGCGTCGTCTGTGTGCTCCCTGCCATCGGCGTCTGCACTCCATTTACTGCGGGCGCTGCCAACGGGCCTGTCATGTTCGCGCCCGACAGGGGAACAGCCAGGCTGAAGGTCGTATCGACATAGCGTTTGTCCGCCGCCTGCAGAGGCTGGGTTGGCTCTTCGTTCAAATAGAGAGCCCCGCTCAGCGTGCCCCCTAATGCCGAGACAAGCCCTCCCGTCAACGCTGCAATCGACTGGTCGACATACGCCTTGCTCACAGCCTGCACGGCCTGCGCAGCCGGCATCAACCGTGCCCGCACCTGCCCCAGGTCGACCTGCGCCGTGGCGGGAACCACCCAATATTCCGTGCTCGTCTTCTCGCCGTTCAGGTAGTAAGTAGCCGTGTAGTACAGCCCTTCCGGCGTTGCGCCCACGTTGGGAGCCAGGTTCACGCTCACGAATCCATTCTGGGCAATCGCCGCCGTCATTTGGCCCGCCGCCACAGCCTGATTGTCGGCGGTTGTAAACGCCGGCCAGCTCACGCTCAGTGTCCCGGTGCCGGCCTGTCCGTTCGCCAGATACACTGTTCCCTGCACCGTCGTCGTCTGGACAGCCTGTGCCTCGGCTACCAGCCCAAAGGCCATCGCCACCAGACCCAGTGCCAGCCATTTACCGGTACGCAACCACTCGCTTTTTGTGAGCATCATCCGTGTCTCTTCTTTCTTCCTGGGAATGTTGAACTGCTCTGAGAAACGGTCCCCTTCGGGAGAGAAGGAGAAGAAAGGCAAAAGGGGCAATCCTCTGGAGAATTGCCCCTCGTTTCTCTGAACATTGCATCTGCCCGCGCATGACTCAGACACGCAGACGACAGGAGAACCCCCTCCGCACTTCGCCGCTGTCTTCTCTTCCCGAGAATGTATTCAGCTTAACGAATGGTGCTTAAATGATCTGCAATCAGCCCGTGCCGGTTTGCTTTCCTGTTTTCAAGGGCTTATCGTCCCCGCCAGCCGCCGCTCCCTTGACAGCGATATGGAGGAGAGGTTCTGCAACACTTTCATCTCTCTTGCCTTTTACTCCCGGTCATCGTTTTAGCAAAGGTATGCATCTGAGATGAGATTGGGTGGAGGAGCAACGATGTCCACCCAGAATGCGAAAAAGCACGATTCTCATCAGAACTCCCACGGCAGGCGTAAGTGGTCGGGATCGGTAACCACGGATTCCACTCACCCTCAGGCGCGTTTGTTCAACCAGGACGCAAAGACGATCGCCCGGGAACTCGCGTCGAAAAAGGCATCCCCGAAAGGACCCTCCTCCGGCATGCGTATGCTGACGTTTTACATCAATCGCGCCGGAAAGAATCTGCCGGCCAGCCGGCTCAAGGTGCTCGAAAATGCCAAACAGCTCCTCCATGAACGAATCATGGCGACTAAAAATAGCGAAAAGGAGCATAGCGGCAAGGGTGCTCATAGCAAGAGTGCGGCCTCGAACTAGATAGGGCCGGAATGCCGGTCATCGATGCGGCAAATGGATAAGTGCCTTTCGAGCCGACGAAACACCTGTTTATTGTTTCTTGCTCCGATTCCTCTTCGTGATCACTGCCTGGCCCGCCAAAGGAGTGCTATTCTGGCTCGTCATCTCACAGGAACGAGGAGGGTAGCTTGAGAAAAGGCATCATAGTGCTGGTAGGTGGATTGGCACTCTTCGCAGGGTGCAAAGACCAGGGGAACAAAGCTTCTAACATCCCCATAGAGCCCAAATGGAAAGGGGCTCCCTACCATATCGCGATCGACACCAAAGCAGTTAAACCGAACGCCTCAGGCGTTGCCATTCCAGACATTAAGTACACCGCAAACCCTGACGCGCTCGAAAAAAGAGTCGTCCTCGTCGTCCGGCTCGATACCTCGGAAGCCAAACAGAGTCAACGGCCGATGGACCAGATGATCATGCATCCGGTCGATATCTCAGGTACGGAGGGTACCCTTCCCGCAGACTATATGGATGACGCGGACAAGGGATTGGCGACGCTTCTCAAGGGGTACTGCATGAACGGGAAAGCAAAGATAACCGTAAGGCTTGTCCTATCGTCGATTAGTCCCCAGGCCGGGGATTCCGAACTCGATAGGGAGCACCTCTCGGACTGGTTGCCCATTGAGGTTGCGTTCAAGAATCCTCACCCGAAGTGTTAGCACCGCATCCACCGCAACTGCCTGCTGGTCACACTGGTTCCAAGCCATGGTGGCCAGCAGCAGCGGTTTGGCAGATCTGTTGATTCAACGAACCGGACATTTCAGTCGCCCAGAAGCACCGTACATCGGCTATTCGGTCACCACCAACTCAGTATGAAGACCGGCGGTGGAGTCTTGTCCGACCCATACGTCGAAGGTTCCCGGCTCCACGGCCCAGACCTTAGTCTGTGGACTCCAGAAACTCAGCTCATCCGTGCCCAGCGGGAACTTGAGCATCCGTGTCTCGCCCGGCTGCAGAGTAACTCTGCGGAAGCCCTTGAGCTGCCGCATCGGCCGTGAGGCCGATCCGGCCTGCTGGTGAATATAAACCTGTGCCACCGCATCGCCTGCTATCTCGCCCGTGTTGGTTATTTCCATTTCAACTTCAGTGGCTTCGCCCGCCTTCATACTCGTTTTACTCAGGCGAAGGTGGTCAAATTTGAAGTTTGTATAGCTAAGTCCATAGCCGAATGGGTAGAGCGGCTTGCTGGAAATATCCCAGTAGCGCGAGGTGAAAGCTGGCCGATCTTCGGGCTCATGGGTGAGGTTGTGGTTATAGTAGAGCGGCTCTTGCCCGGCCACCCGCGGCCAGCTTACAGGTAGTTTGCCGCCGGGGTTCACGCTGCCAAACAGAATGTCGGCCACAGCGTTTCCACCCTCCGTGCCGGGGTACCAGGCTTCCAGAATGGCGGGGACGTGCTCCGCGGCCCAGCGAATGTCGAGCGGACGGCCATTTTCAAGCACCAGCACCACAGGTTTGCCCGTTCCGGCAACCATCTCCAACATCTGTTCTTGAATGCCGGGAAGGTCCAGGGTGGCTCGCGAGGCTGCTTCGCTGCTCATACTGGCCAGTTCCCCCAACACCGCGATCACCACGTCGGAGCCGGCAGCCGCTGCCTTGGTCTTCTCCAGCCAGTCGGCCACCTCGGATGCTGTAGGAGGCGGCAATGGCTTCGTGCCCAATAGCGCGTCGAACATCGAAGGATACAGGCGGGAAAGTGGAGGCCCAGGAGTATAGGTTATCTGGACGTCGGTGCCAAGCTTGTTTTTCAATCCCGCCAATACAGTTACCGGGTGGCTTTTGCCCGGCCCGCCAAAGAGGCGCTCGACCGTCCATCCGCCTTCGATATCCTGGGTCGAATCGGCGAGCGCGCCGATGACAGCCACTTTCTTCACATTTCTCGATAATGGCAGAATGTGATTCTCATTTTTGAGCAGAACCATCGATTGTCCTGCCACCTTGCGTTCCAGGTCCAACCCCTCGCGACGGCTTAGCACCGAGTCCACTTTCGATTCGTCCACATAAGGATTGTCGAAGAGGCCCAGTTCATACTTGACTTCGAGAATGGGCCGCACCGCATCGTCCAACTGCGCTTCGCTAACCTTGCCGCCAGCCACCAGCTTGGACAGATTGCGAGTATAAGTCTCGCTGGCCATATCCATATTCAGACCGGCCGAGATTGCCTTATAGGCGGCATCCTCAGGGTCACGCGCGTATCCGTGCGTTTCCAGGCTTTTAACGGCAAAGGCGTCGGAGACAACGAAACCCTTGAAGTCCCACTCCTTGCGCAGAATGTCGGTGAGCAACCAATGATTGCCACTGGCCGGCACGTCGTTCAAGTCCATATAGGCGCTCATAAAGCTGCCTGCACCGGCCTTTTCCGCGGCATGGAAGGGCACCAGATAGACGTTGTGCATCAATACGTCGGGAATATACGAGGAATCGTAGTCGCGCCCACCGTCGGCAGCACCGTAACCGGCGAAGTGCTTCACACAAGCCAGCACGCTATCGGGGCCTAAGGTTTCGCCCTGAAAACCGCGCACCTGGGCGCGCGCCATGGCCGCCCCCAGGTAGGGATCTTCCCCAGCACCCTCTACCATGCGCCCCCATCGAGCATCGCGCGCAATATCCACCATCGGGGTGAAAGTCCAGTCGATGCCGGCAGCGCGAGCATCCTGGCCGGCCAGTCGCTGGGCGGCTTCTTCCACATCGGGATTCCAGGAGGATGCCATCGCCAATGGCACAGGAAACACCGTCCGATATCCGTGAATGACATCGAAGGCAAAGAGAATCGGAATGTGCAATCGGGACTTCTCCACCGCCAGATGCTGCAGGCGGTTAATCTCCTTCACGTCGATGAGCCATAGCACAGATCCGACCTTGCCCTGCACGATCAGCTCGTCGGGCTTGTCATTGCCAAGCCCCGGCATGATGACACCCGAAGCCTGATTCAACTGGCCCACCTTTTCGTCTATCGTCATCTGCTTAAGCAGAGCCTCGGCGCGGCGATGGGCTTCAGGCTGCGTAATCGGCGCGGTCTGCGCAAGTAGAGTGCTGGCTGCCGCTCCCGTCAGGACGCAGCACGTCAGAAAAAGTCTTTTCATAAGCGAATTGAACATGTCCCGGCTCCCCATACCTTAGAGCATATTCCCTATGGCTGTAGAGTTCCGAATCGGAGTAGTTACTAGGTAGGTAGCCGATGCCGGCTTGATATAAACCTCCGAGTAGGCCACGAATGATTCCCAGAGTGTTAAGACTCGTGCACCGGATAGCCGGGGCATTGGGTCTGTCGAAATGCAAATCGGAAACAATTGCCATCAACTCCGGGCTAAGAAATGAGGAGTATGCGATCTGAAAGACTCTATCTTGACGATGGGTTACATTGCGTGCGCGTTGTGCCGCCCTCTCCCAGTGATCAATAGACTGCCCTCCTGCGCCACCACTATGGCACATTTAAGATCGTTGACTATGATGTCATCTCGCATAGCAGCCGCTCGACATCAGTATGGGGATAGCTCTTTCAAACACTGCATTCGCGGCGGTCGAGAGTCTCGCAGCGAAGGGAGAACAAAAGCTAACCGCTTTTCAAAGTCAATAAGGCCTGCCTGCTTCGGGCTCAAGCGATGAGGTCAAGAAGTGCGAAGTCCGGATCCACTTTTCCGCTGATAAGCCC
>JAATGG010000278.1 GCA_015654835.1 Terriglobales bacterium
GTTTACAATCGCAACAATCGGCGAGGTCAAAACAACGATGGCAACCAAGAGCAAAGAGCAGGGTGGAACGGCGACGGCAGAGCCTCCCGGTGGCAAGAATGGCTTTTCCCTCATTTCGAACGAAAAGCTGATCGATCTCTATGCAACCATGGTGAAGTGCCGTATGCTCGAAGAGCGGGCGCGCGTCCTGTTCAAGCAGAGCAAATTCACGGGCAACTACTATGCAGCCGTGGGCCAGGAAGCAGCCGCGGTGGGCGTAGCTCTCGATCTATTGCCTGCCGACACCATCGGTCCTTCACACCGCGACTTCATCACGAATTTCATCAAAGGCGCACCGCTGGAGAAGATGTTTTGCCAGCTCTATGCCCGCGCCGCCAGCCCGGACAAGGGCCGTTCGTCGCCGGCACACATGGGCTATGCCCCACTGAATGTGATTACTCCGTCTTCGACCATCGCGGCACAACTCAACATTGCTGCCGGCGTCGCTCTCGCCAACAAGATCAAAAAAAATGGCAACATCGCCGTGGCCTTTTCAGGCGATGGATCGACCTCGCTGGGTTTCTGGCACGAAGCATTGAACTTTGCCGGTGTCCACGATCTGCCTATCGTCTTTGTCTGCCAGAACAACCTGTGGGCGGAGTCAGTGAGCCTGAAAATGCAGACCAAGGTCGAAGATATTTCGGTAAAGGCACAGGCTTATGGATTCCCAGGCATTACGGTGGATGGCAACGACGTGGTAGCTGTGTACCGTGTGGCTCACGAGGCGATCAGCCGTGCACGCCAAGGCCGCGGACCAACGCTGATCGAGTGCAAGACGTATCGCTGGTATGGCCACTCGGAAATCGATCCGGCCAAGTATCGCGATCCCGAAGAGGTAGAGCGGTGGAAGGCCAACGACCCCATCCTCAACATGGAAAAATACCTCACCGGCAAGGGTCTCTATCGCGACGAACTGAAGCAGGAGATCGCCGACGGATTCAACAAGGAACTGGATGCAGCCATTGAAGTGGCCGAGAAATCTCCTTATCCGGAGGGCATCGAAGCGCTGGATCATGTGTACTCATTCAGCATCCGCGACCGCGCGCTGAACCCCAAGACCTGGACGCCGCAATACTGACCCGTTTCGCATGGCGCTCCTGCGCTCGAACCTGAGAAGCGGTATTGAGAGAGATCGAATTCTATGGCATTGCTGACTTACATTGGTGCAATCACGCAGGCGCTTGAAGAAGAGATGCGCCGCGATGAGCGAGTCTTTATCATCGGCGAGGATGTGGGTGTCGAGGGCGGCGTCTTCAAGGCGACCAAGGGGCTCTATGAGCAGTTTGGCGCGGACCGGGTCATCGACTCGCCACTCGCCGAGGGCATCATCGTCTCGGCGTCTGTAGGCGCGGCTCTGGCAGGTCTGAAGCCGGTGCCGGAGATTCAGTTCTCCGACTTCATTACCCCGGCAATGGACGCGCTGACGCAGCAGGCAGCCAAGCTGCGCTACCGCTCCGGCGGCACGCAGACCTGCCCCCTTACGTTGCGCGTGTGCTATGGCGGCGGCGTAGGAGGCGGCCTTTATCACTCACAAACCAACACCACATGGTTCGCGCACGAGCCCGGCCTTGTGGTAGTTGCTCCTGGCACGGTGGCCGACGCCAAGGGCATGCTCAAGGCGGCTATCCGTCAGGACGATCCGGTCATCTATTTCGAGCACAAGAAGCTCTACCGCTCTATCAAGGAAGAGTTGCCGGATCATGACGATTTCGTCACCGACCTTTTCAAGGCGGCGATTCGCAGACCAGGCAAGGACATGACTCTGGTCAGCTATGGCTGGACGTTGCAACTGTCATTGCAAGCCGCTGAGCGGATACACACCGAAGCCGGCGCGGAAATTGAAGTGGTCGATCTGCGCGTGCTCAATCCTCTGGATAAGGACACGTTTTTGGAGTCTCTGGCCAAGACCGGCAGGCTGATGATCGTGCACGAAGATCACCGCACGCTGGGAATCGGCGCGGAGATTTCAGCCATTGCCGCCGAGGAGGCATTCGATTGCCTTGATGCGCCCATCGTACGCGTCACAGCGCCCGACGTACCCGCAATCCCCTTCTCCGCTCCGCTTGAAAAGTTCTATCTTCCCTCTGTAGACAAGATCGCCGAAGCGGCTACCAAGTTACTGAATTACTAGTCCAATCTATATTCGGTGTCCACCCGGCCGCATAGTTCGGATGGACACTTGGTCGTCCATTGCCCCGAGAGGGCGAGTGATAAAGTGAGGATATGAACGTGAGTAGCCGCAAGGCCATAACTCCCATGATCCAGTGCGCGACGGTGTTGGCTGGACTTCTTCTGACCATTGCCAATCCTTTAGCCGCGGAACAGCCGGGAGGACTGGCAGGCTCCGGACAAGTTGGATGGGCTGGCAGCAGTTCCACTCCGGCCTGCCAACCTTCGCTTGGTTCGCCCTATATCCCGTTGGATAGCTGGATATACCCGGCGGCACTGCGTCTCTACTCACTCGGATTTATCGATGAGGCTTTTCTCGGAATGCGTCCCTGGACGCGGGCAAGCCTGGAGCACATGCTCAGACGCCTTGACGAACGGATTCAGGATGCAAATGCCGGCCCAGCCGTGGACGAAGCGCAAGGGATCTATGAGTCTCTGACCAGACAGTTGCGTCTGGATGCGCAGGGTTCCTGTCTCGCGCACCGAGGCGATTCGACCGTCGAGTCGGTCTATACCATAGCGCGCGGCATCAGCGGTACGCCGCTGCGGGACAGCTTCCATCTTGGATCGACCATCGTGAACGACTATGGCCGGCCCTACAGCAACGGATTTAACAACTACACCGGCGCAAGCGGTTATGCAACGGCCGGACGGTTCGTCTTGTATGCGCGCGGTGAGTTCCAGGGTGCGCCTTCGACTACCGGCTACTCCACGCCCCTGGCGCAAACCCTCTCCGCCATCGACGGAGTTCCTTTCATTAACCCAACCACGGGCCTGCCCTATAACCAGGCGACCATTCCAATGGGGCCTGTCTCATCGACGACCGATGGACGGGTCATGGAGGCTTATGTCTCGGGCCAGTGGCTCAATCACATCGTCTCTTTCGGCAAGCAGGACGATTGGCTTGGGCCCGGTGTAGGCGGGGCGATGGCTTACTCCAATAATGCCGAGGACATTTACTCCTTCCGCGTTAACCGCATCGAGCCGCTGCAAATTCCAGGATTGTCGAGAATCACCGGCCCTTTCCGTTATGAGTTTTTAGTCGGGTCCCTCAAAGGTCATACGTCTCCCAACGATCCGTGGGTGCATGTGGAGAAGATCAGCTTCAAGCCCACAAGAGACCTTGAGTTAGGCTTCGAGAGAACGGTCATCTGGGGCGGCAGAGATCATGAGCCGATTACCCTGCATACCTTCCTCAAGAGCTTCTTCAGCCTGTCTGCTCCGGATGCATCGGTAAAAAACAGTACAGCCGATCCGGGCGCGCGCTTTGGAGCATTCGATTTTTCCTATCGTCTGCCTCTCATGCGCAACTGGCTCACGCTTTATACGGATTCGGAAGCGCATGACGATGTTTCACCTGTCGACGCTCCGCGGCGGGCCTCCTATCGTCCCGGCCTCTATTTGTCCCATGTGCCCGGGGTTCCCAAGCTCGATGTCCGTGTAGAAGCGGTATCGACCGATCCGCCGACGACGCGCAGCAATGGTGGAATGTTCAATTACAGCGAGACCGTCCAGAAACAGGGCTATACGAACAAGGGCATGATCTTTGGCGACTGGATAGGGCGCGAAGCCAAAGGCGGGCAAGGCTGGATCACGTATCACCTGAGCGGCAACGAGTGGGTCCAGGTGGGTGTACGCAATCAGAAGACGCCCCATGACTTCATCCCTGGCGGGACGACGCTGAACGATATCAATTTCCAGGTAGTCAAGCGTCTCGGCCGAGACTTCGAGGTTAACGGCAATTTCACTTACGAAAGATGGAAGGCGCCCATTTATCTCCCCGGCGAGCAAAGCGTGACCAACACTACGATTCAGCTCACATGGTTTCCAGAGCGGAAGGTCAGCTTCTAGCAGCAGTTCTTCTATTTGCATTGCAACAGACTGGCATCGCACAGCAGATATACGACAAGATGCACCCTTCATTGAGCTTCTTTATTTAGCTCTAGGATGTGTCTTGTCGTATACCTGTTCCAGTTGTGCGGTGGTGAGTTGCGTGTAACGCTGGGTCGTGGAGAGCCGCTCGTGGCCGAGCAACTCCTGAATGGCTCGCAAGTCCGCCCCCTCGGCCAACAGATGCGTACCGAAAGCGTGGCGTAAAGTATGTGGGTGAACCTCGGCGGAGAGGCCGCGCAGCACCGCAATGCGCTTCACAATGCGGCCTACACTGCGAGTCGTTAGCCGTGCCTGGCTCCCCGTTTTGTTTAAACCACGCAGGTAAAGATTGAGAAAGAGGGCCGGCGTTTTTGGTCCTCTGGGTCCGGCTGCAGCCAGCAGCGCCGACCGCTCCGCCAGATACGCTCGCAGAGCCTGGGCGGCCATGTCGCCTAGCGGCACATAGCGCTGCTTCTGGCCTTTGCCGCGCACCAGGATGGCCTCGTTCGCCCAATGGACATCTTCGACATTCAGGCCGGTCAGTTCCGCGTTGCGCATGCCGCAGCCATAGAGCAACTCGACGATGGCTTTATCGCGTGCCGGCCAACTCGCGGCATCTTCTCCCACCGAATCCACAACGCGGTTCATCTGTTCGATGGAGGGGACGCGAGGCAGGTGCTTGGGCAGCTTAGGCGTTGCAACCAGGCGGGCCACGTTCTGGTCGACCTGACCCACGCGAGCCAGCCATTTGAACCAGCTACGAATCGCCGCCAGTGCTCGCGCGGCAGAAGCCTTTGAAAGCCCGCGCTCATAAAGCGTGCCAAGGTAAGCGCGAATATGTGTGTGCTCGATGCCGGCCGGAGTTTGCTGTTTGCCGGTCTGCTGTCCGATGTACCCGGCAAAGCTGCGCAACTCCCGCTCATAAGCGCGAAGGGTATGCGCTGAGGCGCCGCGTTCATTCGCCAGCACCCGCAGATAATCCGTCACCAGCCCGTCCAGCACGGATGCATCGGCTGTTTCCACTGCCGAGTCCGCGACCGTGCTCATGCTATTCCCTTCAATGAAGAGTGACCGGCTAAATCAGCAACCGTGCCAGGTTCGGCATGGGAACGTGCTTCGACAATCGGATCGGGATTCGCTTCCGGCTTTGGCGCCTGCCCGCCGCGGGGATGATGTTCGCGGTGCACGGCCTTCAGACGGCTGAGCGCCAAGTGCGTGTAGACCTGGGTCGTCGAAATATCGGCATGACCCAGCAAAAGCTGCACGCTGCGCAGATCGGCGCCGTGCTCCACCATATGGGTGGCACAACTGTGACGCAGCCGGTGCGGGCTGGCATCGCCGTCGGCCATCTTGACCAGATGCCATACCCACTGTCGCGTGAGAGGCAGTCCACGCAGCGAGAGAAACAGACGCACCGCGTCTTGGCGCACGACCTCCTTCTGCGCCGTGGCCGGCCTGCGTGCCGAACTGATGCGCGCCAGGTGGGGCCGGCCTTCGCGCAGATATACCTCCAGCGCTTCCACCGCGGCGCGTCCCAGCGGCACAATGCGTTCCTTGTCGCCTTTGCCGCGTACCTGCACGCGCCCCGCATCGAGCGACAAATCGCTGGTGGAGAGTGCTGTCACCTCCGACACACGCAGGCCGCCCGCATAGAGCAGTTCCAGAATGGCGCGGTCCCGCAGTTCGGTGCCGCGTGCCTGCGGATGCGAGGCAGCCAGCGCGGCCCGCTCCAGCATCTCCGTCACCTCAGGCTCCGCCAACGACTTGGGAAGCACCTTCCAGGCCTTGGGCGACTCGATGTTGAGGGTCGGGTCGTGGTGGATGCGCCCGTCCAGCAGAAGCCACTTGTAAAAGCCGCGCAGGCAACTCAGCTTGCGCGCAGACGAACGCGAATCGATGCCATGGTTGCGCAGATGCTCCAGAAACCCGGCGATATCCTTCTGAACTACCGTCAGCAGCACACCGTTTGCGCCCTCAATGAACTCGGCAAAGGTCTTCAGATCGCTGTCGTAGGCTTCGCAGGTAAGCGGACGCAATCCTTTTTCCACGCGCAGGTAGGCCTGGTACTCCTTCAAGAGCGGTAGATTGCCGGTGGTGTCCACACCCCGATTATCCGCGTCTTGATCGCATCTCTAACCGTGCCGGACACTTTACCGTACCTCGTTCATCAAGGGATCAACTTCATTACCTGCCTGTGAAGGGTCTCATGCCTTGAGACTCTCCATGACGTTTCGGTTCCTCAGGAGACGGTTCTTCGAACCTTCACGTGCAAAACTATCCCCTTTTAGAAGAGAATAGAGTTGGATAACTTTATCAAGCAGGATTGAGGGACGCGTGACACCAACGCAAATTGAAATTCCCAAGTGGACCGCCGAAGAGTTTGAACGGCTGGTCGTCGGTAGCCATCCCAAGGTTGCGGTGTTCGACTGCGATGGAACCCTCTGGGGCGGCGACTCCGGGTATGGGTTTATGATCTGGTCGATCGAACAGGGCCTCGTTTCACGCTCCACCAGCGATTGGATCGACACCCGCCACCGCGCCTACATGGCCGGCAAGGTAAGTGAGGCAGGAATCTGCGGCGAGATGGTGCAGATCTACGCAGGCCTGCGCGAGCAGGAGTTGCGCACCGCCGCGGCTCTCTATGTGCGCGAGTTTGTCCAGAGCCATGTGTTTGCAGAACTGGCTTCGCTTGTGGCCACCTTGCGCGGGAAAGGCGTCGAGCTTTGGGCCGTCAGTTCCACCAACAAGTGGGTCGTGACCGAAGGCGTGCGCGAATTGGGAATTCCGGAAGAGCATGTGCTGGCAGCCGAGGTCCAGGTCAACGAGGGCGTAATCGGCAGCGAAATTGTCGACGTGCCGACGGATAACGGCAAAGCGGACGCATTGCGGCGTGCCGGCCTGCCGGCTCCCGACGCGGTTTTCGGCAATTCCATTCACGACCTGGCCATGCTACAGATTGCCCGTCATGCCTTTCCGGTCAACCCATCGCCCGGCTTGCTTGAGGCTGCGGCGAACAACGGCTGGGGCTACTTCCGTCCACGAGCCGCCGAAGGTGCGGAAGCGCGAGTCGCCGGCGAATAAGGCGCGTGCTCTGTAGTAGCGGGACAGCCGGCTTCTGCAAGATGCTTTTCCCAAAAGGGATTTCCATCTTGCAGGAGGAGAAATTTTTCGTTCACGTTTAGAACCGCCGAAAATTGAGGACTCACTTCCAGAATTTTCGGCGGCGAACCCAATATGCGGTACCAGGTGGGGCACTCCATCCCCTTTGGGGCGACTACACTACTACTGTGGAAGAGGAACGACAGAGTTCTCATACCCGGCCGGTGGGACCCGCCCTTCGTTTCGTTGTGGCGGCCCTCATTCTGCGTGGGAATGAGGTGCTGATTGGCCAACGCCGCCCCGATCAACCGATGGCGTTGCAGTGGGAGTTTCCCGGTGGCAAGATCGAAGCCGGTGAAAGCCCCGAGCAAGCGCTGATTCGCGAGTTGAACGAAGAACTGGGCATCGAAGCCACCATTGGAGCCCGGGTCACGCATATCCGCCATAACTATCGCCATGGCGGCGCGGTGGACCTGCAGTTTTTTACGGTGCGCGAGTTCGCCGGCGAAGTCGAGAACCGCATCTTCAATCAACTGAGCTGGGTGCGGCTTGAAGACCTGCCCGGGTATGACTTTCTAGCCGCCGACCGCGGCCTGATCCGCGATTTGGCTGCCGGCAAGCTGCTCTAGGTTCTTTTCGCCTACCGTTTTCAGCGGCTCAATGACCCGGTATCAGCCCATAGAGCATGACCAGCGTCATGCCGATCACAATGATGCTGGTTCCCCAGGCAATTACATTCCACACACGCGAATTGCGATGCGCGCCCATCAGATCGTGGCGATTGATGAGCATCAGCATCAGGATAATCACCACCGGCAGCAAAATACCGTTCAATACCTGGGAGAGGATGGCGAAGTTGATCAGTTGCGCATCCGGCAGCACCAAAACGGTAAGCGATCCGCCCACGATCAGCAAGGTATAGAGCCAATAGAAGAACGGCGCTTCTTTAAAGTTCTTGTCCACGCCCGACTCGAACCCCAGCCCCTCACATACCGTGTAGGCCGTGGAAAGCGGCAGGATGGAAGCGGCGAACAACGAAGCATTGAATAGGCCAAAGGCGAATAGCAGGAAGGCGTAGTCGCCGGCCAGGGGGCGCATCGCCTCCGCCGCGTCCGAAGCAACCTGGATGGCACCCATTCCATGGACCCAGAGGGTGGCCGCGCAGGCTACCACGATGAACCAGGCCACCAGGTCGGTGAAGAAGCTGCCGACAATCACATCGAGCCGCGAAGCCGCATAATCCTTGAGGCGAATGCCCTTTTCCACGATCGAGGACTGCAGATAGAACTGCATCCAGGGGGCAATGGTCGTGCCCACGACGCCGATGGCGGTGTACATATAGAGCTTGTCGCGCCAGACCGTATGAGGCGGCATCTTGACCGTGGCCCACAGCGCATCGTGCCAACTTGGCTGCGAAAGCACGCCGGCAAAGATATAGGCGATGTAGACCACCGAGGCGACCAGGAAGATCTTCTCAGTGCTCTTGTAGCTACCGCGCACCACCATGTACCAGACCAGGGCCGCGCACAGAGGCACAGAAATGAACTTGGACACGTGGAAGAGGTGCAGAGAGCCCGCGATGCCGATAAACTCGGTGACCACGTTGGTATAGTTGACGACCACCAGCACCAGCATCAACACGAAGGTGAGCCGCAGCCCGAACTCCTCGCGGATAAGGTCGCTCAGGCCCTTGCCGGTGACCACGCCCATGCGGGCGCACATCTCCTGCACCACGATCAGCGCAATCGTGATGGGAAGCATCATCCAGAGCAGCGAATAGCCGTATTGCGCGCCGGCCTGGGAATAGGTGAGGATGCCACCGGAGTCGTTATCGACGTTGGCGGTAATGAATCCCGGACCCAGCACGGCCAGAAACAAAAGTATCCGGATTCGCCAACGCTTCCACATGCACGCGGGTTCCCTATGGAGGATTCATCAAAGTTTCCTCACTGACCATAGCAGGCCAGGGCGGGATACGCGAGTCCGGGCGCAGAGAATCACGAAGCGCAGTGGAACGAATGGATTGCCGGGATTTGCGACGATCTCTACGAGGCGCAGGGAAAAGAAAAAGCAGGCTGCGAAGAACACAGCCTGCTTAGATCGACAGCCTCTCCCGGTGGCGGAGCCAAAGCGGCTTCAGGCGCTCGCGGCGACCAAGAGCGGCTCGGGGATCGATGCAGTTTCCGTAACCTGTCCGGTTTCGACAACACCGCTCAGCAGTGTCGCAACCACGTCTGCCGCGCGATATGTCTGGCGGCCTTCGGCGAGAAACTGAACGATAGTGTTCAAGTCGTCGCCCACGGTCACCAGGGCCGGCTCGACCTGATCGTTCTTTCGGGTCTGTGCGTAACCGATGTTGGCGAGCAAGGCATTGCACAGGCATTTTCTGCCCACTGTGTCTTCGACTTTGCCGCCCTTGGAGACGTAGGCCGCGACCGGTTCGGCAGAGCAGCGATAGGCGATTTTGCCTTCCGGAGCGGCATAGGGTTCCCGCAGGTAACCCAGATCGCAGACGCGCTTCCGCTCCTGGTAGATTACGGGGTCGGAGGAAGTACCGATCAACTGAGCGACCTTGAAGGGAAAGCCGGTCGGCGAGGCGAGAGGATCGGTAAATACGTCGCCGGTCCCGGCAATCGCCTGCGCCAGGAGGTTCTTTTTGAGATCGGCCCGGAGCCCGGATTCTTCACTGAAGGCAAAAGCGGTACCTACCTGCACGCCGGCAGCACCCTGCTCCAGCGCCTCGCGCAGCTTGTCGGGGCTGCCATAGCCGCCAGCCAGCCAAAAAGGAACGCCCAGTTCGCGCAGGTCAGCGATATTCACACTATCGCGGTCGCCATAGACCGGCTCACCGGCGTCATTTAGGCGAAGCTTACCCCGGGGGGGGGCATTGTGCCCACCAGCCGTGGGACTCTCGATGACCAGCCCGTCTACCCGTCCGCTGGCACGGCGCAGCATGGTGGTGGCCAGAGTGTTGGAGGAAACAATGGCCAGGAACCGCGGCCTGGTGAGAACCGGAAGGCTCAACATGCCTTCAGCATGTTCAGAGGGGTCGAAGTGCATCTGGGTATCCTGGCCCGGAAGCGCGCCAGCCACCACCAGCTTATATTCGGCAGGTCTGCCCGCAGCGTAGGCGTCGAGCACGCCGGGAATGTGCAGCGGGATGCCCGCGCCCATCAGCACATAGCCCACGCCGGCCAGCATCGCCCCATAGATCGACGACAGGTGCGGAAGCTGCACCTTCTCAAGAAAATTGATGCCCACGGGATTCTTGTGGCCTTCCCGCGCCAGGAAAACCTCGACGAAATTGCTCACCATACAGAGTTCCAGCACTTTGGAGGAGCCTCCGCGCTGATGCATGGTGGTCGCCGGATAGGGCGCGCCGCTGGGTTTGCCACCGGGAACGAAGTATTCGTGCCAGATGCGCCTGGCCATTTCGGGAAAGGGAAATGCATCCAGTCCGCGGCGCATGTGGCCGCCCTTATCGCCATCGGCGAGGCGGCGCACAAACAACTGGTCGAGCGCGGTCCCTGAGACCACGCCGAGTTGGCCGAGCTTGGAGACGGTCTGGGCCAGTCTCCAGTTGGAGACTCCCACGCCCATGCCGCCTTGAATAATTTTGGGAAACTGGATCATCTTTGGATTGTTTCACAAGTCCGGGTTATCTTCCGGCACTTTCTTTCACCTTAGGCTCATAAAGGGAATAGGAATGTGCAATTTTGCTCGAAAAGCGCCCCATCGGAGGCCATTCTAGAGTTTTTCGCGCAGAAAACTGATCACATGGTCGGCCTGCACCTCGCCTACCATTCGCCCCAGGGTATCCACCACGGGCAGGGCGTGCAGATTGTATTTGTCGAAGACTTCAGCCAAATCATTCTGATGTAAATCAGCCGGGCAAGAGAGCACACGGGGATCGGCCAGCACGGCCAACCGCGACTCGGGATGCGCCATCACCACACGGGCCAAGGGAATCGATCCGTGCAAAACCTTTTTATCGTCAAGGAGATAGATTGCCGTCACGCTCTCCGGATCGCCGTCGAAGCTGTGCAGGGCCTGGACGGCGTGGGCAACCGTAGCTTCGGTGCCTACCGAGACGAAATCCGTGGTCATGCAGCCGGCCGCCGAGTTTTCGTCGAACTCCAACAGTTCCTCGACCTCATGGCGCTCTTCCGGCTCCATCTCCTCCAAAATCGCGTCGGACTGGTATTCGGGAAGCTCGGCGAGCAGGTCGGCGGCAGCGCCCGGGTCCATTTCTTCGACGATATCGGCGATCTTCTCTTCGTCCAGCTTCTCCAGCAGGGCCTTTTGCAGCTTGGGGTCGACTTCTTCCAGGGTGCCGGCGGCCACATCCTCATCGAGCGAGGTAAAAACAGCTTCGCGCTCGGCGGGGGCCAGATCTTCCAGGATTTCCGCCAGATCGGAGGGGTGCATCTCGGCCAGCCGCTCGTATTCGATACGCAGCTTGACGCGGCGCGCCGGGTCCACTTCGATGACGTCGACAAATTGCCAGGGAATGCCGTGGGCTCCGAATTTGCGCGAGAGAGTCTCAAGCGAGGCGCGAGGCAGCAGACCTTTGAAGATGCGGCGAAAAGCACCGCGGAGCCCCACTTCAACCTCGGCAACGCGCAACAGGTGTGCAGCGCCCTTACCCAGCCACTCCAGTTCGACATCGTTGACGCGCACCACCTTGCGACCGTGAATGTCGATGATCTGGCGGTCCACCAGATCCTGTCGCAGATAGAGATAGTTGCCCTGGTCCTGCAGGGGAACAAGGGCGCCGGCGGAGCGCAACTCAAGGGTGCCGGCGGGGGTCTCCATCACTTCCTGCGAGGGAACGATGGACAATCCGGCCCGCGTCTTGAGCACCAAACCTGCCACTTTGCCGGCATCGGGGCCGGTGGCCACAGCGACATCCTGAAGCCGGCCGCGCAGATGCCCCTGTGCGTCGGTTACAGGAGTGCCGAGCAAGGCGGTGAGGCTGACCCGGGCTGTGGTGCGAGGCTGCATGAGGTGAGTGTATTCCTTCAAGGCCCGCTTTCAGCGCTCTTGAGTATCCGGTTGGATAACGTACACTTGCGGGGTGCATCTCGCGGGGCTTCAAGAGAGGCGTTCTTGACACAATCCCCGCCAACGCTGAAACTGCGAGCAAGGCTCTTCCCACATGAATCAAGCGAAAAGCCCGGTTCCCGCATCGAAATGAACAGGCGGATTCGAGACGACTTGAGCGCACCCAAGGCAGGACGGCTGAATTTCTCGCTGAACTCAACGATGGAAAGCGTTGGCGAGGTGGAAGCTGCCGCGGACAAGCTGGCCGAGGAGGCCGGCCTGGACGAGGACGAGCGCTTTCGTGTGACCATGGCGGTACGCGAAGCTGCTGTAAATGCCGTGCTCCACGGCAACGATTACGACCCCGCCAAACAGATCATAGCGTGCCTTGAAAACACAGGCACGGCGCTTGTTTTTGTCATTGCCGACCAAGGCAAGGGGCTTGACCCGGACACGCTTCCCGATCCACTGGCACCGGAAAATCTTTTGCGCGGCACCGGGCGGGGGATCTTCCTGATCCGTTCTTTCATGGATGAGGTACACTTTCGTCAACTCCATCCCGGAACCGAGTTGACGCTCGTCAAACATCTGGCGCCGGCTGGCGAAAAACCTTAAAGTACTTGTGCAAGGAACGTGGGCAACGGATCCCGGCGAGCGTAGTCTGGCTTGCTCTCCAACGGTAGAGAGCCTTTTGGGACTCGGCTGCCGCTCACCCCGGCGAAAGTGCTATAACCGTAGTACCAAAAAGGAGGACTTTCCGTGGCACTGACAATTGCTTCCCGTGAGGTGGACGGCGTCGTCGTTCTGGATCTTAGCGGGCGTATCACTCTGGGCGAGGGCAGTGTGCAGTTGCGCGATGCCATTCGCGACCTGATCAGCAAGGGCTCCAAGAGCATCCTGCTGAACCTGGGCGACGTGAACTACATCGACAGTTCGGGGTTGGGCGAGCTTGTGAGCGCTTACACGACAGCCAAGAACCAGGGCGCCGATCTCAAACTTCTGAACTTGACCAAGAAGGTCAAGGACGTGCTTCAACTCACGAAACTTTATACCGTCTTCGACATCAAGGACGACGAAGCCAGCGCCATCGCCTCCTTCAAATAGGCGCCACCGGGCCCGCAATCCACTCCGTTCCATCAAAAAGGCCATCCCGCAACCGGGATGGCCTTTTTGCGTGCCTGCCGGTTGTCTAGAACTTCACGTTGGGTACGGTCTTGGCAGCCTCGCTAGCCTCAAAGTAGGCGTCATTGGTATGGAAGCCCAACATGCCGGCCCAAATGCTGTTGGGGAATTCGCGGACAAACGTGTTGTAGTCGCGAAGACTCTCGTTGTAGCGGCGGCGCGATACGCTGATGCGGTTCTCGGTACCGGAGAGCTCGTCTTGCAGGCGCATGAACTGATCGCTTGAGCGCAACTGCGGGTAGTTTTCAGTGAGCATGAGCAGCCGGCCCAGTGCCGAATCCAACCGGCCATTGGCCTCGATTTTGCCCTGGGGGCCTCGCGCATTCAGCAAGCCGGCGCGTGCATTGGCAATGTCGCCAAACACCGTGCTTTCTTCCTTGGTAAAGCCCTTCACCGTCGCGACCAGGTTGGGGATCAGGTCGGCACGGCGCTGCAGTTGATTGTTGACCTCCGACCAGGACGCCGAGACGACCTCCTGCTTGGCGACAAGCTGGTGCTGGGCACTGACGAAGCTGCCATAGACAAACAGACCCACAATGACGAAGACCGCCACCACAGCCAAAAGAATTACGAGTCCACGACGCATACGGTACTTTCTCCTCCGGCTTCCACTTTAAGGAAGCCCCTTTCAACAAAAATTGAACGTCTACCAGCTTCCATCCGAACCGCCGCCGCCGGTGCCGCCCCCGCCAAAGCCACCGAAACCGCCACCGCCCGAGTCGCCGCCGCCTCCAAAGCCACCACCGCCGAAGCCGCCACCACCGATCCAGGGCCCGCGGCCGCCCCAGCCACCGAAGAGGCCGAGGGTCAGCAGAAAACGCAAGAGGAAGAAGCCGCCGAAGAAAATGAGAAGAATAATCAGCAGCACCGCCCTGCCCAGCGAGGGAGCCGGGCGGACCGGACGCCGGCGAACCATGCCGGGTTCCTCTTGAAGCGTCACCTTGGCGTCGGCGGCGATGACGCCGGCGATCTGGCCTACTTCCGACATCACGGCGGCGTCGTAGTCCTTCGCCTGCAGCAGAGGAACGATGGAGCGGCCTATGTCGCCGGTTTTGCCATCGGGCAGAATGCCTTCAAGTCCGTAGCCGACCTTGATCGAGCGCCGGCGGTCATCGATGGCGAACAGCAGCAGGATGCCGCGGTCCGTTCCCTTGGCCCCGATCTTCATTTTCTCGAACAGGCGGGTGGCAAAGTCCGCCGAATCATCGCCATCGAGATTGTGGATGGTGACGACGGCGATCTGCGCGTTGGCCTGGGAGTGATCGAGTTGGCCGCAGATGGAGTCAATCCGCGCAATCGCCTCAGGCGAGAGCACGTTGGCATAGTCGCTCACATAGTCGGTAGGCTTGGGCAGGTCTTCGACCCGCTCAGCGAGGGTCACCGAGGCGGAAAATCCCAACACGACGGCCAGCAGCAGCCTGAAAACGTTCATAGAAGCGCGGTGAAAGCCTTTCATCGCTCTCAATTGTACGTGGATGGGCGGGCAAAAGTTCCCTAGCCTCCCGAGATACGCCATTGCAGGAACTACACTGGGAATGAAATGACTCAGAACCAATCCCTTCATCCCCCGACCGCCCGTAAGCAGCACACTGAAACTTCCCGGCACGGCGTCGTTCTCACGGACGACTATGCGTGGCTGCGCGACAAGCAGAATCCCGAGGTTACCGCATATCTTGAGGCCGAAAACGCGTATGCCGAGGCGGTGATGGCTCCGCTGGCCGGACTGCGCGACGAGCTTTACCAAGAGATGCTGAGCCACGTAAAGCAGACCGACGTCTCGGTTCCCTACCGGGACGGCGCCTGGTGGTACTACACCCGCACCGAGGAGGGCCAGCAGTACGCCATCCACTGCCGCAAGAAGGGGTCCGCCGCAGGACCGGCGAACGACGCGGCGGAAGAAGTGATTCTCGACGGCAATTTGCTGGCCACGGGACAGGCCTTTTTTGCCATCGGCACTACCGACATTACCGACGATGGCCGCTGGCTGGCCTATACCACGGACACGACCGGCTTTCGGCAGTACACGCTGCATATCAAGGATCTGGTCACAGGAGAGACGCTCGCCGGCGAGGTGGAGCGCGTAGGCTCCGCCGTGTGGGCGGCGGACAATCTCACCCTCTTCTATACCGTCGAGGACGAGGAACAGAAACGCCAATATCAGTTATGGCGGCACACGCGGGGCACTGCGCATGCCGGCGATGCATTGGTTTACCAGGATGACGACGAGCGCTTCAATGTAGGCGCAGGCCGTACACGCGACGGCAAATTCCTGGTGCTCGAATCGGCCAGCCACATCACCAGCGAGGCATGGGTGCTGCCAGCAGCCGAACCGCAAGGCAGCTTCGCGTTGATCAGCCCACGTGAGGATGCGCACGAATACTCCATCGATCACCGCAACGGGCTATGGTTTATCCGCACCAATGACAAGGGCCGCAACTTTCGCCTGGTGACAGCGCCCGTCGCCACGCCGGGCCGCGAACACTGGACCGAACTGATCGCTCACCGCGACGACATCATGCTCGAAGACGTGGACCTGTTTGCCACGTTCTTTGTCGCGGGCGAACGGGAGGATGGGTTGCCACGGCTGCGTCTCTGGCAATTCGCGGGCAACGGCCGTGAGGCCGCGCCCAGCAGCGAAATCAGCTTTCCCGAGCCAGCCTATAGCGCCTACCCGCACATCAACCGCATTTTCGACACGAAGACGTTCCGCTACTCCTATCAATCGCTGGTGACGCCCAGTTCCGTATATGAATACGACCTGGCGACCGGGGCTTCGACTCTTCTGAAGCAGCTTGAGATTCCGGGCGGCTTCGACCGCACGCTCTACGCCAGTGAGCGCATCCACGCTACGGCTCCAGACGGTGTGCAGGTGCCCGTATCGCTCGTCTATCGCAAGGACAAGCGCGAGCCGGGCCGTAATCCACTGTACGTCTATGGCTATGGATCGTATGGATACTCGCTGCCGCTCGGCTTCAGTTCGAACCGGCTTAGCCTGCTCGACCGCGGCGTGGTGATGGCTTACGCACACATTCGCGGCGGCGGCGACTTGGGAGAGCCCTGGCACGACGCCGGCAAAATGCTGGTCAAGCGCAATACCTTCACCGATTTTATTGCCGCCATCGAGCACCTGACCGCTGCACAATATGGCGACCCGGCCCGGGTGGCTATCGAGGGCGGTTCGGCGGGCGGCCTGCTGATGGGCGCAGTGGTCAACCTGCGGCCCGATCTGTTTCGCGCCGTACTGTCCCATGTTCCATTTGTCGACGTGATGAACACCATGCTCGACGCATCGCTGCCGCTCACGGTTCCCGAATATGAGGAGTGGGGCAATCCCAACGAAGAGGCTTATTTCCGCTACATGCTGAGTTACTCGCCATACGACAACTTGAAGGCTGCGAGTTACCCCTCGATGTTAGTCAAGACGAGCCTCAACGACAGCCAGGTAATGTATTGGGAGCCGGCCAAGTATGTGGCCAAACTGCGCACGCTGAAGACCGACGACCATCCGCTGCTGCTGGTGACCAATATGCAGGCGGGACACGGCGGCGCCAGCGGACGCTACGATTATCTCAAAGAGATCGCCTTCGACTATGCGTTTCTGCTGCGCGAACTCGGAATCGTAAGCTAGCAGAGGCTCACCACCGGCTCGCGGGAAGCTACGCGGCAGAAAGCCTCGATCGATGCGCCCATAGTCCCAACCCTGGATTGGCGATGAAGAAGATATCTTCGCCATCCACGCGGTTGGGACCGTGGGTTAGCTTCGCAGGGTTGTAGCGCTCCAGCATCGAGGCCAGATCGCCGTAGCGAAAGCCAACCCCCTCTACCTCTTCCCTGCTCAGCTTTCCCGGGCACCAGGTAATGGTGAAGCGCCCTTCGGACGAGCCGTGAATGAGGTGGGCCGCGGCGCTGAGATCATTGGCCAATTCAGGATTGTTCCTGACTGCGGCGAGCGTTGCAGCGGTTCCACGATAGCCATATTTGCGAATCAAGACATCGATGGTTTTATCTTCGCCAAACTCTTTCACGCCCGGTGCAACAATGACCAGTTCCGCATTGTCGGCCAGCGCCATACGCGTACGATAGATAGCTTTATTGCCCAGCCAAGTGGAGTGGAACTCGCTGGGATCGAGATACACGACGGCCTTGCGGATTGGCTCATCGACGATCTCAAAATTCACTTTCAAACTGAGATCGGCGGCCCGCTGAAAGCACTCGATATCGTCGCCCATAAAGAGGCCGCGCACAGCCAGCACTCCATCGGCGCGACGCCCGATCACGGTTTGCACATAGACGATGGGCAGATGAGCGAGGAAACGGTCGGAGGCATAGTTGAGCACATTGCGGACAGGGTTGATCGCGCGGCCCATAATCCGCTCCATGCCGTAGACCGCGCCCAAATAGTGGCTTCGGTTGATGCCCTCGCGGCCACCGGTGCCCACCAAAATATTCTTGTTGTAATTGGCCATGCCGATCACTTCATGCGGCACGACCTGCCCAAGCGAGAGAATCAGGTCGAAGTTACCGTGCAACAGCAAACGATTCACCTGCGCCGGCCACACGAAGTCGAGTTTTTTCTCCGACTGCTCGCGAATAAACTCCGCCGGCACTTCACCAACCGTCTCAACATCCGTGCGCCAGTTGTGCACGTGAAACAACGCAGAAGGCACAGCCCCAAACATGCGCGCGATCTGCTGCGGTTGCATCGGTGCGTGCGTGCCGAGCGCGGGCAGAACCGCCTTCATGCGGTCGCCATAATACTCCCACGCCATCCGCGTCAGTTCGCCGGCCTGCGAGTGCGCCCGCGTTACATCCGGAGGCACCGCCAGCACGCGATCTCGCACGCCTAGCTTTGCCAAGCTATCTGAGAGCAACTTCTTCAGATCTTGCAAAGACAGGTCCGTCTCGACACTACCCACCGCACAATAGAGACTCATTTGTTCCATCTCCCCCGCTTCAGCAGCGGAGGCGCCGAACCCGCGCGTAGCCCTGAAACCGGAGGAACCGCGCAACACCTGCGCAGACCCTCAACAGGAACGATAGCGGAACACGGCACCTGCGAGCAAAGGCCAGCCGACTCGATCTCTCGACGGGCACACCCGTACCGGTTCATCCGGACGCCGGATAGCTCCAGCAGGATCAAGAAAATATAACGAGAGCGGCAGACAACTCGCCGTCCTCGTAAAGCATCTTTTTCATCAGGCAAATTAAGTAGAGAGGTTCTGTCGGCAGGTGTCTATCCATCTGCCCTTCCCTTCCTTCAAGTAACCGCGACATCGCGTCCTTGCATCTGTCTCTCTATGGCTCGTGCCGCTCTCGCTAACGCCGGTCAGTCAGCCCAAGCCCTGGGCACCGTATTTACGCCTACGCCGCTCGCCGTCGAGCCGCGAACGGTCCTCAAACCTTCCCAAGGCCGCAATCGCGTCCTTATCGAAGACGTTACTCCGCAGATCGATGCAGGACGGCATCCCGTTCGGCGCATCGCCGGCGATGCGATAAACGTTGCGGCGGCTGTCTTCGCAGATGGGCACGACCACTTAGGAGCCCGCCTGCTCTATCGCCACAGTTCCGAAAAGCGCTGGCGCTTCACAGCCATGGCGGCAGGCGTCAACGATCTCTGGACCGGTTCCTTCAAGGTAGACAAACTTGGCTCGTGGAGTTTTACGGTTCTCGGTTGGATCGATCACTTCGAGACCTGGGCGAGCGATTTGGAGAAACGGATTGCGGCACAGGCCAACTCCCAGATTCCTGCATCGGATGCCATGTTGGAAACCGTGTCGCAAGACATTCCGCTTGCGCTTCGCTCCGGGGCGATCCTGACTCGCGAGGCGGCGAGAAGAGCGCGCGGCGCGGATGCCAAGCGCCTGCTTGAAATAAGTAAATCGCTTCATTCCCTGGCCGATCAAAATGCGGCGTTCTATGAATACCCGCTTAGCAGAGAGGCGCTGGCGTTGGTGGCCCGCTATCCCGATCTGAGCCGGGCTACGCGCTTCGAGCCCGAGTTAACGGTCTGGGTCGATCGCGAACGGGCCCGCTTCTCCGCATGGTACGAACTCTTTCCGCGTTCCGCATCTCCTATTCCAGGCCGGCACGGAACCTTTGCCGACGTGGAACGACAGCTTCCGGAAATTGCCGACATGGGTTTCGACATTCTTTACCTGCCGCCCATTCACCCCGTCGGGCGCGCTTTTCGTAAAGGGCCCGAGAACGCGGTTACCGCAGACGCTGACGATCCGGGCAGTCCGTGGGCTATCGGCGACAAGGCGGCGGTCAAGAGTCCGGCGCATAGGGAAGACGACGGGGGGCATAAGTCCATTCACCCTCAACTGGGCACCTTTGCCGGCTTTGACCGGCTGGTCACATCCACTCAGGCCCATGGGCTTGAGATTGCATTGGACATCGCGTTCCAGTGTTCGCCCGATCACCCCTGGGTGACGAAGCATCCGGACTGGTTCATGATCCGCCCCGATGGGTCGATTCAGTATGCCGAGAATCCTCCCAAGAAATATCAGGACATCTATCCGCTGAATTTCGAGTCTCCCGATTGGCGGGGCTTGTGGGACGAACTCTATTCCGTTTTCGAGTTTTGGATTCGACATGGCGTCCGAATTTTCCGCGTCGATAATCCTCATACCAAGGCGATGCGCTTTTGGGAGTGGTGCCTGACCAAGCTGCGAACCAACTATCCAGACACCATCTTTCTGGCCGAAGCATTTACCCGGCCGCACATTATGTACTGGCTGGCAAAAGGCGGATTCACGCAGTCCTATACCTATTTCACCTGGCGCAATACAAAGCAGGAGTTGCAGGCTTATCTCGAAGAGATTACGCAGCCGCCCATCAGCGATTTCTTCCGGCCCAGTTTCTGGCCCAACACTCCGGACATTCTGCATAAGTCGCTGCAGGAAGGAGGCCGCGCAGCTTTCATGCAGCGTGTTATTTTGGCCTCGACCTTGTCGGCAAGCTATGGCATCTATGGGCCTGCCTATGAACTGGGGGAGAACGCCGCTGCCAAGCCTGCGCCGGGCAAGACCGAGTCGGAAGAATATCTGCATAGCGAAAAGTACGAGATTCGCCAGAGGGATCGCAATGCGCCAGGATCTCTTGTGCCGCTGATCCGCACTCTCAATCAGATACGGAATGCCAATCCCGCTTTGCGGACCAATGAGTCTCTGCGCTTCCATGCCCTCGATAACCAGAATCTGCTGTGCTACTCGAAGTCGACGCCCGACTTCGGGAATACGATTCTCGTTGCCGTCAATCTCGACTTCTTCAACGAGCAGAGCGGCTGGACCGATCTGGACCTGGATCGACTGGGTCTATCCGCCGACCAGCCCTTCGTAGTGGAAGACCTGTTGACCGGGGCTCAGTACACATGGCAGGGCCGCAGGAATTATGTGGCACTGCGGCCTGGCACACAGCCCGCGCATATTTTGCGGATCGTTCGCCGGCCTTGAGACGGGCCTGTATCTGTGCAGGCTGCCCCTACCGGAGGAAACGCGCATCCAATGTACTCGGAGAGTTAGAGAGTGAAAAAGCTGGCAAGCGCGACCGATCCTTTCTGGTATAAAGACGCGATCATCTACGAACTGCATGTGCGTGCCTTTGCCGACTCCAATGGCGACGGCATCGGCGACTTTCCCGGCCTGCTTTCACGACTCGACTACCTTCAGGATCTTGGCGTCACATGCATCTGGCTATTGCCGTTCTTTCCTTCTCCGCTGCGCGATGACGGCTACGACATTGCCAATTATGTCGATGTCAATCCTTCTTATGGGACGCTGAACGACTTCAAAGCCTTTCTCGATGCAGCCCACCAGCGCAACATGCAGGTGATGATCGAGCTGGTCATCAATCACACCAGCGATCAGCATCCCTGGTTCAAGGCTGCCCGCCTCGCTCCGCCAGGCTCGCCGGCACGCGAGATGTATGTCTGGTCCAATACGGACCAGGTGTATAAGGATGCGCGCATCATCTTTACCGACACCGAGAAATCCAACTGGACCTGGGATGAGACGGCTAAGGCTTATTACTGGCATCGTTTTTTCTCGCATCAACCCGACCTCAATTTCGATAACCCGAGAGTGATCGAAGAAGTCCTCAAGGCCATGCGGTTTTGGCTCGACATGGGTGTCGACGCGCTGCGCATGGACGCTATTCCGTACCTGGTCGAGCGGGACGGCACGTCCTGTGAAAATCTCCCGGAGACGCACTCCGTCATCAAGACGATCCGCGCGGCGATTGACGCAGGCTATGCCAACCGCCTGATTTTGGCGGAAGCCAATCAATGGCCAGCCGACGTGCGCCCCTATTTCGGCGAGGGGGACGAGTGCCATATGGCCTTTCATTTCCCTCTCATGCCCCGCATCTATATGGCTCTCAGGCAAGAAGACCGCCTGCCGATTACCGATATCATGGCGCAAACGCCGCCGATTCCGGATAACTGCCAGTGGGGCCTGTTCCTGCGCAATCATGACGAACTTACGCTGGAGATGGTGACCGACGACGAGCGCGATTATATGTATTTCGCTTATTCCGCCGATCCGCGTATGCGCGTGAATGTGGGCATTCGGCGCAGGCTGGCACCGCTGGTGGATAACAATCGCCGCCGCATCGAACTGCTGAATTCGCTTCTGCTCAGCTTTCCGGGCACGCCGATTCTCTACTATGGCGACGAGATCGGGATGGGCGACAATATCTATCTTGGCGACCGCAACGGCGTGCGCACGCCTATGCAGTGGACCTCGGACCGCAATGCGGGCTTCTCGAAGTGCGACCCGGCGCGACTCTATTTCCCTGTGGTCATGGACCCCATCTATGGCTACCAGGTGGTCAACGTCGAGGCCCAACTCAGCGATCAGTCGAGCCTGCTGCACTGGACGCGGAACATGATTGCGCTCCGCAAGCTTTTCCAGGTTTTTGGCCGCGGCACTCTGAGCTTCTTGAACCCCACGAACCGCAAGGTGCTCGCGTATCTTCGCGACCTCGATCGCGGAGACGGCTCGCACGAGACGGTGCTCTGCGTGGCGAACCTGAGCCGCTTCGCCCAGCCCGTCTCACTCGATCTGGCCAACTATGCAGGCTTTGAACCGGTGGAGATGCTGGGCTATGTTCCGTTTCCCACCATCACTGAAACTCCGTACTCGCTAACGCTTGCGCCTTATTCGTTTCTCTGGCTCGAACTTCAGCCGGCTGTCCCCCATATGGATCTGCTGCCGGACCCGCTGGTCGAAGAGGCGCAGATCGAAGCCACTGCGGATAAATCGGCAGACCCGGCAGTCGCACTCGATGTGCTGACCAAGGGGTGGTCCGGTTTGTTCGCCGGCCATGGGCGGGCGCTGCTGGAAACCGCGCTGCTGCCGTGGCTGCCGCTGCAGCGGTGGTTTGGAGCCAAGACTCGCAAGATTCAATCCGCACGCGTGCTTGACTGGGTGGAGCTTCCGGCGGCGAGCACGGCGGCCTTGCCGGCTGCGCTGCTCTTTGTGGAGATTGCCTATCTTGACGGTTCCGCGGATGTGTATCAATTGCCGCTCGCGGCGAGCGCAGGAGCAGATGCAGAAGAGTTGACCGCCAATCATCCACTGAGCATCGTCGTTACGCTGGCGTCGCCTGCCGGACCGACCGTGCTGCACGATGCCACGACGCGGGAGGATTTCCGTCAGGGATTGCTCACGCTTATCGAGCGGAATGCGACACTGGCGCTCGCGACCTCGCACACGGCTACGCTCGAAGTTGATGGGGCGATTGGCGGCGGTATGCCTCCAGTTCCGGATTCCGGGGCTCCCCTCGAAGAGCCACTTGGCATGCCGGCTCAACCGGCGGCTGCCGGTTTGCCGGTGGTGCCTGCGCCACTCACTGCCCAGCCTGGGGAGGTCGCTGCGCCGCCACGCTCCAGCGCTGCAGGCGTTCCCTCTTCTGCGACGCAGCGTCTGCAGCCCCGTGAGTCGCCCTCAGCCGGAGATCCGACGCCTCACGGAGGCCGGCTGGATGGGCAGGCTTCCAGCGCTTTTGCCGGAATGCGGGGCGGGCAGTATTTGAGCTCGCGGATGGGCTCGGCGGAGCAATCCAACACTTCAATTCTTTATGGGAAGCAATTCATTCTGAAGCTCTTCCGGCGCTTGCAGCCGGGAGAAAATCCGGACGTGGAGATTGGCCGTTTTCTCACCGAGGTCGCTCACTTCTCGCGCATTGCGCCGTTTATGGGAGAGATCACCATCACTCCCGAGGGGGGCGAAAAGACCACGACGGCCATGCTGCAAGGGCTGGTAGAGAACCAGGGAGATGGTTGGGGATGGTTTCTTGAGCAGCTTGCCTCGTTCTTTTCCGCGGTGTGTGAGCTTGCTGCTCCGGCGGAGGCGTCGGCGCCCAGCTTTCTTCGCGAGAGTGCTCCCGCACAGCAGGCATTGGAGTTTGCCCGCACCTCAATCGAGGCGGCGGCACTCCTTGGCCGCCGCACTGCCGAGATGCACCTTGCCCTTGCAACACCGACAAACAACCCGGCCTTTGCGGCAGAGGCTTACACGGCAGACGACCTCGCCCGGGATGCCCGGCGGACAGAGGCCCAACTCGCCTCGACGCTGGAAGCGCTCAAAGCCAAACTCGCTACGTTCGACGATGTGACTGCAGACGCGGCGGCGCTGCTGCTGTCGAGGCGGTTGGAGCTTATCGCGCGGACCGAGGCAATCGCGCACTCCGCGGCAGCCGGCCAGCGCATCCGAATCCATGGCGACTACCACCTGGGGCAAACACTTCGCGTGGGTGGCCATGCAGCCGAAGAAAGCGCGCAAGAGGGAGATTTTGTCCTGCTGGACTTTGAAGGCGAACCCGCCCGGCCCCTCGCCCAACGGCGCGAAAAGCAGTCGCCGTTGAGGGACGTGGCGGGCATGATTCGTTCATTTTCTTATGCGGCCCATACGGGGCTCGAACACTTTTTCGCAGCCAGCCCCGAGCGCACGGGTTCTGAAGCTCTTACGGCTTGGGCTTTCTTCTGGCAGAACTCGGCGGCGTCGGAGATCTTACGCGCCTATCGCGCAACCATCGCGGCGAATCCCGACCTTCTGCCTCCTGCCGAGCAGGCGCAGACGCTGCTGGATGGCTACCTGTTGGAAAAAGCACTCTATGAGTTGCTCTACGAGCTTAACAATCGACCGGGATGGCTTCGCATTCCAATTACCGGCATCCTATCGTTATAGAATCGTCTGACCTGAGGATTGGGGGCCGGCAGTTGCCGAACCGAGGCCGCTTCAGCACAAGTTCTTGCGAAAAATATGGCGACAACAGACCCAGCTTCCGAACTCACGTCTCCGCCGGCACAGAGCGCGGCCAGCTTGCTGGTGATGGTTGCCGCGATGCCGCCGGAGCAGGTGGAGAAGGTTCTCGCCAACCTGGCCGCTTCTTTCCCTGCCGACGGACTGCTGATCGCAACTCAAAATGAGCTGGCTGCGGCTTCCAATCCCGCTCTTCGCATTGTCCCTGCCCCCACCACCAACGCTACGTGGACACTCACCGCCGCCGATTTCGCCAACGCATACCAACTCGCCCAGAAACATGAGGCACGAGCGATCCTGATGCTGGGTCCAGAAGCCGGTTCGCTGCAGACCTCGGCGTTGCGCGATCTTGCCGGGGCCGTTCTGACCGCATCCATCGACCTCGCGGTGCCTTGCTACGATCTTCCCCCTCACGCAGGCCTGGTCAACTCCGCGATTCTTTACCCGCTGACGCGCAGCTTGTTTGCAGCCCGCGTGCGCTTTCCATTGGCCATCGATTTGGGATTGTCGCTGCGCATGGCCGAACGCCTGGCCAATGCCGCCCAACGTTTTACCGCGCTGAACCAGGGCGATGCGATCTTGTGGCCGGCAAATGAAGCGGTAGCTGCGGGCTACTCAATCGACGAGTTCGACGTGGGACCGCGCGTGCTGCCGCAACCGGCAGACCCGGATATTCGAGCGATTCTCGCGTCGGTTACCGGCTCTTTATTCGCAGACATCGAAGCCAAGGCCGCATTTTGGCAGAGGCCTCGGCGGTTGCCGCCGCCGCGCCCCGCCGTGGCCCACAAGCCGCTGGCCGAGGGCAGTTCCGACGTTGGCTCGATGGTCGAGGCCTTTCGGCTCGCCTACACCAACCTGCAGGAAATATGGTCGCTCGTTCTGCCGCCCAATTCTTTGCTCGGACTTAAACGGCTTTCCGTCGTCGATGCCGCCGCTTTCAGGATGCCCGACACCCTGTGGGTGCGCATTGTCTTCGATTTTCTGATCGCGTACCGGCTGCGCACGATCAACCGCGGACATCTGCTCGGCGCGCTGATTCCGCTGTATCTCGCGTGGGTGGCGGGGCACATCAATGCCGCCGCCTCGGGCATCAATTCCGAGAGCCACATTGAGACGCTGGCCACTCACTTCGAGGCCGATAAGCCGTATCTTGTGGCCCGCTGGCGCTGGCCGGACAGGTTCAATCCATGAGCGCTCTGCTGCCCATCTTCGCCGTCCGGTCTATGACTGCCCTGTGCGTCCAGAGCGAGGCCATGAGCCATCTCATCAACTTTGCAGAACACAGCAAGAGAGTGATTCAAGGAGTGAGTCCCATGCACATCATCCTTGCCAGCATGTTCCAACAAACCGCATATCAGGCCACACAGGCGCTGTCTGTGGACAACAGCACCATCTGGCGCCATATGTCCGACGCGCTCCATCAGTCGCTCTACCGTGTGCTCTCACTGCTCATCGCGGTTCTGCCGGGCATTCTCGCGTTCTTTGTCGCGCTGGGCATTTTCACCCTGATCGGCATGGCGATTTCGGCGCTGCTGCGCCGCGGCCTGACATTGATCAAGTTCGACGATCGGCTCAACCAGGGCAATACCGAGTGGGCACCGTCAAGCTCCCCCACCGCACTGGCTGCGCGGGCATCCTTCTGGGCCTGCGTGCTGCTCGGGCTCGTCATCGGCGTTTCAGCCTTCGATGCATCGTATGCGACAGGAGCAACGCTTCCCTTCCCGCTGCTGCCCTACCTGACGCACGCGGTGGGCGCGATGCTGCTGCTGGTTGCAGGCACGCTGATCGCGCGGTTTCTGGCGCGCTCGGTGCTTATCGGCGCAGTGAATGCACAACTGCAATATGCGCGGTTCCTGTCCCTCGGCGTCAAGTGGCTGGTGCTGGTGTTAACTGCCGCCATGGTTCTCGACCACCTGCAGGTAGGCGGCAACATTGTCGAACTGGCCTTCGGCATTCTCTTCGGCGGCATCGTGCTCACGCTTGCGCTGGCTGTGGGACTTGGCTCCCGCGACCTGGTCAGCCGCTCCCTTGAAAGCCATGTGGAGCGCACGACCGAACGCGCCGCGCCCCAGCACACCACTGCCGGAGCAGGCACGGGGGAGTCGATCCGGCATTTCTAGCTGGAAGATGTATGGGAGCGCATTGCACATGCAGATCGAATTACTTTTTTGTTTCGGACGGTCCCGGCAGGGTAAAGAGATTAGCCGTCCGTCTCTCTGTCGCGATGGTCTCGATTTCGCTGTTGATCTCCGCGCCTAAGAGAAGCATGAGACCGGTCGTGTAGAACCAGGTGAGCAAAATGATGACCGCTCCCAGAGAACCATAGATCCGCGAATAGCTGTTGAAGTAATGCAGATAAGCCCGAAGGCCAAGAGAGGCCATCAACCAGCCGAAAATCCCAATCGCGCTGCCGGGGGTGAGCCATCTCCATTGACGGTTTTTCACGTCGGGAGCCCAGTAGTAGATCACCGCGAACGATAACGTCAGCAGGGCGGTGGATACGATCCAGCCCACAAACCTGGCCGCGATGGCAACGGTGACACCCGGCACGCGATTGGGGATCTGATGCATGGCCAGCCTGGCAACCACATCGGCCCCTAACATCGAAGCCAGGGTAAAGGTGACGATGAGCGTGAGAACGAGAGTTACGCCGATCGCACAGAGACGCGCATAGATATAGGACCGCGTCTCCTTGATGTTGCGAATCGCGTTCAGCGTGTCCTGGATAGCGGAGATGCCTACCGAAGCCGACCAGATGGCGGCGACCAGCCCGAAGGTGACTTTGCCGGAACTGGAGGCGGCGGTGGTCTCATTGAATGTTTCGAGGATGGTGCCGAGAGCCGAAGTGGGAATCACAAAGGCGAGATAATCCAGCAGCCTGTCGTAGATTTGATTGGCAGAGCGAGCCGCCAAGCCGAGAATCGAACTGGCACTGAAGAGCGTCGGAAACAAGGCGAAGAGCGAATAAAAGCCCAGTTCGGCGGCATGTCCGAACACGCGGTCGGCGATGAGCGACTTCCATGTGCGTTTAGCGAGAAGCCGGAGGGGGACGCCTTGCAGGTTCCAGAGCGAATGGAGCGGAGAATGAGAAAAGAACTCCCGTACCCGCGGGGAAAGTTCCCCCGAACGATCATCATGAGATGGAATGCCGATGATCATAGGCCCTCACTGTCAGGATTCACTCCCATCCAGGCTGTGTTAATGGATGCAAACCAGGGCCAGTGCGGTGCCCTGTCCTGTGAATCGTGGCCGTGGGAGCGGGTTCCGGGGCAAGGCCGGAAAGGACCAGACTCCTTTCCCGGTCACCTTGGCGGGTCACTTTGGCGGGATGAAAGCTCGTTTGTGGATTACCAATATTTATTGTCTATGTGGTTGCGCTGATCGGTTCGGAACAGCACTCCTCTTGCCGGTCGAGCCGCGCCGACCAAAGTGCGAGCAGAATGGCGCACGCGGTCACCGCCGCGCTGGCCCAGGGCAGTTCCCGATAGCCATAGCCGCACGACAGCATGAATCCGCCGATTGAGGCGCCCAGCGCATTGCCGAGATTGAACGCTCCCTGGTTTAGCGTCGAGGCAAGATTGGGCGCGGTATGAGCCTGATCGACGATGCGTGTTTGCAGCGGAATGCCCGCGGCAAACTGCACGAAGCCCCACAACAGAATCACCGCCACGGCGGGGATGACGAGACGCTCCGCTTGAAACAGCAGAACCAACACCACCAGCAGCACGCTCAGTGTGCCGATGATGGCGGGCATCTGCCGCCAGTCGCTCAGCCGTCCGCCGGCAAAATTGCCCGCGGTGATGCCTAAACCAAACACCAGCAGGACAAGGGTGACCCCATGCGGAGAAATCCCGGTCACCGTCTCCAGCGTGGGTGTGATGTAGGTGAAGACGCAGAACAGCGATGCCGAAGCCAGCGTGCTCATGGCCAGAACCAGCAAGACCTGCGGCTTGCGCAGGATGCGGAACTCCTGAAGCAGGCGGCTTTCTCCGAGTGGCTGCTTCGGGACAAGCCAATAAAGCGACGCGGCAGCCACGATGCCGACAGGCACAATCGCCCAGAAGGAGGCACGCCATCCGAAAGCCTGTCCCAGCGCCGTGCCGGCGGGAACTCCCAACACATTGGCCAGCGTGAGCCCGGAGAACATGAGCGCGATTGCCTGGGCACGCTGGTTGCGCGGCACGAGGCTGGCCGCGACGATGCTGCCCGTGCCAAAGAAAGCGCCATGGCAAAGCGCCGTGATCACGCGCGCGGCAAAGAGCAATCCATACGTGGGCGCAAGGGCGCAGGCCACATTGCCGACAATAAAGAAGCCCATGAGCAGCAGCAAGGCTCTTTTGCGCTCAAGCCTCGATATCGCAACGGCCACGATAGGAGAGCCGAGCGTGACGCTGAGCGCATAGCCCGACACCAACATGCCGGCCTTGGGGATGCTGACGTCGAAGCTGCCGGCCAGGTTGGGCAGCAGACCCATGATGATGAATTCAGATGTGCCAATGCCGAAGGCTGCAACTGCAAGTGCGATAAGTGGTGTGCGCATTCTCTACTCAAGGGGCCTGATCGCCAAAAATCCCCACTTCTATATTTCACCACAGACGGATGGCAAGAGCCGAATCGGATCTGCAATCTTCATGAGATGAAAACGCCGCGCTGACTATATCGGTTGGCGACGGAGCCCATGTCGAAGCGCCCGTTCAGTCTGCGCCGGATTCGCCGGCCCCTCATAGGCAAACCTGCTTGCCGCATTCCTCACATGACGCTTAACCTGATTTCTCCCAGGTCGAGTTCACGCTCCAATCTTCTGAGAACGGTATCGCTCACCCGGCCTTCATCGCGCAACTCGACCAGAGTCTTCCGTTCGATCCTGAGCAAATTGAGCGATACTTCGCGATGGCGCGCATACTGCAGCGCACGCGTATCGTTATCGGGAGGACTCACCAGAGCAGCGAGGCGATCTTTGTGGTGCTGAATCAGATCTTCATAGATACCGGCAAACTCGGGCTGCTCCCGGCCTCGTATCTCTTCGAGGTAAGTCAACGAGGCCTCAAGCATCTTCCGTCTCGCTTCCTCCTCTTCACAATCGGGGCCGCGTAAGCCACCAAGGCCCAGGGCACGGACCAGCGGCGGAAGAGTGAGCCCCTGCAATACCAAAGTGACGAGAATCACGCTGAAGGTCAGAAAGATAATCAGGTTGCGGGCTGGGAACGGCTGGCCATCGCTCAGGGACTCGGGCACCGACAGCGCCGCCGCCAGTGCGATCACTCCCCTCATGCCGGTCCACCCGGTTACGAACACCTGCTTGCCCGGCAACATGGAGTCCCGTTTTCTCAGAATGCGCGTGCGGATGAAGTAAGCCAGATAGGCGCTGGGATAGATCCACAGAAGGCGCAGGGCAATCACCAGGGCGCAGATGCCCGCCGCATAGGCCGTCAGTGTTGTCCTGCTGTAGTCATGAAGTCCGGCAAGAACGATCGGCAATTGCAACCCGATGAGGACGAACACCAGGCCATTCAACACAAAGTCGATCGTGTCCCACAACGCATAAGCCTGCAGCCGCACGCCGGGCGAAAAGAACTCCGCACTCTTGCGGCTGAGATATAAACCGCAGGCTACCACGGCAAGAACACCCGATGCTCCTGCCTCTTCCGCCACGATGTAGGCACCATACGCACTGACCAAGCCAAGCGTTATTTCAATCGGCCCATCCTCGATGTGAAGTTCGAGCCAATGCACCACCCACCCCACCACGATGCCGATGCCGATGCCGCCGACAATCAGATAGATCAAGCGCAGCGCTCCCGAGCCGAGGGACGGCGTTTCTCCGCTGATCACCATCGCAATTCCGAATTCCAGGGCCAGGAGGCCAGTAGCGTCGTTGACGAGGCTCTCACCTTCGAGGATCTCGATGATGCGGCGCGGCAGGCCCACACGCTTGGCGATAGAAGTTGCAGCGATGGCATCGGTGGGAGCAACAATAGCCCCTAAAACGAAGCCGGTGCGCCAATATAACTGCGAGAACAGCCGTTCGCTGGCCAACGCCACACCGGCCACGGTGAAGCCAACCAGCCCAAACGCCATCAGCAGAATGGTCACACTGTTGTAACGAAAATCTCGCCACGATGTTTGCCACGCCGCATGAAATAACAGCGGCGGCAACACCACGAGAAAAATTATCTCCGGATCCAGGTTGACTCTTGGCAATCCGGGCACGAGGCTCAGCAACAGACCGGCAATCACCAGGATAATCGGGTAAGCTACTTTCAGCCTGCGAGCCAGTTCCCCGAAGAGCACCACAAAGAGCAGCAACAAGAGAAACACCGTCTCTATGCCCCGCACTCCCTCGTGCATAACGACCTCCGCAATGTCGCGATGAGCAAGACATCCTGTTGGATTTTCCGGTCACACCCGTGCCGGACTCCCGAGCAAAACGAACCTGCATCCGACCTGCCTGCATCAGACCTATTAGACCGGATGGTGTGCTGGATGTCATTCGTTTTCCGCGCTTGGCATGTTGATGCGAATTGTTTCCCTGGCGATAGTTTTGCGCTTGAAGCATACTTGTGGCAGAGCATGATGTTTGCAGTTCGAGAGGTTCCATGATATTGGTCTGTGCGTTCTTGATCGGCCTGGCAGCGGGGTTGCGCACGATGATGGCTCCGGCTGTTGTGAGTTGGGCGGCCCGGCTGGGCATCCTCGCGGTGGCAAACACGCCACTTGCCTTTATGGGGTATAAGTATGTGCCCATCCTCTTCACCGTTCTTGCCGCCGGGGAACTGATCGGCGATAAGTTGCCCAAAACACCAAGCCGCAAGACGCCACCTCAGTTCATCGCGCGCATTGTCAGCGGCGCGCTGACCGGTGCAACCCTCGGGGCCACCGTGAACATGATCGTCGCAGGCACGATTATAGGCGCGCTCGGCGCTGTCGCTGGAACGTTGGGCGGAGCCGCCGCTCGTGCCAAGTTGTCTATCGCTTTCCGCAATGCCTTCTTCGCGGCGGTGTTTGAAGACATTGTTGCAATCGCCATCTCTGTTATCTCCGTTCTGAGGTTTGGATGAAACACACATTCGATGCAATCGTCGTTGGGGCTGGTCAGGCCGGCCCCTCTCTGGCAGCGCGCCTTGCCGGCACCGGATGGAAGGTCGCCGTGGTCGAGCGCAAGCTTTTTGGAGGCACATGCGTCAACACCGGATGCACGCCCACCAAGGCCATGGTTGCCAGCGCCCATGCGGCTCATCTTGCGCGCAGAGGACATGACTTTGGCGTGCAGACCGGCCCCGTCGCAGTGGACCTGCGGGCAGTAAAAGCCCGAAAAGATGCTATCGTCTTGAACTCACGTACCGGGGTCGAAAAATGGCTGCGAGGCACCGAGAACTGCACGGTCTTCACCGGCACCGCTGTTTTCGAGTCGCCGACCACGTTGCGGGTCGGAGACGACCTGCTTGAAGCGTCCCATATCTTTCTCAATGTCGGTGCACGCCCCTCGGTATCAAAAATACGTGGAGTCGATTCGGTCCCCTTTTTCACCAGCACCAGCATTTTGGATCTTGAGGACTTGCCGAAGCACCTGATCGTCGTAGGCGGCGGCTATGTCGGGCTGGAATTTGCGCAAATGTTCCGAAGATTCGGCTCCGAAGTCAGCATCATCGACAGGCACTCCAGGCTTGCTCCGCAGGAAGACGAAGACGCGTCCGAAGTAATTCACGAGATATTCAAAGCCGAAGATATTCAGGTTCGGCTCGACGCCACCTGCATCCACATTGAACAGCGGGGAGACGAAGTTGCCGTGGGAATCGAGTGCAACGAAGGCGCGCCCCACATCGTGGGCTCCCATGTTCTTCTCGCAACCGGCCGAGTTCCCAATACAGACGACCTGAATTTCAAAGCCGCGGGAATTCACGCCGACGAGCGGGGGTACCTTCAGGTCGGCGACCAGTTACAAACCAGCGCGCCGGGAATCTTTGCTTTAGGCGACTGCAATGGGCGCGGCGCTTTTACCCACACCTCCTATAATGATTTCGAAATCGTCGCCAGCAACTTACTCGATGGCGGATCGCGCAAGGTAAATGATCGCATTCCCGCAAGCGCTCTCTATATCGATCCTCCGCTTGCACAAATCGGCATGTCGGAAGCGGAAGTGCGCAAGAGCGGACGGCGCGCCCTGATCGGAAAGCGCCCCATGAGCCGCATTGCGCGAGCTATCGAAAAGGGCGAGACATTCGGCTTTATCAAGGTGCTTGTGGATGCGGAGACCCAGCGCATCCTCGGGGCTACCGTGTTCGGAACCGGCGCAGATGAGGCAATCCATTGCATCCTCACGGCGATGTATGCACAGCAGCCAGTTTCTCTGTTGACTCATTCCGTACATATTCATCCGACAGTAGCGGAGTTGATTCCTACAGTGCTGGAGGACTTGAAGCCACTTTAATAACATGAGACTTCAGGAGCGGAGATCGCGGGGACCCGCAGGGATTAGGATAGAACCGAACCACAAGGAGTCTTGCAGGTCCATCGTAAGTGGTTTGAGAAAGCAAGGGGAACCATGAAAACCGCCATTACCACCATTCTGTTGGCTACTGACTTTCTGCAGAGTTCACGGCTGGCACTGGACTACGCCGTCGCGCTGGCAGGCCAACTCAAGGCGCAGTTGGTCATCATCAATGCATTCGAGCTCACCCCGGTGGCGAGCAACGTAGAGGCACTGGATCGCATTCCCAGCCGCACTCGGCTGGATGCCGAATCAAGACTTCGAGCCTTCGTAGGCGGGACCCATTGTGCGGGGGTACCTGCAACGTCGGCTCTTGTGGAAGGCCCCGTTCCGGATGCGATTCTCGACGCCGTCCATAAGTACAAGGCCGACCTGCTTGTTTTGGGGACACAGGGAGTTCACAGAGGTTTGGGGCATTTGTTAATCGGCTCGAATACAGAAGCCCTGATGCTGCGCTCTCCGTGTCCGACCATGACCATTGGCCCCCATGTGCTTGCCGGGGTCGATGCAAAATCTCATTTTGAAAAAGTAATCTATCTGTCAAACCTGAGGCCCGCGTCGGCTGCGGCCGCCCCATTCGCTTTGGCGCTTAGCCAAACTCTGGCAACCGACATCGAAATTTACCAGGTAGCCCGAGATGCGGACCAAGAAAAACACATCACGCATGTGAAAGAGATGGCCGAAGATTACTGTTCCACACTGAGGTCGCTTAGCCCGGCAGTCAAAGAGGAATGGTGCAATCCTGAGTTTCAGATGGAGCGCATTATCTCGCCGGAGGCCGCTATGGGGAAGTGTCTCGACTCATCCGTACTTATCGTTCTTGGCGTGCCTCAAACGCCTTTGCTGGAACGCCATTTCCGCACCAGTTATCCCTATCGCCTGCTTGCAAATGCGACGTGCCCCATTATCACGGTCCGTAGTTGAAATGCAGAGGAGCTTCGTAGCTGATTGAATTCATTGTCGACGCCGCAACCCGGCAGTAAATGAATATCTCTGAGGCCGTACCCATCACGGATTGAGTTTGTATGCACGATCTCGGGTGCGGCCTCGGCGATTCGCTTCCCCCGGCTCGCGCGTAATTTATTGGTCTGGCATACCACGCGGGCTTTCTCTGGATGGCTCATGGAATTTTCTTTTTGCCGATTCAGCTACGGGACTGGAATGGGACCGAGGCATGTATTGACTCACTCATAGGAAATCCTCACGGTCGGAAATGGCAGTAAAACCGGCACGTTCATCACAATCCGTTAGGATGAGTGAGTGCGCAAGATTCTACTGTTAGCCAATCCACTGTTTAAGTCACGAGGCGGGTGGAATCTGTCGCGCGTCGTACACGCTTTTGAGCAGGCTGGAGTCGAAGCGGAGGTTCAGGAGACGGGACCAAACCGGGCTGCCGGCGCCAAAGCCAAGAATGCAGTTGCCGATGGTGTTGACGCAGTCATCGTCTGCGGTGGAGATGGAACAGTTTTCGACACGGTCCAGGGGCTTGCCGGATCGCAGATGCCGCTCGGCATCCTTCCGTTAGGCACCGGAAATGTGCTCGCACAGAATCTGAAGATTCCAACGAAACCTCTTGAGGCTGTACGCTGGCTTCTTGCCGCCAGCCCCCATTCCGTACCGCTGGGAAAAATCACCTGCTACGCCTCCGGAAGCGAGCGGGCGTGGTTCTTCGTAATGGCAGCCGGCATGGGCCTGCACGCCGCGATGATGCAGGCCGCTCGGCGAGACGAGAAAGACAGGACAGGCCGCATGGCCTACTTTGCTGCCGGCGCCAAAACGCTCTTCTTTCACCCTCTGCAGCCGTTTGAATTGGAGATCACAGACCTCAAGGGTGAAATCTTCAAGAGACAGGTCTGCGAAATGATCGCTGTGCGGGTGGCGGAACTGAATCTTTGGCGTCCGGGCGGCAATCTCGATTTCCCATTTCTCCGGCTCGCAAGCGTCGAGGGACAATCTCGCTGGAGTCTCGTGCGTGCTTCCATCGAAGCCTTGTTTCTCAATGCGGGCAAACGCGACCATCCATCAAGCGCACTCTCCAAAGCCCGCTACGAAGACGTGTTGCGCGTAGTCTGCCGATCGAATTCTCGTCCTACGTATGGAGTGCCTATCGCCGTCGAAGCCGATGGCGAGATTCTAGGCGCCTCTTGCGCTACGATTGAAATGGCAGGTTTGGATGTCCAGTTACTTTCCAGACCTGCTCTTAAGCGATAGGCCGCTGTAATACATACCGACAGGCATCATCGGATCTGCGCAAATGCCCATCGAGTCATGTCACACTCTAACTATGCTGTAACTGAAGTGCCAGGCTGATAAAATCTTGGCGTGACCACCGAACGCATTGACCTAGCCGCAGTCCTTGGCAGAACCGCATTGCTGTCTGGGCTCTCGCAGCCAGAACTCCAAATGCTTGCAGCTCGAACGACCCGCAAATTGTTAGGTGCGGGCGAATTGCTGTTCTCTGAGGGCGATCCCTGCAATGGGTTACACATCATTGCCCGGGGCAGGGTTCGTATCTTCAAGACTTCGATGAGCGGTCGCGAACAAGTGCTTGCCATGAACACTCCCGGAGAGTCCGTCGCTGAGCTTCCGGTCTTTGATGGAGGTCCATTTCCGGCTTCCGCAGCGGCGATCGAAGAAACCGAGATTGCCTATATTTCGCGGCGCGATTTCCAGGCCTACTGCATGGAACATCCAGAGGTCGCACTCAAGGTTCTGCAGATGGTGGGTGCCCGTCTGCGGCGGCTCGTCGGCATTATCGAAGAGCTATCGTTCACCACCATCCGGCAGCGACTTATAGCCATGTTAGTCAAGCTCGCACAAGACCAAGGCAGAAAGACAGACCGCGGTATTGAGTTTCTGCTACCTGCAAGTCACCAGGAACTGGCCAATCAACTTGGCACGGTCCGCGAACTGATATCGAGAAACCTCATGCGGCTACAGGCAGAGGGACTGTTGAATGTAGAAGGCCGGCAGATCGTTGTAAAAGACATCAAGGGGTTGAGCACGCTTTTGGAAGCCACCCCCTGACCGCTAAGCAGAACGCGTTCCTGTGTGCATCATTGTGCCGGAATCAGCGGCTCATGAGGCTGCAGGTCGCGGTCGCGCACGCCGATCAGATAAAGCAGGCCGTCGAGCCCAAGACAGGAAATGGACTGACCGACCTTCTGACGCACGAGCGGCTTGGCACGATAGGCGATGCCCATGCCGGCAAGATTCAGCATGGGAATATCATTAGCGCCATCACCGACTGCCACAACCTGCTCAAGAGAAATATTTTCTTTACCCGCAATCTCAGCGAGCAGTGCGGCTTTGCGCGCTCCGTTGATAATCGGCGGAATAATACGGCCGGTTACCATGCCGTCAGCAATCTCCAGTTCGTTGGCGTAGATGTAGTCAATGCCGAAGCGCTGCTGAAGCGTACGGGCAAAGAACGTAAAGCCTCCGGAAAGAATCGCCGTTTTATATCCAAGCAGCTTGAGAGTACGGATCAGGCGCTCGGCCCCTTCGGCAAGAGGAATGGTATCGAGCAAGCTATAAACGCGTTCGGCAGGCAGCCCTTTGAGGAGAGCGACGCGGCGGGTAAAACTTTCATCGAAGTTCAACTCCCCGCGCATCGCAGCTTCGGTGATGCGCACGACTTGGTCGCCCACTCCAGCCATCTTGGCAAGTTCATCGATCCCTTCGCCCTGGATCAGCGTCGAATCCATATCGAAGGCGAAGAGACGGCGATTGCGGCGAAAGATACTTTCGCGCTGGAACGCAATATCGATGGAGAGCTCCTGGGCGGCAGCGAGAAACGCTGCGCGCATCGGGACCTCGCGCGAAACCTCGCCACTGACAGACAGCTCGATGCACGCATTCTCCGGCTCCACGTCCGCCGTGAGTTCTCCGGAGAGACGCTCGATCCGATCAACATTCATTCCTTGCGCAGCAATAATGGCGCTGACCCGGGCAAGTTGCCGGGCTGTGATGGCGCGACCCAAAACAGTAATAATAAAACGGTCGTGATAGAGACCGTGCACCCAGTGTTTCATGGCATTTTGCGCAACCACGGTCACGCCTGCTTGCAATCCGAGCTCCTGCGCGCGGCTTAAGAGTTCGGATCTCAAAGAGTCCAGACTCTTCCCAGCGGGCACCTCAAGCAACATGCCCAGGGCAAGCGTCTCATGCACGACGGCCTGTCCGATATCAAGAATATTCACGTCGTAGAGGGCAAGAAGGCGAGTGAGCTCCGCCGTGAGACCTGGGGCGTCGGGCCCGGAAAAGTGGATAAGCACAGCCTCTGTAAGCGTTCCTGATGTCATGGCTATCTTTCACTATACCGGCCAAGACCGCAGGGACGCGAGAGAGAGGACCTCAAGCGCAGTTCCCTGCCTCCTGAGATCCGAGCGGCCTGCATAGTGGAACACAGGAGCAATCCTACATGAGATTAGCCGGCTGCCGCAGTGGGCACGAGAAGGACTTCACTCACGTCTTTCATGGGATGTGCAATCTGCTGAAGCAAGCCCATGAATTCATCTTTAAGGCTCCGTGCGCGGTCCGGACTCAGGCATTTTTCGTCGCCTACATAGTAAAAACGCATCTGTCCATTGAACGAATAGGCAACCAGCCCCAGCAACCGAATGTTGAAGGAATGCACATACAATCGCAGGTCCGTCACTTTGAAAGGAGCGTCGTCATCGCTGACGACAACATTGCCCAGGTTGGAAAGCGCAAAGCGGTTCCAACTGCCATTGATCGCGAAGGCATCGGCAGTCCGAACAACACATTGCATCTGCGCACTGGAGGGCGGGCGCAGCATTTCGAGGAAATGATAACGGCTTGGAATATCGAGCATTTCCTGCTCGATCCCTTTGCGCATCTGTTCGTTGATCGCGCGGGCCCGTTCCCAAAATTCCAATCCCAGTGCCTGTCCAGTGTGTATTTTGAGACTTCCACCGCCAAAGAAGATCATGTCGCTCTTCAATGCGGACAATCGTCCGCGCCGTGCATCGATCGGGCTTTCGATCCAGGCGGGCAGTTTCTTTTCTCCCAACACAGCCAGCAAAGCGCGATCGAGTGTGACCAAGAGGGCCGCGTGGATGGAGACGCCCTCCACCTTGCATTGCCGCCTCAGTGCGTCCGAAAGTGTTCGGTCAGCGGACCACTCCAAACAGCATTCTTTGTTTTCCGGCACGCGGCGCGATCTTGGAATCGCCCGTATCACGCCGTTGAGCAGCGATGCTCTTATCCTGCGCTTCCAAGGCTGAGCTGGCCGATAATCCCCGATCATGTCGCGTGTCGTAATCGGCGCATACGGAATCAGTTCCCGATCGCTGTGGAGCGAATGCAATACCTCTCTTACAATGGTGAGCATACTCATGCCGTCGCAAATGCGGTGCGAAGTTACAAGCAGCAAATCGTTCTCTCGATCCGATTGCAGCAGCACTGCGCGCAGTTGCGGCTGGTCATAGGGAAAGATTGCCATCAGTTCACGCTGCGTCTCCTGCCTAAAGTCATCTTCATCGATTCTTTGAAGCGCCCGTAACGGGACTTCGGGCGCGCAGTCTTCCTCGTAGTACAAGCCATCCTGCTCCTCACGAATCAGTGCGCGCAGGGCGGGATGCTTTCGTTGCACCTGGACGAGCGCCAACCTGAGCCGCTCCGGGTCGAGACTTCCTTGCAAGCGTACGAAGTAGACAATGTTGCCGTCGATCATGTGCTCGATGGCAGACAACTTTCTTCTCATGCTTTTTCTCCGGTGAGCGCTTCGGACGAACTGCCATTCATCGCTCTCCGCCTCGGCGCACTTCTCTTGCAAAAGGCCGCAATACGCGGGTGCCGGTCTTCGAACGTGCCGAGTCGCCCTAACAAGCCATCCAGATAGCCGCATGTGATCGCCGTGATTTTCTTCACTTTCTGCGGCTCGTATTGGAGCACACGCAGCACCTGAAGAAACGCCAGCAACCCACTTACCCAATGCAGCCCCCAGCAAGCACGGTGCAGATACAGGCAGTGCACGGCATTCCGCGCCCCATAGTAGCGCCGCCAGGCCGCATGATTCGTCGTGTACTTATTGCCGTGCCGTTCGATCTTTCCGGTAGTCTGCCGCATCGTCACCGCCGCATTCATATACACAGGGACATTCTGCCCGACGGCGCGAAGGCTGTATTCGATGTCGATGTATTCGATGAAATAGTCTTCGCGGAAAGCGCCTAACTTGCGATATGCCGCAGCAGAAATTGCCGAGCCTGACGAAATGATGCATAGCGAGGGAAACATACCTTCATTCCGGTCATCGATGCGAAGCCGTTCGGGCAAATATTTTCCGGGTTGAAAAACCGGCATGCACTTCTCAAGGTTGATCTCGTAAATTTTCGGCCCAACCAGGAACTCGTCGGTATCGAGTTCGCGGCACGCTTGCATCATCTTCTCGAAAAACGATGCATCGATGTCGGAGTCCTGGTCCAGCAAAAAGAGGACCTTGCACTTCTGCTCGAGCAGCACTTCCGCTCCCCGGTTGTAGGCGCCTGCAAGTCCACCCCGGTTCTGGTTGAAGATCACGCACATTCCCTGTTCGCGCAGATACTCGTGCAGGCGCAGGTCCGCCTCCGGCGAGTTATCGACCGCGACCAGAGTCGGACAGAATGCGCGGGCTTTGACCAGGTTACCGAGAAACTCTTCGGTAGGCTCATAGAGCACGAAGATCAAGCCGAAACTATTCATCTTCCTCTTATCTCGCAGGGTAGAAAGCTCGCCGACAGGCGCAGGTTGGTACGGAGCGGGCATTTCCGCAGAGTCGTGCAGTATCTCCATTGCCTGCCGACGAATCGCGATTGCCTGCACAGGAGGCAACGACTGCTCATCAGTGACAATCGCCAACTCCAGTTGTCCTGCAAAGCTGGAGAGAACCACTGTGTTCGCAGGTGTAGGAGATACCATGACCAGCGGACTATAAAGTGCCTCCACCCAGAAGTTCCTGTATTGCTGCGACAGTTCCAATCGACCCATGTTCGAAAACGTGACATGACGCACAACGGGTGCGCTTTCGGTATCGCCAACCAGTCTGGCATATAGGTCGTGCAAGCCTTCCAGCCCAACCAGATAGTCATAGATTCCGCTCCCGAGACGATCAACCCGGCGCGTAAGGTCAGCCTTGATTGTCCGCGCACAATCCCAAAAACTATCGGCGGACATGCTCTTCGCCAGAGGCAGACCTTTCATGCTGAGCGGTACCCCGGGTGCTATTCCAAACAGAGCATCGGAGCGCAATAGCGGCATAAACCTGCGCGCATTTACCATCGCATAAGCCTTGTGCAATGCCTTGGTTCCGCGCACTCCGCGAAACGCCAGCAAGAAGGCTACACTCATCGCGGCCAGCACACTGACCCCTTCTGCACTGCAGCGCTCTGTCAGAGCCTTGGATGCTGCCGCATCGATGCTCCAGCGATGAAAGTACATCTGATCGGCGGCAATGTGCGGACCCGAGTGCGCGCCACGGCCTCGTTTTAGCAAGAGCATCAACCGTAACGCCCTTGTCTTCCAATGCACGCGGCGTTGAAAGCTTCGATCCTGCAACAGGCCAGAAGGCACGATCTCTTCGATTGTGCCCAGAGCATCATACGTACCGATATCCCGTAGCGGATCGTCATAGGCACTCAGGCAATCGCGCAAAAGCGTCATGCCAGACTGGCCGTCGCAGATGCAGTGGTGGCCGATCAGGATCAGTTCGCTAACTTCACCGGCACGCAGCCACACCACGCGCAACAACGGATCACGACTCGCATCGAAAAGCGCCACCCATTCTCGACGCACCTCCGTCTCCCAATCATCCTCTCTCCTTCGTTCTACGATGCGCAACGGGATTGGTGTCGCATCGTCCCGCGACACAAAACGTGGACCGCCGGCGCTCTCTTCAATTACGCAGCGCAGCAATGGATGCTTAGCCTGCAAGCAAGCCAGAGCCTGCCGCAGCCGTCCCTCCTCCAGCCTGCCGAGCAGTTGAACAGTGAAGACGCTCGCGAACGGGGTTTGTCCGTCACGATGCATGGTCCGCTCCAGCAGCAGGAGCCGCCTCGACCGAACATTGCCTTGACGCGGCGTGTTCATACTGCTCGTCGCCACGCCTGCACTGTCGCGAACATCGTAGGTCATGCGATCTCCCTTGCTACCAGCCCGGGCATCGATTCGTTGGCAGACACCGGCAGCAAACCCCACTCACGCAGATAGCGCACAGCCTCGCCCACACCATCCTCCGCTCGCACTGCGGCACCGAGTGCTGCCGCTTTTTGGACCATCGCAGGATGCTGCGTAGCCGCGAGCGCGGAGGCCAATATGTCCGCAGTCAGCGCCTTGCGCTCTACAGCCGGAGGCGCCACGCCTTGGCGATTAAGACACCGCGCCCAGAATGGCTGGTCACCATAAAACGGCACGATGACCGACGGGATCCCGGCACGTACGGCAGCAGCCGTTGTCCCCGCGCCCCCGTGATGAACTGCGGCAGACATTCGCGGAAACAACCAGTCGTGCGGCGCGTGGCGAAGAAAGAAAATCTGCTCGCTTTGCGTTCCCTCCTCGCCCGCCAATCCGCCCCAGCCGGAAGCAAGCACAGCCCTCTGCCCGCTCTTTTTAACTGCCGCCAACACCGTCTCGGTAAATGCAGTCGCATTGCTGCTAACCATGCTGCCGAAGCCGATGTAGACAGGCTTCGGCCCCGCGGCCAGATATTCGCTGAGTGTCTGGGAGGGCTGCCATTGAGGCTGCTGAAAAAACCAGTAGCCGGTGACTTGCGAGGTCTCCGGCCAATCCGCCGGCCGCGGCAGCACATGCTTGCTGAAGCCGTTGATCACCTTGGCTCGATGCAGCGTCTTTTGGAAAAGATACGGTCCATAACTGGAATACCGCGCCAACCCAAGTTGCGGCCGGACGATGTCATTGATTGCCGGTCGCATCACTCCCCATACCAATTGGAAGAGTAGATAGTGAGCCCCGAGACTCAGCACTCCAGGCAGTTTTCGCCGCGATCCACTTAGTACCATCGGCGGCAATTCCCGTGAGGGGGTCAGCGGTTGCAGCCGGGCAATTGCAAAGGGAATGCCGAGCGCCTCGGACAAAGCCTTGGCGAGCAACGTACTGTTGCTGACGCCGATCAGCAACCCTGCGCCTTTGCTGGCCGCGAGTCCTTCGTCGACCCAGTTAACGGCCCAAGACGCATAGCGATCGCGAAAAATGCGGGCCATTGCGCGCAAGTCAAGTGCCCGGTCGGTGATCGTCCGATCGGCTTCCAGCATCGTTTGAAAATCCGCGGTGAGTGGATAGAACTCCAAGCCGGCTTCGCGCACCAGTTCGGCAAAATTCCGGCTTGTCGCAATGCGCACCGTGTAACCCGCGCGATGCAGCCCCTGCCCCAGAGCCACGCAGGGTCGGACATCGCCTTGTGTGCCGATAGTAAAAATCACAATCGGCTTGCGCTTGCTGCCTGAATGCTCATACATAGCTTGCGGTAGTTGCTCCCGTCTTGTTGCCCACGATCGAAGAGGACAGTTGCGCCACTGGCATCCCATGGCAGGAGAACCGCTTCTGCAGCACGCTGCCGATCAGCGCAGCCGGCACAGGATCGAGCACCGCCTCATGATGGCAGGCCAGTTCATGCACCTCAATCCCGCCTCGAACAAATGGACGCCACGCATCGGGAGTGCGGTCGGGCACATTGTCCAAATGACCTTTCCTTTCCATCGCTTGAAAGTACAGCAGATCAAGGTCGAGTTTGCCCGGCACATAGCGGCGCGCCAGTTCCAGGTGATTGAGCATGACTTCGCACAGGTTATGAATGAAATGCGGATGGGCCCGGATGATTTCCTGCAGTAACGGAATGGATTGCGGATCGTAGGTCTGTACCAGAACTCCAGCCAATTCTTTCAATGTCTGCGGCGTATCTTCGTGGGCTAGATTTGCCCCGAGAAAACTGAGCACCGCTCGCACCTCGTCTGCCTCGCTACGCGGGCCGGCAGATTCTTCGGCCGTGAACAGATAGCTGTCGATCATGGCGAGCAACTCTACCTCCAGCCCTTGTGCCTGCATCTGCTCGGCAATCGCATAACCGATAAGACCGCCGAGAGAACGCCCGATGAGCCGATAAGGACCCTCGGGCTGGATGTGCCGGATCTGTGCCAGATAGTCGGTTGCGATTTCTTCGATGCTGGCCGGCAGGCTTTCGCCGGTCTGCAGCCCATGCGCTTGCAAGCCATAGACAGGCAACGCGGGACCCAGGTGGCGCAGCAGGCCGGAGAAGCCAAGACTGATGCCGGCCATTGGATGAATGCAGAACAGCGGCCGCTGTGCGTTGTCGCTCACTTTGCGCAGTGGCAGCATGGTACGGAGCGGGTCGAAATTCTCACTGCTGAGGCGCTCGACGACCACTGCCAGTTCCGCAATGGTCGAGGCTTCAAACAAACTGCCCAAAGGCAGCTCCACTTCGAAGTGCGCGGGAAATTGGGCGACCATCACGGCTGCGCTCAGCGAATCTCCACCAAGCTCGAAGAAGTTATCGTAGATGCCGATACGCTCCAGCTTCAGAATCTGCCGCCATAGCTGAGAGAGTTTCTTCTGTAGGGTCGTAGCCGGCTCGGCATAAGTGCTCCGGCTAGTCCGCTCCACGATCGGCAACGCCTTGCGATCCAACTTGCCGTTCGGCGTCAGCGGCATGGCAGGAAGGACCGTAAAACTGGCCGGCAGCATATAAGCAGGCAGACGGACAGCCAGGAATCCGCGCAGTTCGTCGACATCGAGGGGAACATTCGCATCGTGTGCCACCACGTAAGCAGCGAGCGAGGTGGAACCATCTGTATTGCGGCGTGCAGTTACTGCTGCTTCGGCGACGACTATATGCCTGAGTAACTGGCTCTCGATCTCGCCCAGTTCGATTCTATGGCCATTAATTTTTACCTGGTCGTCTGCGCGTCCGATAAACTCCATCAAGCCGCCGTCGCTCCAACGCACCAGGTCTCCGGTACGGTACATGCGATTGCCATTGCCGACGAAAGGATCAGCGAGAAAGCGCTCTGCCGTAAGCTCGGGCCGATTCAGATAGCCTTTCGCCACGCCCGCGCCGCCAATGTAAAGCTCACCTGCGGCGCCGGTAGCTACCGGCCGGCGAGCTTCATCAAGAACATAGAGCTGAGTATTGAGAATCGGACGCCCAATGGGTGGCGCAGACACGCCAATCTCTTCCAGTTCGATTGCGGTCGACCATACCGTGGTTTCCGTCGGGCCGTAAAATTGCGTGACACGCGCGGCCATCTGCTTGAGTTGTGCAGCCAGTTCCGCATTCAATGCCTCACCGCCCACCAGCACATGGATGTCGTCAAGTCTCGTCTCGGGACTCGCGAGCAGAATACGCCACAAGGAGGGCGTGGCCTGCATATGAGTAACTCCACTTCGCCGGATCAACCGCGCGAGCATGGGAGGGTTGTGCGCCGCTTCGCTGCCGGCGATTACCACGCGCGCACCGACTGTTAACGGCAGATATAACTCCAGCCCGGCAATATCGAAGATGACCGTGGTGACTGCCAGAAAGCGATCTGCAGCCGTCGGCATCAACTCACGCTGCATACCGAGGAGAAAATTGCCGAGGTTGCGGTGCGTAATTTCCACTCCCTTGGGCCGCCCGGTAGATCCCGAGGTGTAGAGCACGTAGGCCCTTCCTTCCGGGGCAATCAGGTCCGGCTCCGCTGGGACATCGTCCGGCACTCCCTCTGGATATTCGGGCTGCAACAAACGGAAGCAGCCATCCGCAAAGCGCGCATGCACCTGCGGATGAGCGATCAACGCAGCCGGCGATGCATCTTCCAACACCAGCGCAACACGTTCGGGTGGACTATCCAGATCGAGCGGCAGATAGGCAGCGCCGGTGCGCATGATTGCCAGCAACACAACCAGCAACTGCTCGCTCCGCGGCAGCCCCACAGCAACGATATCCCCGGGCTTGACTCCATTGGCGAGCAACCGGCGCGCCTCTCGCACGCTGCGGTCGTGCAGTTCGAGATAACTCACCGTAACGTCGTCGAACACCACCGCCGGCGCATCCGGAGTCGTCGCAGCCCATTGCGCCACAAGCGCAGGCAAGCTGATGTCCTGTACTATCGCCGCGGTGTCATTCCATTCAACCAATAGGCGGCGCCGTTCCTCATCCCCAAGAATGTCAAGTTGCCGCAGCGGGGTGCCCGGCTCGTCCAGTACCTGCCCAATAAACCGCATCAGCCTGCGGCGATGCTCCTCCAACTCGGCCATGCTGTAGAGAGACGGATTGGCATCCAGATCGAAACGCAGATCGGCATCGGTGCCGCGATCATACACAAAGATCATCAAATCTTCGGCCGAACTATTCGACACATTATGCGAAATGGTGGCCGCGCCATCGAAATCCAGCCGATAGTCGAAGGGCTCGATATTGACTCCGAGCCAGGCAATGTTCTGGCCCTGACCTACAAGGCCAAGATCGCGGCGCAAATCTTCGTAGCGGTATTGCTGGTGACGCAACGCCTGACGTACGGTGCGCGCAACCTGTGCAAACAACTCCGCGGCAGTCATTTCCGGCGTGAAGGAAACACGTATCGGCACTACGTTCGCGGACACGCACACCGACTGGCGCAGTGCCCCGTTAATGCGCCCCGAGACCGGCATACCGAAGACCAGGTCGTTGACATTGGCGACACGCTGATAATAGGCGGCAATCAGGCCGATCAGAACTTGCGGCAGACTGGCCGCCACGCTCTTGCCCAACTCGGAAAGACGCCGCGCATTGTCAGCAGAAAGATATCCCACACTGCGCCGTAGCTCACTGCTCAACCCATGCCGCTTATGGCTGTGCGAGAGCGTCACGGCTTCAGGCAGTTGTGCCAGTTGCTGGTGCCAGTACTCGCGATCGCGATGAAAGCGATCGGAGTTGCGATAGTGCGACTCGGCGTCCACCATCGCCTCCACCGTGCAGAAGCAATTTGGAGATGCTTCTTCGCCCCGCGCATAGCTGGTATATAACTCGGCGAGACGACGGGCCACCAAGCCACCACCGTAACCGTCATACGCAATGTGATGAGCGCGTTGATACCAGAAGTAGCTATCGTCAGAGGCCTTCAGCAGGGCAGATACCCACAGTGGATCTTTGCCCAGATCGATCGGCTGAGTGACCTCGTTCATCATCCACGCCTGAATTGCAGCCCGTGGATCCGGCTCGCGGCTCATATCCACGTAAGGAAAATCACCCTCATAGACCTGTCGCAGAATCTGACGCGGTTTGCCATCTTGCTCGACGATACGGACCCGCAGTGGCTCTGCCTCGGTTACAACCTGGCGCAGCGCCCGGCGAAAGATTTCCGGCCTGATCGGGCCGCAAATCTCGACCGCTTCCGCGATATTCATAATGGCGCCCGGCGTAATTTTTTGGGTGAACCAGAGACCGCGCTGCGCAATGGTCAGTGGAAACGAAGTATGCCCGTACTCGTTCATCACTCGTCCTTCCTTCAAGGCGCCCGCCGTCCGGTCTGTCCATCTGCTGCTCGACATATCCGGCATCGCCTGCTCTCGTGAGTTGTCGCTATCTCAAGCCCATGCAGAACCGCTCGCCTGTTTCCTCCGAGTTCAACGACACACGTGTGCTCAATGCCCGTTCAGGATGTTCTGTGTCGACAGGGATACACCGCAAGGGAGCAGTTTGCCGTGCAGAGAAGAGAGATCCGGGAAAGACGGAACTCGACTCTCCTGCCAGGACAACGGCAGCCCTCGATGCTTCTTGCGAATTTTCAGGCAAGCATGGTTAGGCAATTACGTGAGACTGCGTCTGCCGCAGAGCTTTGCACACTGCGGTAAGTGGGGAGCGCATTCACACAACGTCAGTCGGGGAGGGACGGATGCTAGCGGAGCCTACTCGATGCGGCGGCCCGCTACTAGACTGCTCGGCAACCTCAAGGATTCAAGGTTACTCGTATGCAAAAAAAGTACACTACCGATAGACCAAAGTCAATTACTATCCAGATGTAAAATTGGTTAATTTCCCACAATATACCGAAGACATCTGCAACCCGTAACCTCTCCTGGAGCTTTGCTCGCGAAGATCGGGAGTCCACGATACCCCCATGGAACATGGGACTTTTCGCTCCTGCGGGAGGACTTGGATTCCGGTTCATCCGTCAAGTTTGTTGCGTGAAAGAGCCACAGCATCTCTCATGCCGCACCGGTTCTTCGTCGCCTTATTAACAGAGGAGAGTAATGATAGCCGCTGAACAAGCTATTCCGACAACGATGCTTTCGAAGATTCTGCCCACCACTGTAGTGGCGGTGGAGCAGACCGGCGTCTTCACGGGGACGCTGCTTGACGAAGAGGCAGCGTTGCTGGGACCGAACGTGGTGCCGCTGCGGCGCGCGGAATTTGCAGCCGGAAGAACTTGCGCTCGTGAGGCGCTGAGAGTTTTAGGATTCGCCGGGCAACCTGTTCTTCGCGGCGAGAACCGGCAGCCCTTGTGGCCGAACGGCGTTGTGGGTAGCATCACACACTGCGATGGCTACTGCGCCGCGGCAGTGGCGCGCGCCGACGATATGTTGACCATCGGCATTGATGCAGAGAAGAATCAATCACTCCCTGAACACGTCTTGGAAGCGATTGCCTTCGGAGAGGAACTCGAATGGCTGCGGAGATCGCCACAAAACGGAATCTGCTGGGACAAGCTCTTGTTCAGCATGAAAGAAGCCGTTTATAAAGCATGGTATCCAAGAGAACGGCGATGGTTGGACTTTGACCAGGTGGGCATCGCCCCCGACGTCGAAGAAAATACATTTCAAGCAAGGATCAGCGGCACCTTCAGTTCACCTGTCCTTAGCGGCCAAATCTATCGAGGCCGCTATCTCGTCGCACAGTCGCTCATCCTAACAGCGGTATGCATTCCAACTGCCGCCGTTGCGACGAGGCGGGATGGGATCGACGCGAGCCGTCCCAATCCCCTTTCTATCTGATGAAATCGGAAGAGCGGATCAAGAGAGTCTCTCCCAGCAACTCACGTTGTGAAACTCCGCCTAGGCGTCGAGAATCCCAAATCCGGAACTGCCCTCTTTGATAAATCCAATTACAACCGGAAAGATCAAGATCGCATTGTGCTAAAAGATCAAGCCACTTCGTCCGATGGGAGATATGCAGGCATCGCCTCACATTCCTTTATTGAATGCGTGGACAATTCTTGTTGAGGCCAGCCAGGAGGCGATATGAAGGCAAAAATCCTGATTGTTGAAGATGACCCTATGTTGGCGCTGGATCTGCGATATGAAGTTGAGCTCCTGGGGTACGAGGTAGTGGGGCTTGTGGAGAGCGCAGACGAAGCGCTGGTGGCATCGGAAGAAAATCGGCCCGATCTGGCATTGATGGACATCAATATCGCCGGCAGCATGGATGGAATTCAGACCGCACGCATGTTACACGCGGCCGACCGGATTCCTGTAATTTTTCTCACTTCAGCGAGCGACGGCGCGACCGTTGCAAGGGCTTCGCGGGAAGAACTCTATGGATACTTGATCAAACCAGTCAAACGGGATGAACTGAAAGCCTCGATACACGTAGCGCTGTATAAAGCCGCGGCCGGTGCTGCGCGGGAATCCGCTCACAACGCTATGGCAGCCACAGTTGGCTCGGTGCCCCAGGGCGTGCTGAGCGTCACGCTGGACCACAAAGTACAGTTCATGAATGCAGCGGCTGAACAGATGGTGGGATGTGCATTGTTAGAAGCGAGGGGCAAAAAAATTCATGACGTGCTGAATCTGGTCGATAGCCGGGAACATGCATTGCCGGAATTGAACAACGCGTCGGATGCCCGCGCCATAGAAGAGTTCGGCTGCCTGCTGACGTCAAGACGCGGACAACAAATTGTAGTGGACTTTTCGGCCACTCCGCTGAGCGATCAAAGCGGATATCGAACCGGATTTGTGATCACGCTGCGCAACGCCGCGGAGAGATTGCGTTCTCAGGCAGTTGAAGAAATTCTGGATGAGGTTCACTGCTTCGATATGGCTCCGACTCCCATGATTCAGCTTGATGGAAATGGATATATCGTGCGGATAAACGCGGCCATGCTTCGTGAGTCAGGGGTGGAATCTTCCGTGATTGTTGGCCGATCGCTTACCGGCCTCAGCATGGATCCAGACCCGCGTATTGCCCGGGATCTGTTTAACAAACTGCTGCAGGCGGGGACCTCCTTCGTAACGACCCACGCCGGGAACGTGCACTAACGCGCAAGTGGAAGAGCGCAGCCAACGAAATCGTATCTCCAGCCAACCCCACGGGGAGATTATGCATCTTAATCCCGATATGAGAAATAGATGGCAGATATCGGGATTGTTTCTTGGGGCGTTGCTGGCGTGCGGACAGGTTCCTGCGTGGAGTCAACCCTCCGCCTTCAGCCAGGACAACGGCGCGAAACAGGATATGAAGGACGTGGGTCACGACTCGAAGAACGCGGCGAAGGAGACGGGGCACGGCGTGAAACAGGGAACGAAGAAGGTGTACCACTCGACCAAAAATGGCACAAAGAAAGCGTGGAGCAAGACGAAGCACACCACGACCGGCGCCGTACACGGTGGCAAGGAAGGCGCAAAGCAGCCGGAGTAATCCGCCCGAATGTGAACTAAATTCCAAACATGCGAACTATCTTGCGTCAATGCGCCAAGCTTGAGGCGCAATGCCCGGGCCAAGGCAAACGAGGGGAGAGCCCAGAGCCTCTTCATTGCGAGAGATTAAAAGGCGTACGGAGGGTGATCGACCCAGGCATTGCAACAACCCTGCCTTTGCCGGTAGACTCGTAAAGGTTGGGTGTTGAATCTGTGCGCCGCGCAGAAATGTGCGGCACTCCGATACGTTCCAATTAGTCCCCCGGGATTGTTTCTCAATGCGAGCTATGGCTCATGCCTCACGGAAAGAGAAAAAATCTCCCAAGGACTGAGATTTTGGAGTGTGAGCAGATCAAACCCAGTTGAGGACGTAACCAGCAGGAAACGCGCAGCTTAACAAAAACGGAGAGGTGGCAGAGCCCGGTTGAATGCACCTGACTCGAAATCAGACATAGTCGCAAGGCTATCGGGAGTTCGAATCTCCCCCTCTCCGCCAAATAACTTCAGTGAATCGATAGATTTATAGAAAAATCGAAGGCTACCCTCCCGGGTGGTCTTTTTTAGTCTGGTGGCTGTTAGATTCTTGTGTTGCACGGTGGCTGTTTCCCGCTGAGCAGTTCCACTGCATTTTACATCCGCGATGGATTTGTGGTCTGGGCTCAAGTCAGTGCCGCAACCAGTTCACTGGACCAGAGCGTAAGACCGTGATCTGCGGCGGCCTGGTTATAACGTGCCATGAGCCGCGAACCCTCCGCCATGCAGTCGAGCAGCGCTTGTCGGCCAAACTCCCGTTCGACAACCGATCCCATCATCCACCCGACGGTGTACCAAGGTCCCTGCACACCGAGCAGCGCGTTCCCGGCCTTTAGCTCCGCTTCGGCAGTCAGCCGCCGGTTCACGACGTCAAAAAGGAATTGCTCAATTGCCCGGAGGTCCTGTGCAAAGTGCGCGATGTCGCGGTCCCAGCGCGCTCGGGTTTCAGCAGTGCTCGCGGCGTGCGGGTGAACGCCTGCGCCGCCAGCAGCGGCCAACATAGCCAACCCCTCGGCGAATGCGGCGGTCCATTCCGCTGCCGACTGAATAGCCGGCAGCGCAGGGGCGGCTCTCTGGTGGCCGCGAAGTCCGAAGTAACCCACATGGTGCAACTCGTGAACCATCAGATTCTCGCGTTGGGGCTCGCTCAATGCCGCGTCCAGAGCGAAGAATACCGCAGCATTCTCTGCTTCCGAGTGATAGAAACTGGTGGCCGTTGGGGAGAGCACGATGAACACCCTGGTGACAATTTTCGCGTTCTCCGGAAGCCAATCCAACGCGCGCAAAGCGGCTTGCTCCCAGTGCGCGCTACGCCATTCGCGCAACGCCGCCCGGAATGCTTCCCGTTGCTCGCCGACCTTGCTGGAGAACAGAAAGCGAGCGTATTCCGCGTCGTCCACGGGCTGGCCAACCGTTTGCATTCGGCGTTTCCACAGCCGGTGCCCTTCCGAGGTGAGGAGGTCCATCCAGTGCCGGTCTAAAACAGGTTTCCGGGTGTTCCAGCATTCCGCGACCGACAAGGCCGCCTCCGCCTGAGCCGCGTCTACGGTGAGCTGAACGCGACTGACCGCGCTGCCGATGGATGCCATGGCTAGTTGGTCAATGCCCCGAACCCACGGCAAAACCTCCGGAAGTCCACTGAACAAGAGTGACCGTGTTGCCAACGATCTCAGCATAGGTTGGCGTGGGATCACTATGGCCCAATGCGCTGGGGATGCACCAGCAGCCATCGTTGACATAGGCACCCTCGGCCTCAGCATAGTGCGTGTGCCCCATAATCAGAACCTTGGGTGGATTCGATGCGGCAAGCAAAATCTTCGCATACCAATCGAGACCGTCCTGCAGAAAGCCCACCAACATGCTCGATACGAACTGGATGGGATCGGGATACTTCTGTTGCCACGTGCTGTAAAGGCTCTGGTAGTGCTGCTTGATATCGCCAACTGTGTACCGATTGTCGATCGACGGATCGGAGAAGCGGATCTTGAAGCCATCGTCGACCATGGCCAGTATCTCCAACAGATCGATCAGGGTCTTGACGAACAGGTTCTCCTCTCCTTCTGTTTGGGCGGCGAACGGTGCGATCCCCATCCGCGCAGCGGCCATGTGCCCCGACCCGAACCATTGGATGATCTTCTGCAGGAGCTGCCAGACAAGACTTTGATTCTGCGCGGTGGCCACCAGCCGCGTGATGTAGTAGCCAAGCGGGTATCCAGCCAGCGTATCGGACGAAGGGTCTGGCGCGTTGAACATGTCGGGCGCGTTCCCGTGTTGCAGATTCCAGCCAGGATGCTGCGAGCTAAACCAGTCCGGCGTCACCAGTTGAATCCGCTTGTTCGCCGATGCAAAGGGATCCAGATCGCTTTGCGTAACATCCATATCGTGATTGCCATTCATGAAGTACACGTTGGGAAGGTTGGCCACGCAGTTCTGCAGGGCCGTGGTCACCTTGGGATTCAACGATGCAATCTGCGCAACGGTGTCGGGAACCACGTTAATCGGATAAAGCCAGGTATCAACAAGATCGCCCAGAAGAACCAGTTCGGTGACCGAGTTGTCGCCCGCGATCTGGTTGAGCGCGCCCGTGAACATCGCGTCGAGCGGTGGTAGAAACCAGCTATACGATGCGCCGTTTCCAACGTGGGAATCGCTCATCACAATTGTCTTCGCCATTTGTTTTTCCTCTTGTCTCAAGCTTTAGTGGGTGCTGAAAAAAGCCAGGCGGTCGGCCAGGCCATCCCGCAGCCCGCACTGAAAAACTCCGTTGGGTGTATGGTTCCGTGGACATGCCCCCAAGCACTGCGGCAGCAACTTGCAGCCTTCGCAGGCGGGCGAGGAGTAGGGGTCGTAGTCCGCATAGGGTAGATCAGCAGCCTCCATCTCCCGAAGAGTCCGGTCGATGTCATCCGGATAAATCTGCGCAAATACCGACTCCTCAGTGCCGATACAAGGGACGCATTTTCCAATGCGACCGTAGGGGTCGATGGTGAAGCAATGGGCAAGGGGAACGCCGCAGGGATATTCGAGCAGCTCGGGACCGCCGTAGACGCTGTAGCCTTCCGCGGCCAGGAACTGGTGGAACTCGGTCTGCACGCTGGAAATGGCAGACATCGATAAGCAGTCGTGCGGAACGCAATCGAGAATACCGGGCAGCGTGTTCAAGAACCCAAGCCGAAAATCAATGCGCCGGTCAACGTAGCCGCGGCTCTTGAACATCCGCACCACATCCTCGCCGCCCCGCGGATTGTGTTGATCCACATTGATGCGGATCACCAGCGTCTTGAGAATTTTCAACAGGTGCGGCACATTGTCGAGTAAGCGCTCATGGAAGGCCAGCGCCTGTTCGAGCGATATGCCGCGGCGCTCGGCGTAGAGTGCGGGCGCGCCATCCAGAGGCAGGTGCATGAGCCGGACACTCAGTTCATTCAGCTTTTCGATCCGCTCCGGAGTGAGCAGCGCGCCATTGGTCAGCATCTCCGCGTAATAGACGATGCCGCGGCTGGCGCAGAAGCGCTGCAGCTCCTCCGTCATGCGGGTAATCTGCGGCAGAGCCAGCAGCGGCTCGCCGCCGAACCAGCGCATCACTAGAATCTTGCTCGATTCCAGTTTGCGATCCACAAAGTCGACCACCCCCCTCTCCAACTCCGGGCTCAGCATGGGCAAGTGGCGCAGCTCATGCTGGAAGCAATAACTGCAGTGCAGGTTGCAGGCCAGAGTGGGCGCAATGGTAATGCGGAGCGATTCGGTGCTCCGCGCCGTGCTCTGAAAACGCCGGCGTTCGCGCTCGTACTCGTTCTCCGATTCCGGAACGATGAAGCCCAGGGTCTTGAGGCAATATTGCATGCGCGGGTCCGCGCAATGGCCCTGCTCCTCCACCTCGCGCAATGCCTGATCGAAAGATTCCCGCTGCCCGCCGCTCAGTTCGAAAATATGCGAGTTGACGCTATTGAAAAACAGCCGCGTTCCGTTCCGATCGACATGAATATTGAAGAAAGACGGTTTCCATCGTGTCTCAGCCAGCATTGCATCACACCTCGGATCGTAAAATTAGCTCAGGCCAGCCGCAGGCCCGGACGTGTGTTGCTCGGGCACATTGGCGGCGGAAAGTACGGCGTTCCATATGAAAAGAAAGCATCGCGATAGCAGCGCCCGCTCTTCCACATGCACTCTTCAAAGTCGGCGCACGTATGGCAAGTCGTGCCCTCGAATTGCGCCCGCTCGGGGTAAATGAAATCGAGCATCTTTTTGCTGTTCCATATCTCTTCGATGGACTGGGTGCGCGCGTCGCCGACCACGAACGGGTCTCGTATGTTGATCTGCTCACACAGAAAAGCTTTGCCATCGGCGGAGATCCCCAGCGCGGACCAGCCGCCGCCGCATCCGGAGCGCTGGTTCCAGAGCTGCTTCTGCGCTTGCGCTGCCTGCTCCGGTCGGATTCCCTCGCCCTCGGTAAGATTTTCGGTCACCACCACATCGGGATAGCGCTCGCGTATCTCCGCAAACTGCCGCTTCAACACCGGGAGATGTTCCGGGTTAACGAAAAGATCGTCCGTGTGGCGATGGAAGCTGCGGCGATAGCGCACGAAGTGGAAACGCCGTGCTCCAGTCGGGTAGAAGCGGTCGACAATCCCCTTCGGTTGGTCGTAATTCAAGCCGGTGATCACGGCCTTGACCTTCGGCATGATGCCGAAAGCAAGGAAATTCTCGACCGTCTCCATCATCAGGTCGATGCGCGGATTGGCCACGTTCAAAATGCGCCCGGCCAAGGCGTCGTCTGCCGTGTCGACACTCAATTGCACTGGACGCTGAATGACACCCCGCACCGGCTTGTTGAAGCCTGCCGCCATCAGGCGCGCCACGGTCTCGCGCGAAAGGTGCCCCTTGGTGGAGAGCAGAAAGTGCATGTTGTGCTCAAGTAGGGATTCCAGAAAATCGATGCCGTCCGGCCGTGCAAAGGTGTCGCCGTTGTCGGGCGAACTGAGGACGATCCCCAGCCGCTCCATCTCGCCGATAATCTCGCGCCACCGCGCCAGCGGCATTTCCTTCACCGGCTCGCGTTCTGCGTAACAGTAAACACAGCGCGTGAAGCAACGGTGCGTAAAGATGGTAAATATGTGGATTGGCGTATCCAGACGCAGCCTGCGTTTTGGATCGGCCGCGCGCTCCGCGAACTCCGCCGGACTCACCACGAACTCGCGCGGGTCGAAGACCTGTCCGTCGTAAACCGGTTCGTCGCTGCGCAGCAAAATGCCTTGGCGTCCGATACCTGACGGCGTCGGTTGCGCGCGTACCATCTCGTCAGCCTCCTCGATCAACCCTGGAAACACTTGCTCGCCACAGGCCGGGAACAGCCTGCGGAAAAAGCGTTGCGTCTCGCCGAAGGTTCGATCGCCTCGCAAAAGCGAGAGCGCCAACCCCTCCTCTGGGCTGAGGTAGTGAATCGGCGTGCTGTCGAAATCGATCGGGTAGAGTATCGGGCGCCCCCCGTCGACTTTCATGATGAATTCACGCCGGATGGAGATGAATTCGTCCTCTCGGAATGGCTGCTGGATGGACATGGTGGCCTCGAAGATTGCCTGCTATGTGCAAGAGCTTAAGAGGGACGCTGCTCGCTGTTCGCGGGCAGCGTCCAGGTGGCATAGGGCAGAGGTTAGCAGGGAGTGAGGACAATGCACGGACAAAGAGTGCATTGCGCGCAGCCTGCCACCAGCTTATGCGGTGACGGATGATTTGCGGTTAGAGTGGCATCCAATCCCTTGTACTCGATAAACCGCTGCATCTCTTCGATGAGTTTCTCGGCTTCCGCAGGAGAGGATTTGCCTTCACTGATATTTAATTCCATGGTGCCCTCCTTTCTGCACAAAACGTATAACCGAAGTTACATACCCCGCAATGGGATAAATTTCCCAGAACATGGAGAAGATGACTCACATAATTCGATGAATCCGCTGGACACGGCCAACGGACCGGACCATAATGCCAGTTGTCTGTAGCATTTGTTCTCTCACTCTTCAGCGACGGGTCACGCCTCCCAGTCCATCTGCGATTTCGACCCCCCCGGCTCGTGAACGTGCAATTTTCTTGCGCGGAGGACATATGCTTGGAAAAAATTTGGCGCCCCTTCTTCAGGGCGCTTCCGAAGCGGTTTTCGTCGTCGACGAATCGTGCCGCATCCACGGTTGTAACGAGATGGTTGAGCAACTGCTGGGCTTTCGCGACACCGACTTTGTCGGCGCAAGTTGCGCCGACCGCCTGCAAGGGCGCGGCGCAGCGAACCTCCCGGTTTGCTGCGAGCGATGCGGCGTGATCCATCGCGCCCTCACCTTTGGCCGGGTTTCAAGCTTCGAAATGGAGATCCATACCCGGGAAAACGGCTGGTGCTGGGTTGATGTGTCCATTCTGGTCTGGCGCGACCCATCCACGCGCAAGCCCTTGCTGGTGCACCTGATGCGCGACATAACCCGCCGGCGGCAGCTCGAACATGCCGCAGGCGAGCTCCTCAAAGCGGTGGCGCATCTTTCCACACTGCCTGACGCGCCGCATAACGTTCCGCCTGGGCCGCCGCTTACCAGTCAGGAGAAAAGAATCCTGGGGCTTTTCGCCGCAGGCAAGGAGTCGAATGCCATTGCCCAGGAACTCGCAATTAGCGCTCGTACCCTTCGCAATCATCTGCATAACATCAACCAAAAACTGCACACGCATAACCGTCTTGAAGCTGTAATGTTTGTCACTCACAGAGGCCTGATCTGAAATTGTCTATTTCATTACTTCAAGACATAGCCAGAACCTGCGAAAGCTTCAGTGCTACCTTGGTGCACCAGCAGCGTGGCTATCCCCGGCAGGTCCGATTGGCCCTGGGTGACGAGCTCGCACAACCTTCGTGAATCATCAATAATTAAGGCTACACCGGACCCAACGCCGCCGACGCTGCACAGCAGCATGGCATCCGGCTGGAGGTGATCAAACGCCCCATGCTCAAACGCGGCTTCGTCCTACTGCCACGAAGATGGGGCATTGAGAGAAGCTTCGCCTGAGCCGTACGCTTCCGAAGACTTGCAAGAGATTACGAACGGCTCGATACTACCCTCAAAGGCTTTCACTGCATCGCCTTCGCCTGCATCATGCTTACTCGAATGTTCCACCTGCTCGCCTGAAAGACATAACAGCCGCTAGAACTGCGTTGTTCAGCTTGACTGTACAGCCGAGCAAACAGGATATCGTCTTTGATGAATTTTTTATGTGAAATCGACAATACCTTTTGTAACTCGATAAGCCGGGCCTTGAGCCACGTAAAGGTTGCCTTCTTGGAGTAGCTCGGGGCTGCTAATCAGTTCTTGAGCCCAAAACGCAGGCCTCGGAGAGCAGGCTTTTCATGTTTTCCAGAAACGATGGAATCGGGGTGTAGCTGGTGTAGAGCACGTGGAGGCATTCGTCGATAGTTCCTACTCCAACGATCTGCTCGTCCACGGCGCCTGTGAGAAATGAAGAGCCCCAAATAGATCTCAAACGCAGTGCGCCGTAGTCACTTGAAAAAGGTAGTTTGCCCACGTTAGAAACGATGATTTCGAATGCGAACGCATGAGTGAGAAACTGCAAGGTGCTTGCCATATCGAGGCCTTGAGATGCAACGTTGGCCAATGCCTGACAACTCATCTTTAAACCTTCGCGAGACCGAGGACCAGCGAGCTCTGCGGTGATACGGCGGGCTAAATCCCAAAAGCCAGCCTGTAGTCCAGGTTCAATTGGAGATATACCTCCAAGGAAATACAGGGCAGAGGTATCGCCGACCCCACATATCTTCCGCGTGTCGATAGTTGAGAAGACACGCACCGGCTTCTCATTCCATGCACGCGACCCCTTTCTACCTGCCTGGAGTACAGCTGAACAGATCGCACTGTGCATTGTTGTGCCTTCGACTCGCGCACGCTCAGCCAAGCGTGTTGTCAACTCAGAATCGAGGCGCAGACTTTCAACTGTAGGCGGTTCAGTATCTTCCTGACGTAATACTAGAGGAGGTCCACTGGGCTGTGCCGCAGCAGGCTCAGATTCAGCAGCGGAAGCAGAAGATGGCCCGAAGATCGCAAATGACTCTTCTTGCGAAGGCAGCACAGGATAGCAATCAATTGTCTCACCTGACAAGGCTCGAACCAAGTCACGCAGGACAACGGTCATGGACATGCCATCCGAAATGGAATGGTGAGCCGCAATGATAACGATTGATCGTGCAGGTTCATGAATAATAACCGCGCGCACAAGGGGAGCCACATCCCCCGAAAAGGGCTCAAATACTTCTTTCGCTATCTCCGTCTCCCAGCGGTGCTGCGAGATTCCGTTCAGGACTCGCATCGGGATTGAAACTCCTTCTACATGGCGAAAATATGGTTTCCCGCCTGGGTTAGGCTCAATGCAAGCAGAGAAAAATGGCTGGCTTTGTTGGATCTGATCGATGGCTTTGCGCCAGGCGTCAATCGTGGTAGGTCCTACGATTTCGGCTGCATATGCAAATCCTCTTGGTCCGGTTTGCGTATACAGTTGATAGATTTCTTCGAAGGCCCCCAAAGGGCGGATAAAGTCTGTTGAGTCTGAACTTGGAGCATCGGTAATTTTTGATGTGAAATCGATTTTCAAAATAACTTCTCCTACTCTATTCAACAAACAAGCGAGCCTTTTATTCCTACTTGAGGGGGGGCACACGCACAAACGGAACCCCCGTTGCACTTTTTCTTTGTTTGGGAAGCTCTCGCTTTCTAATAAATCATCGGGAGTCCGAATTCTCTGGCGTACTATTTTCGACGTTTGTTGCAGTGCCCTCCATGTATGACTCGTCCGACTACGAAATCAACGACACGCGCCTTGCACCCTCGTTCAGCATTACTCCTGACAGCACCCAGGCAGCGGTGCGGATCGACCGCGATACCGGAGAACAGGCTCGGTCCTCATATGGTTGTCTTGGCGAACAAGCCCGAAGATCCGGCGTGCGGCATCTGCGAAGGTTTGGGCCTTGTGCGTTGTTTTATCCATACTTATGGCGGATATGGCGGAGACTGTTCCCGAAGAAGAAGCTAGATCCGTTTGTATAGGTCTTGCTGAATCAGAGACAGTTATGAGTGTCCGGCGTCAACTATTCTTTCCCACCGGGATCTCTAACTGTCGTCCGTCACATGAAGATGTATTGACCGCCTGCAATGCGGGAGCCTGGGGTTTGGCATGTGCTTTCGGTCTTAGCCTGCAGGACCTGATGGGAAAAGCATTCCAACCTGCTGTGCAGACACATGGCCTTCGGTTCAACTTTGCGGTCCGGCTTTTTCGAGCGAAGGCTGCATTGTTACGGATCAGATGGAATAACTTAATTGGACGGGGTTCTAATACTTGACGATGGATGCCTGATTGTTTCAACCGTAAACATATAGCGCCTAGTGGATCACCTATTGCCCTAGACTCGCTTTTGCTACCCAGTGATTTTCAACCTAGTCTTCCCTGCATCCTGAACTAACGGTGTGGAAACTATGAACAATAAAGCATTGAAGTCTAACTGTCCGTGTGAGAATCCAATCGCCTTCGACGATTGCTTCTCCCGTTCTCGCAAGTCTCTATATGTTATTGCCCTTCACATACTTAAAGAACCTGAAAAAGCTCATAACGCGGTAGACATCTGTAGATCTATCACATTTAGTAAACGACCGCAGTTTCATACTGAGGGAGCATTTTACAGTTGGCTTTTCAGAGCACTCATTGACGAAGCGCTATCTATTCTAATTCAAGACAAGGATACCTGCAGTATCACCCTTGTGAAGAAATAAAACCACTATGAGATCGAGCTGGGCTACTCGGCCAGTCGAATTTATGGCTATGAACCAGTCAGCGATGCCGAGCCCTACAATAGAATGGGCTCCAGATTATCGAAAGTAGGCATGCATCTCACGGTTGGTGCAGAATCGATAGTAGCGTAATATCATCAGTCTGCGGCTTACTCTTGATGAACGAGGAGATGTCGCTCTTGCACTCCTCAAGCAGTTTCACTGGTGAAGATGTACGATGCCGAAAAGCTGTCCCCATAAGACGATGAATTCCGTATTCGTGGTTAGCTGCATTGCACGCCTCTGTGACTCCATCTGTGCAGATTAGCAGTGACTCACCATGTTTAAGAGACAGATGCCGAATTTGAAAGCGCGCGTCGCGGAAGAGTCCGACGGGAGGGCCAGTGGATTCTTCCATGCGAACCTCACTATCGCGAATATGTAGAACAGGTAGATGTCCGGCGTTAATGAGGTCGGCTGTGCCATTGTGATTAGCACAGCCCGCAACGAGGGTGGCGAAGTGGTTTCCAGATGTGTTCTCATAAAAAATCTGGTTCGTTTTCTCTGCGATGAGATGAAGCGCGAGGCCAGCTTCCGCAAGGCCTCGAAACGTCGCTTGCAGATGGCCCGCGAGGAGCGACGCCCCGAGCCCCTTGCCCGAGACATCTCCTATCATAAAGAAGAAGCGGTTTCTGATTCCGAATAAGTCACAACAGTCTCCTCCAACGAGACCTGCGGGCAAGTATAGAAAATCACTTTGCCATCCCTGGTAGCAGATCTTACGATTCGGTAGCATTGCCCGCTGGACACATGCTGCTAACCTAAGCTCACTTGCTATATTCCTCTTCTCCTCGATCGTAAGACCGTCGAGCAGAAGTTGCAGGGAATCATTGTCGTCCATTTTTCGCAGTACCCGTCCTTAAGTATTTTGTATTTCTTGGTATGCTTGGTTGTTGATGGCACGAGAGAACAATGGCTAGTATGCCTGGCGCTCCGGCTCGCGGTATCGAAAATAGTACCTCGTTTCTCAATTAAAATGGCTTTGTTAAATAGGGCTGTGGCAACGGTGCAGTCAAAGGATGTCGCGGTAATAATAACTATGAAAATGTATCATCGATGAGCAAACATGTTGCCATGGTGCGGTCGCGGTCAAGCTGGTGCGATCGTTCTAAGTATCGCAAATGACGCCATCAAAGAGGAATTCGAGGTGCCCGCGATTATTGATTGAAGCGAGAAAGAGTGCACATTTCTACCATCTACGATCGTAAATACCGACATATTCGGTAACCGCGAATATCGCATTGCGGCAGATTGCTCGCGTCTTTCGTTCGGCATTTGATACCAATGAAAAGGTAGGTATGGTGATCGTACCGGAACCATCTGCTGCCCCCTTGATGATATTTGCGATCGAAATGCGCGATGCCATTAGCCCAATAGATCCAACGACCGCCTCCGAGAGAAGGCCTCTTGGAAGCTGAAGAAGGTTTCATGATTGTAAGTATCGAAAGTCAGGTAAAGCTGTTGTGGGGACATCTCCTCATGGGGCATTGCCATCGTTGAAATGGTATAGGTTGATGAGATGGTACAATCCGCTTTATTGTTACGCCCGCGCTGGCATATGAGTAACCTCGAAAAGATAGGTTAGTTACTATGCCCCGCATGCCCGTTATGTAAAGTTCGACATAAAGGCTTGCCGTATAGATCCCCATATGACGCATGCCCATATGGGTACGTCGCTCCCTCAGCACGATGTGTTTTCAGCAAAGAACCCAGGGGCGTGAGCGCTCTAAGCGATCACTGCAGAGCGTCTATCAGTGTGCTCATGTTAGCCCCCATTCTCTTGTTGAACACTGGATGGATCCAGATATAGGCCGCTATCGTGATAGCGGTGCTATCTGCTCCCAGAGTACCAGGCAACACATATACGACACGCGAACTGTTCGCCTATTCCTGAGAAGTAAGAAATGAGCCTCTCATATCGTGGCCTTTTTGTCGGTATAGCCAAGAAACAACAATCATTAAACGAAAAGTGCCATATGGAATGAAGTGTCAAATCGGGAAGAGGTAGAGGACGTTAATGTATGACGAGATCTTGTTTATTGCTGAGTCAGGCCTGCCTTATCGCGAATCTCGGTTACTTAATCGCGCATTCACAACACCATTTGTTTTTGCCGGTCATTATGGATCTGATTGCCGCCGCAATCATTGCGTA
>JAATGG010000187.1 GCA_015654835.1 Terriglobales bacterium
CCTCAAGTCATGTAGTGATGTTGTCGCACCCGAACGAAGTCGCCAAGGTCATCGAAGACGCTGCCGCAGGTGCAAAGTAGAACGGAGCGAGCAATCGACCTCGTTTCGCAAGCAATTCCACGATGAATCACCTGGCTTTCCCTCTGCGACGGCATGTGCTTTTTCACTTTGCCCGGCAGTCAATCAGGCGTGCGAAAGCCTCTCATATCCAACCAAGCTACTTCCCATTCCCTGGAGATCATATGACAAACCAAATCGAACCATCTGAACGCGAGATCAACGGAGCACCGAGCGCCATCCGCAACCTACTTGTCAAGAGCAGCTCCAAAGCCGTAATCAACGCTCCCCTTGAAAAGATCGACATCACAGAGTGGGTATTTAACCTAAGCGATGCTGAGTACCAGAGCTGCTCCACGGCGCACTTCGCCGGGGGAACCAGCACGGCCTCCGATGGTAAGCGCATGTCTATCAACGCAGAGATGGTTGGCCCTGGGCTCATTCTGGAGCACTATGTCGAGGATATCTCGGAGAAGCATCACTGCCGATTGATCTCCCTGTCGGATGTATTGGCTCCCCAAGGAAAGACAACAATACAAGTCCAGTGGGAAATGATTGCGACGCCGCTAACCGATAACACTTGCGAGTTGACGAATAACGTCGTAACGGGAGCTACAGATGATTACCTGGCGTTTCTAGAGAAAAATGGGGTCCCCTATGAGCCTGCCAAAGAGGCGATGCAGAAGGCCTTGGACGCGCACAATCTGGAGGAGACGCCCAACTTTGCCAAGAGCATTGAGCGGAAGGCACTGTCGGCAAGCTAGCGTCGCACGCGATTCATGATCCGCGCGTTTGATCCGGATGCTTGTTAGGCGAACTTGTAAGGCGAGGGCAAATTCATGCATGTCAGAATACAGAATGTAGAACTCGAGGTTGAAATATCGGGCCGGGGAAAACCGGCCCTCGTCTTCCTGCACTACTGGGGAGGAACGCACCGTACCTGGGACGCAGTTGCAAGGAATCTTCAGTCCGATTTCAAGATCATCACCTACGACATGCGCGGTTGGGGCCTCTCCGGGCCTGCGGACGACGGCTACGCAATCAAAGCTCTGGCAGATGAAGCGGCCGCGCTGATCGAGCATCTCGAGCTAGAGACGTACGTTTTGGTGGGGCATTCGATGGGCGGGAAAGTAGCTCAACTCGTCGCTTCCAGCAGACCACTTGGGCTTGCCGGCTTGATCCTTGTGGCTCCGGCCACACCTACGCCTTCCCACATGCCTGAAGAGGCCAAGCAGCAACAACTTCACGCTTATGATGACCGCAGCACCGTGCTTCAGGCTATCGAATTCCTGTGTGCACGGACGCCTTCCCCCGAGTTGGTGGAGCAGATCGTTACGGACAGCTTGAGCGGCTCTGCCGAGGCTAAATCCGCGTGGCCGACACAAGGAATGTTTGAGGACATCTCCGTCGATGTAGCGCAGATCGCCGTCCCCACGCTGGTGCTCGCGGGGGAACTTGACCGTCTCGACTCGGTCGAGCAACATCGCGAAGAAGTGATCGCCAGAATTCCTGGATCGGTTCTGCGAATCGTTTCACAAAGCGGTCACCTGCTGCCGATCGATCAGCCGCTGCACACCGCGGAGGCGATCAGGGATTTCGTTCACATCAACGCACGCCAGGGAGAGAAACTGGCTTGAAGCGTTTTTGCTGTGGCCTTATTGCGATGTCGTTCGCGTTGGGATCGCTCTCGGCTCAAATGGCTAAGACACACTCCACCCAGCTCCGCAGGTAGAAGTACCCCTCTACCGTACGAGATCTTTCGGATTAAACACATTCGATGGTCATTCGCTGCGATCAATTCGCCACAGGAGTCCGTATGAAGTCCATCACGTGCCTAGCTCTCGCGGGAGCATTCTTTGCTTCCAACCAAGTCCATGGCGCTATCCAAGCGCCCACTTCATCGGCTCAGGCCCCGGCCGATCGTGCAGATTCTATTCTCCGCAAGGCCATGACCGATCGGAAGATACCAGGTTTACAGGCCGCTGTGATCGCCAATGGAAAGGTGGTGTTTTCCCGTAATTACGGTGTGGCAAATATGCAGACGCCTGTGCCCGTTACGGATGACACAGTCTTTTCCATCAACTCGGTGACAAAGGCTTTTACCGGCATTGCAGTGATGCAGGAAGTGGAGAAAGGCAAGCTGGATTTATCGGCGCCCATCTCAACCTATTTGGCAGACATCCCATCCAGTTGGGGCAAGGTGACGGTCCGCCAATTGATGGGGCAGATCTCCGGGCTTCCCGACATCGACTCCTACGGCGAAGACGCTGAGGAGATAGGTGTACTTCATGAAGACAGGGCATGGGAATGGGCGTTGACGCAAGCGCCATCCGCCCCCGGTGAGCTGGAGAACTACAACCAGACCAACCTTGCTCTAGCGCAAAGAATTGTGAATCGGCTGGAAGGACGTCCACCGGATGGACCCATCATCAACAAGGAACTTGCGATTGCGGGGATGACGGAAACGTCTTTTGGCGACAGTAGAGATGCCACCAGGAACAAGACAGGAGAGTACGTCTACAGGTATGCAGAACACGATCAGATCGGAGTCCTCGGCAACGAGGTGATATTCTTTGGACCAATGTTGCACGCCGGTTCGGGCCTGAACAGCACAGCGAAGGATATGACTCGCTGGATGCAATCAATCCTTAGCGGCGAGCAACTCAGTGAGGCGTCTCAACGTGTTCTGTGGACGCCCGTTTTACTCAACAACGGAAGTCCGAGTTCATTCGCGATTGGCTGGGATGTCGCCTCCCGTAATGGTTACACCAAAGTCGGGATGATCGGCGGTGAACGGGCAGTCTTCTCTTTGTATCCACAGTTCAACGCGGGCGTGGTCATTCTCTCGAATCTGCGTGGTTCAAATCCCGAGGAACTTGCCGACGAGGTGGCAGCATTGTTTGTGCCAGAAGTCACCCTGACAGCAGTTGAGCAACTTCGCGCGGCCGCGGAGCGCTCTGACTTCACAAACCTTGAAGAATTGATTGCCTCTGCGAAAGCGCAAAATAACCCGCAGGCATACGACGAAGAGGAGCTTGTGCGCTGGGTATCAAGTCTGTTGTGGGGCGGCGGTAAGGCAGCCCGGGCCGTGACGGTCGCGCAGTTTGCTGTCGCAATGTTTCCCCAGAGTAATAACGCTTTGGAGGGTCTGGCGAGAGCTTATGAAGCGAATGCCCAGCCCGTAGATGCCAATCAGACCTTTCGACTGTTGCTTGCAAGGGATCCTCTCAATCGCAACGCCAAACTCTACCTGAATGTGCGGTGAGCTATGGGTAATCCAGCGCGTCAAGAACATGATCGAGCTGGCCTGCGACAAATTAGGGCGAGTTGAACATGGAGTAGTGGTCGAAGCAATGAAGCCTGACGGTCGTCTTATCGGGCCGTTAATGGATCCTCGCTATTGAGCGGCATTGCTGTTATGAAGATGAATCCCTTGGCTGTGCCTGGCCGCTGCCACGAGATGTGACGCAGCCCGCCACGCGGACATGCTCCTCGTCCCGGCACAACCGGAGATCCTGGGCGGATAGGCTATTGCTGCGGCTCAGTTCCACGCGCCGTAGTGCATCGGCTGCTTCCCGACTGTCAGCCGGTTATTGCATAATCGCCGGCCTTTGGGATCTCTCTGCAATGGTCGCTGCCTTGAACCCTTCTACATAATGCTGCAACCGGAAATGCCAGCGGAAGAAGTCAAGCACAACTCAATATGCTAGTGGCGACATCAGCCATGGCACTTCTATCGATGATGTCGTATAGATCATCACGCCTGACATATTTCAGGTAGATCATGGTTGAGCTCAAATCACTATGCCCCAGCCATTCTTGCAGAGAGCGAACACTTATGCCTGCTTCGAGGCAATTCGTTGCAAAGGTGTGCCTGAATTTATGCAGAAACCACTTGCCACAATATGGTCCCATAGAACACCTGTTGCCATATTTTGATATGCATCGTTCGCAATTGAGTCCGGCCCGGCAGGCAATTCTTTTGAGTTTATTCTCAAACTTCTTATCAGGTTGCCCCTGTGAGGTTGGGAAAAGCAAGCCATAGGGATTATTTTTAGAACCCTCGGCTTTATATTCTTTGAGAGCGCTCAAAAGCGCGGCCGGAATCGGAATTTCGCGCTCTTCTTTATCTTTTGGCTTGAAATCCAATTGCTTCTTTGCTGTCACTCTTACACACTTTCGGCTAAAGTCAACATCATCCCAAGTCGTATACCTGACCTCCTTATCTCGCTCTCCAGTTAAAAGGAAAAAGAAATAACGAACTCGTTCTGCTGGATTGCAGGCTTCAAGAAGAGATTGCAATTCTTCTGCGCTATAAATGTCCCGAACGTTCTCTACATAGTTGGGCTTATCACGCCTCCTGAGCAGGTGTTGGTAATACCGTGTAATCTGAGCCACTGCAGCACAATCCCAATACGGTTATAGACTGTGCGCGCCTCGTTGCCGATTGAATATAGGTGTCTTATAAATTCCAAGCAGTCTTGCCGATCTATATCGGAGACATTGACCTTGTTGCAGTTATCACGAAAACGGTATAGCACAGCTCGATATTCCTGGTAGGTCTTGAGCTCTCGCTGCGGAGGCTCAACGTCCTTCAAATAGGATTCGATGGATTGCGCAATTGATACCCTATGCTGAATGGACTGTTCAGCTTTGTTCTCAGGTGCGACTAAACGTGTTCGGTGATTGAATCCTTGCTCTAGAACCAATTGTTGAACTGATTCCGGTGGGGTTGTAGATGGCATTTGTGCGAAATCGAGACCTAAAGAGGCAATATGCGCATGGACAGCAATGCCAACCGCTTCCCGCAAATTAAGACTGGATTCCATGGAGAAGAAGTTCAGCTGCTTCCTTTGTCGAATCGCAGAAAGATACTGCTGGCCGCGCATCGTTAAAACTGGACAAAGCCGCAGAAGGCTTTAACGCTTCGGAAGATCCAGGCGTTTGCAGGTGCAACCCAGATCTCACTGCTTCTAGTTCAAGTTTCTTGAGTCGGGCCTGTTTGACTACTTGATTAGGCTCAGCAATGGCTTTGCGGTACCGATGCCCCGCCTCACGCCATTCAATGTAGTAGTTCCCCTCATTGTGTATTTCGATTGTGCCTCGTATGGACACCTTGTTTGTCAAACGACCATTTTTCGCGAGGAGAACGGGATAGAGCCTCCAGACGCCGCTTGTTTTTACTTTTTTGAGAATGGTGACATGTACTTTGCTGATTGCGCCGTCTACTAGCTGCGGCATGATCCGAATTGTCCATCCTTGAAGATCTTACGCACAACGATTGCCGATGGACACCTAGCCACACATTGCCTGGACACCCAATACCGACATCGATGAAGCATTTATTAAATTGTAATCTTTGAAATTGTGCGGGTTGGGACGAGGATTCGCTGATCAGATAGGTTTCAAAGGGGATAATCGAACCCCATTTTTACTCTAAATCGTTGATAATAAAGGACTTAAATGGTGCCGAAGAAGGGACTCGAACCCCCACACCCTTGCGAGTACGTGGACCTGAACCACGCGCGTCTGCCAATTCCGCCACTTCGGCACGGTACACAGGTCAGGCGGACTCCACCAGACCGGCAGCACTTTTGAGTCTCGC
>JAATGG010000107.1 GCA_015654835.1 Terriglobales bacterium
CGGCATCTGCAGGCTGGAGTCGTGCTCGGGGTCGGAATAGACAGTAATGGTGGCCGGCTTGTAGTCCACCGGCCGCGCCGTCATGATGTTGGGCACAAAGGTTTGCGGATTGCGGTCGTAGAGCGGGAACCATGTGCTCTGAATCTCGACCACGACGGTGTGGCCGGCCTTGAAAACGTGATCCACATCGTGCAGGCTGAACTTGTATTCGCGCACTGAGCCAGCCCGTAGCGGAGCCGCCTTGGCGAAGTTGTCCAGATAGCGGCCGCGGAAGATCTCGGCGTTGGTCAGCAGTTGGTAGCCGCGCATTTTGGGGTCGGCGTCGTCTTCGGGATACTGATCGATCAGCTTGACCACCATGTCGTTGTCGGTGCCGCTGGTGGAGGCGAAAATATCGGCCAGCACTTCGCCGGTGACGACGAGATCTTTCTTGAGCACAGGCAGTTTCCACACGGCCACATCTTTGCGGTCGGTAACGAAGCGCTGGTCTTCGGTGAGCCAGTAATACCACTTCGAGCCCTCGCTATAGGTCGGCTGTATCGGCCGATGGCGATAGGGAACCGGGTTGGCCGGGTCGCTGACGTAGCTCGTTTTAGCCTGCGCAGGGGAGTCGCTCCAACTCAGCCTGCCGTCGCCTTGCAGATGCAAGCCCGTGGGCTCAGACTCCGTGGGCGGGAAGTGGGCATAGCGCTTCCATATGTTGGACCCGGTCTGAAAGCTGGCAGTATCTTCGAGGTCGAAGCCGGGCTCGTCCTTGAGATAGTGCGCAAAGAATTTGGCTTCGATCTGCGCACGGTATTCTTTGCCGACCGGCGCCGTGTAGTCGAGATTGCCAAGGTGCCGCATGGAAGACGACCAGGAGCCATGCCGCCACGGGCCGAGGACGAGGAAATTCTGATGATGCAGGTCATGCGGCTCCAGGCTCGCATACTCCTCCTGCGGGCCCCACATATCTTCCTGGTCGTAGTAACCGCCGACCGTCAGCGTGGGCACAGTCACCGCATTCAGAGCGTGCTCCACACCGCGTGAAGACCAGACGTCGTCATAGGCTGGGTGTTCGAGGAAGAGCTTCCAGGTGGGCAGTGTTCTGGAGCCGGACTTCTTCACGTCTTGATCGAAAGAGCCGCGTTCGAGAAAGTAGTCGAAGCCGTCGCGCGGGGTGCCGTCTTTGCCTTTGCCGTAGCTGACGGAAGAGGATTCCTTGTTGGTTTCCATCTCGTAGACGTAGTCGTAGCCATAGGACTGTCGGAATGCGCCGTTGTGAAAGAAGTCGTCGCCCATCCATACGTCGATCATGGGTGCCTGGGGCGAAATAGCCTTGACCGCCGGGTGCGGATCGATGCCCGCCATCATCGCCAGAAAACCCGGATAGCTGGTGCCGATAAAGCCCGTGCGGCCATTGTTGCCGGGCACGTTCTTGAGCAGCCAGGCGACCGTGTCGTACGTGTCGGTACTCTCGTCCACCGCTTTCGTGTCGCGATGGTCGGCGAGCGGCCGGCTCATCACAAATGTGCCCTCGCTCTTGAAGCGCCCGCGAATGTCCTGCGCTACATAGATATAGCCCGCGCGCGCCAACTCCGGACGGCCGGCGAAGAACGAGGCGCGATCGTTGCCGTCGACCCCGTACGGCGTGCGCTGGATGAGAAACGGTAGCGGCGCGGTGATATCCGCCGGTTTGAGAATGACGGTGTGCAGCTTGACGCCGTCGCGCATGGGAATCATCGCTTCCGTCCGCTGGTAGTCGTGGAAGACGTGATGAAGGGCCTCGCCCGTGCGGCGATACACGCTTTCCGGATCTTCTGAGATGCTCAGGCTCGCGGCGCGGCCCGCGCCATCGAGCGTGAAACGGAGAATGACTTTTGTGTTGGGCAGGCTGAACTCGGTCGCCGAGGCCGGTTTCAACTCCGTCGGCACGCGCCGCTCCGATTCGACAAAGAGCCTGCCGCCTTGCACATAAAAATCGAGCGGCGTGTCCGGCTCGACCGGGTCGGTATATTCCCCCACAAAGGCTTCCAGATGAGCGGCTGCTGTTTCCTCCGCGGAGTGGGGCGTAGGCCACGCAAAAACAGGTGCGGCGGTGAGCGATGTGAGGCACAGGGCTGCTAAGGCAACACGAAGACGAAGCAAGGGCAAGACCTCCTGAGTGCAGCGCGAATCGGTGGGCTAGTGCGAGTGGCCGTGATGATGGACGGGAGCCGCGCCGCCCGATAGTTCTTCCATCGGCACCACGCAGCAGTCGTCGAATACCTGGCAGCCGGTGTGCTCAAACTGGATGGTGGCGTGGCTGATATGAAAGTGGTCGCGGAGCACATGGTTGAGCTTGGCTAAAATGCAGGCGCTCTCCGACGGCGGAATATCTTCAATGGTCACATGGCAGGCCAGCGCACGCGACTGCGAGCCGAGGCTCCAGCAGTGCAGATCGTGGACGTTGAGCACGCCCTCGACCGCTTCCATGCCCGAACGAATCTCGGGGATCGACACGCCGCGGGGCGTTCCTTCGAGCAGTATATTCAGCGTTTCGCGCACGATATCGAAGCTGGTCCACAAAATGAGCGCGGCAATAAGCAGCGAAAGTGCCGGGTCGATCCAGTTCTGTCCGGTGAACAGGATGCCCAGGCCCCCGGCGATCACCGCGGCGGTCGAGAGGGTATCCCCCGCCATGTGCAGAAAGGCGCTGCGCATATTCACATCGCGGGCCACGCCCCATAGCAGGGCGGCGATAAACCCGTTCATCAGCACGCCGGCCGCGGCCACCGCCATCATTAGCTTGGGCTGCACGGTCACCGGAGCGCTCAGCCGATGAATGGCCTCGGCGGCAATCCAGAGGGAAATCACGATGAGCGAGGCGGCGTTGATGAAGGCCGCCAGCACCCCGGCCCGTTGATAGCCAAAGGTTCTTTTCTGCGTGGCCGGGCGGCTCTGAAAGTAGACGGCGGCAAAACTGAGCAGAAGGGCCAGAAAGTCGGAGACGTTGTGACCGGCCTCAGACAGGAGCGCCAGGGAGTGTGCGCGCAACCCGGCCACGAAGGTGACCACCACGTATGCCAGCGTGGCCACCAGCGAGATGCGCAGCACGGATTTTGTCCTGTTCGCGCCGGGTCCTGAGGGCGCCGCATGGACATGCATAGGGGTAGTGTAACCGGGGCTGGGTATCCCGCGCCATCGCCGCGGTCTGGCTGCCCGTGCGTGCGGTCAAAAGGCGCAAAAGTAGCGCAGGCCGGGCCGTCAGCGCCGGTCGCGGCGAGGACGTAAATGGCTGACATCGAGAGGTTCGGGATCCTCAAAGGTAGGCAGCACCGGCAGTCCCGCGCGCAAACCCGTCCACTCTTCGGCTACCACGATGCTGTTTTGAGGATTTCCTGGCTGGTAGCGGACGGTGCAGGGAAAGCCGACGCGTACCTGCGCAGGATCGACGATGCCCAAGATACCGCTTACATCTTGTGAGCATTGGTAGTCGACACCGCCGATACGATACTCGTAGAGCAGCATGGTCAGGGTTCGCCCATCTTCGCCATCCACTTCGAAAACGTCGAGCATCATGGCGTCTACCAGGCGTCCGGATTGCACCAGAAACTGGCGGCGTGCGTGCTCCAACTCCTCTGCGCTCGGGTGCTTACGTAGCGCAAGCCAAAGTCCTGCCGTGCCCAGCGCAGCCACGCAGGCCACTCCGGCGACTAGCTGCCACACGCTGAAAGTGAGGAAGTTCATCCCAGATCGGGACTCCACCCCAGGGTCCCACCTAGAGCATACCCCAGAACCGGCGCCGTGCTGACGGAGGATCGCTGGGCCGCCCCCACTGTTTCGCGCTGCGATATACTCGTCTCTGCATCTTGAATGAGTTCCGGCCTGCCGGACGCGCGATTTTCCGGAGGGTTCTTTTGATCTCGGACAAAGTTTTGACGCCAGCAGATAGCTCGACAGCAGCAAAACGTCCACGAATTCGTTCCACCACCGTCATTTGCGTACGCCGCAACGGCGAGGTCGTGATGGCCGCCGACGGCCAGGTCACCCTGGGCGATCACGTGCTCAAACACTCCGCGAAAAAGATTCGCCGCCTCTACCAGGACAAGATTCTGGCCGGGTTTGCCGGTTCCACAGCCGACGCATTCTCCCTGTTCGCCCGCTTTGAGACCAAACTGGAGCAGTATGCGGGCAACTTGAACCGCTCCGCAGTCGAGTTGGCCAAAGACTGGCGCACCGACAAGATGCTCCGCAATCTTGAGGCCCTGCTGGTCGTTGCCGATAAGGGACAGACCTTCTTGATCTCTGGATCGGGCGACGTGATCGATCCCGATGAACCCATCGCGGCCATTGGCTCCGGCGGCCCCTATGCGACGGCCGCAGCCCGCGCCTTGCTTGAGAACACCGACATGGGTGCCCGCGAAATCGCCGAAAAAGCAATGAAGATTGCCGGAGACATTTGCATCTATACCAATGACCGCGTCACGATTGAGGAGTTGAAGGGCTAGCTGAGCGCTTGCGCCGGCTCCCATCCATCCATGGCCATTTACCTACCCGCATCCGCCGAAGAACAAGACCTCGCACTCGACGAGTTGACCCCCCGTGAGATCGTCACCGAGCTTGACAAGCACGTGGTGGGTCAACGTGCCGCCAAGCGCGCCGTGGCTATCGCGTTGCGCAACCGTCAGCGCCGGCAAAAACTGCCGCCCGACCTGGCCGACGACATTATGCCCAAGAACATCATCATGATTGGGCCGACCGGCGTAGGCAAAACCGAGATTGCGCGCAGGCTTGCCAAGCTGACCAATTCTCCCTTCCTCAAGGTCGAAGCCTCAAAGTTCACTGAAGTGGGCTACGTCGGCCGCGACGTCGAGTCGATGATCCGCGACCTCGTCGAGATTTCCATCGACATGGTGCGCGAAGAGCGGCTTGAAGAGGTTGAAGACAAGGCCGAGATGAACGCCGAAGAGCGGCTGCTCGATGTCCTGCTGCCGCCTCCGCCCGCCGCGCCTCCAGGGCAGGAAGGCCAGCTTTCTCTGCCCGGCGCCGAGAGTCACCAGCGCTCCCGCGAGAAGCTGCGTCAGCAGTTGCGCGAGGGCAAACTCGACGACCGCATGGTCGAGATCGACGTTCGCGAACGCAATACCCCGCAGTTCGGCATCATCTCGAACCAGAATCTTGAGGACATGGAAATGAACCTCAAGGACATGCTGCCCAACATCTTCGGCGGTGGTTCCAAGAAACGCAAGATGAAGGTCGCCGACGCATTCGATTACCTCGTGCAGGAAGAAGAAGGCCGGCTCATCGATATGGATCAGGTGAATCGCGCTGCCGTGGAGCGGGTCGAGTCCAGCGGCATTATTTTCCTGGATGAGATCGACAAGATTGCCGGGCGCGAAGGCGGTCACGGACCCGATGTTTCCCGCGAAGGCGTGCAGCGCGACATCCTGCCCATCGTAGAAGGCACTACGGTCAACACGCGCTATGGCATGGTCCGCACCGACCACATCCTGTTTATCGCCGCGGGCGCGTTCCATGTGTCCAAGCCCAGCGACCTGATCCCCGAGTTGCAGGGGCGTTTCCCGATTCGTGTCGAGTTGCAGTCGCTCACGGTCGACGATTTTCTGCGCATCCTGAGCGAGCCCAAGGCTTCCCTTACCAAGCAATATACGGCTTTGCTTGAGACCGAAGGCGTAAGGCTGGAGTTTTCTCCCGAGGCCCTGCGCGAGATGGCGGAGTTTGCTTTCCGGGTCAATGAAACCACTGAGAACATCGGTGCCCGCCGGCTGCATACCATCATGGAACGCGTGCTTGAAGATGTAAGCTTCCTCGCGCCCGACGTGGCTCGCCGCGCACCGGACGAGGAGCAGGCCGCAGCTCTGGCCGAGGCCATCAAGGCCGAATCCTCTTCGCCGCTGCCTTACTCCGAGCGCATGACGGCTTCCGGCCCGGAGAAGGTGTTCTTGATTACCGACGCGTACGTGAAACAGATGGTCGCCTCGGTCGTGAAGGATCAGGACCTTAGCCGCTATATTTTGTAAGTCGTCAAAGTAACTTGGATAAGTGCCAAAGGCGCGGCTTCGGTCGCGCCTTTGTTTTGTTCCTCGCTTTTATCGAGGAACAAACAGCGCCTCCAATTTGCGCATGTTCTTCAACATTTCGGCCAAAGCGCTTTTCCCGATCTCGTGCTCAAACTCTTTCTGCAATTTGTCGAAAACGCCAATGACGCGCACCGCGCATTTCTTTCCCTGCGGCCTCAAAGTCAGCAGATAGGCGCGCGCATCTTCCGGATCGATTTTTCTTTGCAGCAATTCCTTCGCTTCAAGAGACGAAACGCAATGGCTCACATTGCCGCGCGTGGTGCCAAATGTTTCGGCCAACTGCGAGGGCTTGATAAGCCGCGGTGCCTCAAAAAACATCGCCGCTAAAACCAGTCCTTCAAGAAAGCTGAGATTGTCGGCCGCCAGCACCTGCGCAGTCAGCGACTCAAAGCGGCGAGCCGCGCGGTTGACCGCAAACATGGGACTCTGCTGAAGAAACGCGTCGATGCGCATGCTTGAACTCCTGCTAATACCAGCAATTTCGGATCTCTGATCGGTTCATCATAGTTTACTCGCTTAACTATTTAATGCCGCATCAAATCATCGTTGCGCATTATCGCCGCAGCGCTCAGGATGACAAGAAGCTTATGTCTATCTCAAAAACAATCATCCTCGCCGCCTGTTTATTATTTCCCACCTGTGTGCAAACCGTCTCAGCGCAGGACGTTGCCACGCCTCAGTCTCCCACGCTTCCACACCCTTCTGAGACGAGCGTCGTGTTGGGCTCTGCCGTTCCCGTGCCGCTGGCCGAGTCGCCTCGCTCGGTCGTGGTGTTGCCGGTGGATACGAAAGATGTTTCACTGCAGACGCCGCTCGACCTGTTGCGCCAGGATTCCGCAGTTTTTCTTGAGCAGCGCGGAGCCGGCGGCGCACAGTCCGACTTGATCCTGCGCGGCGGCACTTCGGAGCAGACGCTGGTGCTGGTGAATGGATTCCGCGTCAACGATGCGCAGGCCAGCCATCACAATCTCGACCTCCCCGTTTCGCTCGATGCCATGGATTCGATTCAGGTGCTGCATGGCGCCGGCTCCACGCTTCACGGCGTGGATGCCCTCGATGGTGTGGTGGACTTTCTCACCGCCGCGCCCGCCATCTCCTCGCTGCGCCTGCGTGCCGGCGAGGGCAGCTTCGGCGCCAACGAGGAGTCGCTGCTGGGAGCGCTGGTGCGCAAGCGATGGAGCAGCCGTCTGGCCGCCGATCGCAACTTCTCGACCGGCTTCATCGCGGACCGCGATTACCGCAACGAAAATGCGTCCGAGGAGACTTGGATCGGTTCACGGCTCGGCGTGACAGACTTGTTGTTCGCCGCGACCGACCGCTCTTTTGGAGCGGCTCAATTCTATGGCCCGTATAACTCGTGGGAGCGAACCAAGAGTTGGTTCGCCTCGGCCCGCCAGGAACTCGGGAGCCGCACAGTTGCTGCATTTGGCTATCGCCGGCACACCGATGAGTATGTGCTGGTGCGCGATAATCCGGCCCTCTACGAAAACAATCACGCCGATGAGTCATGGCAATCCTACTTGCGCCACACGGTGCCGTTGGGGCGTGCATCCGTGCTCCTGTCTGGCCTGGAGTTCGAGGGCGACAGCATCCAAAGCAATAATCTGGGCGATCACGCACGCAATCGAGGCGCCGGCTATTTGGATCTGGATTTGCGCCCAGCCAAACAGCGGTGGACCTTATCTGCCGGTCTGCGCGAGGAGTTATTTTCAGGCGGCCTGAAGTCGGTGCTGGCGCCTCATCTGGCAGCGAGCGTGCGGCTTACGCATAACTTGAAAGTGCGAGCTAGCGCGGGTTACGGATTTCGCATTCCCACGTACACCGATCTTTATTACACCGATCCTTCCAACATCAGCAATCCAAACCTCAAGCCGGAGTCGGCGTGGTCCGGCGATGGTGGCGTCGATTGGGCCCCTTCCGCACGCGTGATGTTTTCAGCTACCGGCTTCTACTCGCGCCAGCACGACACCATCGACTATGTGCGCGCCACGCCAACCTCGCCTTGGAATGCTGTGAACTTGAATGGATTGAGTTTTCGCGGCGTCGAGTCTTCTTTCACTTGGATTCCGGCGAAGGCGCAATCGGTGCGCATCGCGTGGACTGCCCTCTA
>JAATGG010000189.1 GCA_015654835.1 Terriglobales bacterium
GCAACTGTAGACTCTTTTACAAACAAAAAATAGATATTTGTGCCGCATATCTAATATTTTGAGAGTGCTTCGACTTATTCGATAGATGAAGCTAGATATCCGGTGCGGGGTGGCAACTAAGCCGATAGCAAAGCAGAAAATAAGTCCTGACTTAAATGTAACGTTGCGGTTTGGAGGGAGGTCGCGGCTGCCCGGCTACAGGCTTTGCGGGTGGAATCGACGAGTTAAGATTGGGGCCGCCACCGAGGCGACGAGTCACGGGAGATTCTGCGGCGCGATAGTTACGCAAGTCACGGATGATCTCCTGCTTTTCGCGGGCATACTGGCCTGCGAGCCGTGTAAGAGCGTAAGTAATGATATCGCTGTGATGCAGGTCCTGTACGGAAGGATCGCGGCGCATGTTGAGCCATAGTCGATGCACCAACTGCACATCATCCGGACTTAGATTGGGAGCATGGGGCCCAATATAAAAGACCTTGGACTCACCGCTTGGATCGATAACATAGAAGTTGAATTGCCGCTTCGGCTCGGGCAGAGCTTCCCAGGCCTGTCCCATGTGGTAAGCCTGATCTTCGGCAGTCATCTTGGTGGAGACTCCGGCGACGACCGAATCGATCTCCAGCGAGTTCGCTCCCTGCACCAGAGCGGCAAAGACGTCTCCGGCAGGAACGACCAGGAGTGAAACCTTTTTGCCAAAGCTTTCAGCGACAGAGATGGCCTTGGTAAAGACCATTTGTTCGTGCTCGCTGAAGCTTTGATCTTCCGCGCTCAAGAACTCGGGGCCGCCGACACCCATGATGCGCACGCTGAGCACAACGACATCGGCATCTTCGGTGCTGGTACGCGAGAGCGCCCATTTGAGAGCGAAAGGATTGGCGGCGTCGCGCATGGTGACCATCACGCCGCCGGAGCGAATCGCCACCGACTCGCGGCTGATGGTGTCCTGGTGTTCCAGTTGGAAGTGGTCTTTCATCTGGCGGGCGGTCAGAGCGTGTTTGCGCAGGTTCTGCCGTTCGGAGATGCTGAAGATCACGAAGAAGACAGCCGCGAACACGATGCCGCTGACCGTGGCGACGGACTTGGTGAACAGGTTGACGATCGCGGTCGAGAGCAGCACGAAGAAGACCGAAATGAGCCCAAAGGGAACTTCGACCTTGCCGATGCGCAGGTTCGGCGGTACTTTCCAGCCGCGCTCTCCGTGATACTTCCAGCGCAGCACGAGCATGGCGAGGCTGTTGAAGGTGAACGACCAGATCACACCGAAGGCATACGCTTCGCCGAGGGTGATGATGTTGCCCCGGGTGGCGATGATGGTGAACATCTGCAGGACAAACACCAGATTGACGATGCGATGGCTGGTGCCGAATTTGCGATGCGGCTTGCGGAACCAGTCGGTCAGCACGCCATCTTCGGCTACTCGCATCAGTACGCCGGTCGAGCCGATCATCGATGTGTTGATGGCTCCGGACAGAATGAGAAAGCCGACGATGACGACGAAGATACGGAATGCGATGCGCCAGAACATGGGCCCGACCATGTACATGGCGAGGCCGGCGATCAGGTTGTCCTGATAGATGTGCGTGCGCTGCCATGTGGGGATCAGCATGGAGGCGAGCAGGGTGGCGCCGCCGGTAAAGATCAGGCTATAGATCGCAATGACGATGGCAGCGCGCTTCAGGTTCTTGAGCTTGGGATGTTCGATCTCCCGATTGACTTGAGCCAGACTCTCCTCGCCGCTCATGGCGAGGATGGAGTGGCCAAAGGCCATGAGAATGCCGAACAAGCCAAAGATGGGAAGGCCCGATCCCTTGAGGAAACCGAGGGCTTCGTTGCTGAACTTTAGATTCGAGGGGGTGGGGGGGGGGGGAGGTGGGCACCGCGCACAAAGACCGAGTAACTGCCCCAGATGAGGAGAATCACCACCATCACCGTGGTGATCTGCATGACGCGCATCGCTTTGCCGCTGGATTCTTCGATGCCCTTGATATTTTGCCACCAATAATAGATCGTCACCGCGGCGGCAAAGACGGCTGCGGTGCTGTTCATATTGAATTGGAGGGGGTTGTTTTGTGCATCCATCAGAGCGGGTGGGAGCCAGTGGCTTTGGGCCGCGACGACCATCAACTCATTCATCAAGCCTGTAATATATTGCCCTGCGGAGACGCCCGATATGGGGCCGGTCAGGATGTAATCGAACATCAGCGCCGATACGCTGAGCTTGGCAAAGGTGCCGCCGAGGGCCTCTTTGACCACGCGGTAGACGCCACCCCGGGTAAACATCGAACAGCTTTCGACGTAGACCGCCCGGACCGCGAAACTGAACAGCATGATGCCGAGAATGAACCAGGGCGCAGCCGCACCGACTGCCTGTTCGGCGATGCCGCCGGCATAAAAGGCCGAGGAACCCAGATCGTTGAGAACGATGGCGGCCGCCCGCCAGAAGGAAATGAATGTGAGCATCACCGAGGACGCCACAATGAGCCGGACGCGGTCAGACGGAGGAGCTACGGTCGTTCGGGAAGAGGCCATCACTAAAGTGCCGGCTCGACGGCCGGCTGTCTAAGGCTTTCGTACAAAGTTATTGTCCGCTCTGGGCTGAGTGTATGTCCGAATGCACGGCGCGTCAATGAAAATGGAGGACGTGCTGCCGACGGTCGGATCCCTGCCTGGTTATTCGTCGCCAACTAGCTCCTTCGCGTCCTCGACGAAACTGATGAGCACGACGACGGCTGACCCCGCAAGGCCAACAAAAAACATGGTTTCCAATACAACTATCGCAAATCTAGCGAATTCCATACGCTCCGTATTGTAACGTGTTTCGACGCCGGCGCGGCATGGACTTGAAGCGGTGGCCAGGAAATGGGAAAGAGTCCACAGGGAGCCGTTGCCAACCGCCTTATAAAGGATGCAAATTTTCCTATGACTGAATATTTGCGCAAAAGGCGGGTTTCGGTGAGCACACCCGGGGAGACACCGCAGGCTGTGCTGCGCGGATAGGCGAGATGCTATAAACTCGCCCCTGTATGCAGCGTCCATTCTGGAAGTCGTGGCCCTGGAGTTTGTGGGCTGCCGCGGGTCTGTCTGCGGGTTTGCTCGAATTGCCGTTTCCGCTGGCCGGGCCGCTGCCCCCGTGGCGCACGATCTTCGCCTGGTTTGCCCTGGTTCCGTTATTGAGCGCGATACTGTCGGTCACGAAGGCCGACCGGCCCCGCCCGCTGCGGCACGCCTTCTTGCCCGCCTATGTCTGCGGCGTGCTTTGGTATATGGGCAACTGTTATTGGATTTACGACACCATGCTGATCCATGGCGGGTTATCGCCGCTGATTTCGGTGTTGCTGCTGGTGGGATACAGCCTGGTGCTGGGCCTCTATTTCGGGCTTTTCGGCTTGGGTGTGGCGCTGGTGCGCAGGGCGACGGACAGCCCGCGGCTGGCCCTGGCGGTCGCTCCTCTATTGTGGGCGGCACTGGAACTGGCCGCTGCGCGGATCACCAGCGTTCCATGGGACCAACTCGGCTACTCGCAGGTGGACAATACGCTGGTGAACCAGCTTGCGCCGTGGACAGGCGTTTATGGCATCAGTTTTCTTCTTGTGGCTGTGAACGCGCTCATCGCCGGGGGACTGACGCTCGACCGCTGTTCCGGCAGGCGTTGGTGGGGGATTGCGGGTGCGGTGGGCTTGATGGTTGGGATGGCAGGAATCCTGATTCTGCCACCGCACCCCGCCGCGACCGCGACTGCGGTGCTGGTGCAGCCCAATCTCGACGTGACCGCCGACAATAGCTGGGCGGGTGCGGAGTGGAACCGGCATATCGCCGAGTTTGGCCGGCTGGCCGGGGAACAGTGCAAGAGCTACATCGCGGGGATGCCGCAGACCGGCGCTCCCAACGGCGAAATTGTCTGTCCGCCGTATCCCACCCATCCCGATTTAGTGGTGTGGCCGGAGGCGCCGGCGCCGTTTTTTGAAGACGATCCCCAGTTTCGAAGCGCGCTCACGACCATCGCACATTCCACACAAGCTCCGCTGGTGGTGGGCAATGTGGGGATGGATTTCTCCACCGAAGAACGAGCCTGGCACACGTATAACTCCGCGCTGATCGTGGATAAGAACGGGGTGCGGATCGGCCGCTACGACAAGATTCACCTGGTTCCGTTCGGCGAATACATCCCGTTCAAGAACCTTTTGTTCTTTGCGCATAAGCTGACCGGGCGGGTTTCGGAGTTTTCGCGAGGGACGGACCGCAAGGCGTTTCAAGCCGGGGGCACGCCTGCGGGAACGCATCGTTACGGCGTCTTTATCTGCTATGAAGCCGTGTTTGCCGATGAGGTGCGGGAGCTTGCGAAATCCGGCGCCGAAGTGCTGGTAAACATCAGCGACGATGGCTGGTATGGGGATACCAGCGCTCCCTGGCAGCACCTGAATATGGCGCGCATGCGCGCGGTCGAGAACCGGCGCTGGATTCTGCGCGACACCAATACAGGCATCACGGCTGCCATCGATCCGTACGGCCGGGTGCGGCAGAGCATTCCCCGGCACCAGGTGGACGCCTTGCCGGCCGGCTACGCGTTTCGGAACGACGTAACCTTCTATAGCGATCACGGAGACGTATTCGCGTGGGGCTGTGCCATACTGAGTCTAGGCCTGATTGCCTGGTGTTTACGGGGCAACGCGGGTCTGAAAATTCAAAGCAAAGCCAGGTCTTAGAGCAGAAGATGTCGTTAAACGATCTCGAATTCGCTTATGCTCCCGTGCGCGACCAAGTCCGCGACCTGCGGGAGTATCTTTGACCCTGCCCGTCTCCGCAGGGAACTCGCAGACATTGAAAAGAAACTAGCCGATCCAGCCATGTGGACCAACTCCGCCGCCAGCCAGCCGGTGATGCGGGAACGCAAGCGGCTTGAGAGCCAGATTGCCGACGATGAAGAGTTGGTGCGTCGCAGCGGGGACGTCGAAGCCTACTTCGAACTGGCCCGCGAAGGCGAAGACGTGCTGGCGGACCTGGAACGCGACATCAAATCGCTGGCTTCGTTTGCCGAGGAACTGGAAGCGCGCACGATGCTCTCCGGCGAGGCCGATCCTCTGAATGCCATCGTGACCGTGCATCCGGGCGCGGGCGGCACCGAGAGCCAGGACTGGGCCGAGATGTTGCTGCGCATGTATCTGCGCTGGGCCGAGCAGCAGGGCTTCAAGACCGAAATGAACGACTACCAGGACGGGGAAGAGGCCGGCATCAAGTCGGCGACCTTCACGATCAGCGGCGACTACGCGTTTGGCATGTTGGCGGGGGAAAGCGGTGTGCACCGGCTGGTGCGTATTTCTCCTTTCGACTCGGCAAAACGGCGGCATACGTCGTTCGCGTCGGTTTACGTTTCCCCGGAAATTGACGATACGATTCACGTGGACCTGCGTCTGGAAGACCTGCGCGTCGATACCTACCGCTCCGGTGGCAAGGGCGGCCAGCATGTGAACACGACCGACTCGGCGGTGCGCATGACGCACCTGCCCACGGGCATTGTGGTGTGCTGCCAGAATGAGCGTTCGCAGCACAAGAACCGTGACAAGGCCATGAAGATGCTGCGCTCGCGGCTCTATGAATACGAGTTGGAAAAGAAGCGCGCGGTGAGCAAGAAGCTCGAAGACTCCAAACTGGAGATCAATTTCGGTTCGCAGATCCGTTCGTATGTGCTGCAGCCCTATCGCATCGCCAAGGACCATCGCACCAAGGTGGAAGTCGGCGACGTAGACAAGGTGCTCGACGGGTATCTGGAGCCTTTTCTGCGTGGTTATCTGCTGGCGAAACGTCGGGGAACGGCACTGCCGGCCGGCGCGGATGACGATTTGGACGTATAGCCCCGGGGAGAAACAAGCATGACGACAAACGATCCGGCTGTCATGGATGAGATGCTGCGTACGGCGCGAAACGTTGCGGTGGTGGGCATGAGCGACAAGCCGGCGCGAGCCAGCCACAATATCGGCCGCTATCTGGGCGATCACGGCTACCATGTGCTGCCCGTGAATCCCATGCTGCGCGAAGTGCTGGGAAAGCCATGTTATCCCGACCTGGACGCCGCCCAAGCCGCGGCACGGGAGCAGACGGGCGCAGGCATCGATCTGGTGAATGTTTTTCGGGCATCGGAATTTGTGCCGGCGATTGTGGACGACGTGATTCGGCTGGGCATTCCTTATCTATGGCTACAGGATGAGGTCGTTCACGAAGAGGCGATTGCCCGCGCCCGTGCCGCCGGAGTCAAGTGCGTGCAGAACGACTGCATCTTTCGCCAACATGCACGGCTGATTTCAGATCTTTAGTTCACGCACAGCGCCAGGCATTTTCGGAAGATGCCCTGGCTTTTAGATACCTTGGCTTTTGAGGGGTGCGTAAGCGGCTTTTATGCAAGAAAAGCCAATGGAGCGCGTACTCTTGTTTGCACCGCTTCCGAAAATGCATTTGAAGCTGCACTCTTCGCGACCGACTGCGGTGCGATCGCGTCCAAAGAGTGAACCGGAGTTTGCCTACGATGCGCCGTTCCCGTTTGATGCTCGTGTTTTTCTTCCTCCTTTTGGCGACGGCGCTGCCTGCGCTTGCCGTGTCGAGTGCAGCCGATGTCGCGCATCTGCATGTGCAACTGGTGGTTCCGGAGAATGCTCTCGCTGCCGGCGCCCGGAACAACGCCGGCCTCTACTTCAAGATCGAGCCCGGCTGGCACATCTATTGGAAGAATGCAGGGGATTCAGGCGAGCCGCCGCATATCCGCTGGACGCTGCCGGAGGGGATTGCGGCCGACGCGTTGCAGTTTCCCGCGCCCAAACGGCTGCCGCTGGGGCCGCTGATGGATTTCGGCTACGAGAACGAAGTTCTGTTTCCGCTGAACCTCAACGTGGCGAAGACGGTTAAGCCCGGCCCGGCGGTTTTGCACGCCAAAGTGGATTGGCTGGTGTGCCGCGAAGTCTGCATTCCCGGCAAGGCGGAACTGGAAGTGAGCCGGAACGTTGCGGCAGGGAAGGCGGCGGCTGGCGGGCCTGAGCCGGATGCCGGCTTGTGGCGCCGGCTCGGGGAGGTTCTTCCCAAGCCGGCGCCTTCTTCCGTCAAAGCTGTTTTTCAGCCTACGCCAGCGGGTTTCCGGTTGTCGGTGGATACAGGCGAAAGCGAGCCGCAGGGCGTGTTCTTTCCGGCGGATCAGGATATTATCGATAATCCTGCGCCGCAGCGGCTTACATCTACGCCTACGGGGCTGGTTTTAGACCTGAAGAAAGATGCGAACCTTGCGGGGAATCCTGTTCATTTAAGTGGAGTTCTTGAGCTGGCGCACGGGCGGGCTTTTGAGCTGACGGCTTTGCCGGGCAAGGTGGCGGGGGGAGCTGCGGTTGACAATCCGTCGGCGCCTGCAGCCGGCAGCACGACCCCGTCAACGGGGGCTCCGTCCGCTGCTGCGGCGGGTATGCCGCAAGCGGCAACACCGCAGCCTTCCGGTCCGGTTTCGACGCCGGGTGCGGCATCCGGTTCGAATCCCGGCTTGTTGCGGATTGTGGGGCTTGCCTTTCTCGGCGGGCTGATTCTGAACCTGATGCCGTGCGTCTTTCCGGTGCTCTTTCTGAAGGGGCTGGCACTGGTGCAGTCAGGCAGCGAGGAGCGGCACAAGCTGCGGGGGCACGGGCTGGTTTATACCGCCGGCATTCTGATCTCGTTCTGGGTGCTGGTGGGCGCGCTGCTGGCGCTGCGGGCGGCGGGTTCCAGCCTGGGGTGGGGTTTCCAGTTCCAATCGCCTGTGGTGCTGGCGCTGCTGGCGGGACTGCTGTTTTTTCTAGGACTTTCGCTGGCCGGACAGTTTGAGATTGGGTTGACGATGACCAGCGCGGGTGGATCGCTGGCGGCGAAACAGGGCTATACGGGAAGCTTTTTTACCGGCGTGCTGGCTGTCGTGGTGGCGACTCCATGTACCGCGCCGTTTATGGGAGCGGCCATCGGCTACGCCCTGGCGCAACCGCCGGTGGTGACTTTTGCCGTGTTTACCGCGCTGGCTCTTGGGCTGGCGGCACCCTATGTGGCGCTGACACTGCAGCCGGCATGGACGCGGCTGTTGCCTCGTCCCGGGGCGTGGATGGAAGTGCTGAAGCAGGCGGTTTCTATCCCCATTTTTGCCACCGTGATCTGGCTGGCGTGGGTGCTGGCGCAGGGCTATGGCGCCAATATGCTGGCGGCGCTGCTGGGGAGTTTTCTGCTGCTGGCGGTGGCAGGATGGTTCCTGGGCCGGTGGCCGGCGAAACGCTGGGCTACGACGGTGGCGGCGGCGTTTTTGCTGGCGGTGGTTGTCCTCAGCGTGTGGGCTCCCAAGAAACTGGTGATCGTGTCCCAGGCACAGGCGACGGGCACGGCGCGTGCCGGCTGGGAGCCGTGGTCGTCTGCGGCGGTAAGCCGCTACCAGGCACAGGGCCGGCCAGTGTTCGTGGACTTCACGGCAAGCTGGTGTTTGAGCTGCCAGGTAAACGAGCGGGTGGCGCTCAATCAGCCTGCGGTGCAGAAGGCGTTTGGGGACGCGAACGTGGCGCTGCTGCGTGCGGACTGGACCCAGCACGACGAAGCCATTGCGCGAGCTTTGACAGGGCTGGGCCGTAGCGGTGTTCCGGCGTATGTGCTTTACGCGCCGGGGCAGAGCACGCCGCAACTGCTGCCTGAGGTCCTCACGCCGGGCATCGTGACCGAGGCTTTAGGAAAGCTGCCGCGCGGCGCTGTCCAGGCACGAGCGGCAATCGCCAGCCTTAAGTAGAGCATTTTCGGAAAAGACATGGCGGGTGACAGCGGGTCGGCGCTCTATCAGGAGCGGCCCGATCCTGCTTTCGACCGCTTGCTCTCGCGGATACGGCGAATCTCGTCCATGCGCTGGGCGAGCAGTTTTTCGCGGCCTTCCTGGGTGGGCTGGTAGTAGCTGCGGCCTTTGAGCGAGTCGGGCAGGCAGTCCATGTCGGCGACGCGCCCCTCTTCATCGTGGGCATATCGATAGCCCTTGCTGTAATCCAGTTCCTTCATGAGCCGCGTGGGCGCGTTGCGCAGGTGCAGCGGCACGGGCTCCTGGCGGGTGTGCTCGATCTCCTGCTTGACGGCGCCAAAGGCGGTGTAGACGGAGTTGGACTTCGGCGCGAGCGACAGGTAGACGACGGCCTCGGCCAGGGCGAGATCGCCTTCTGGAGAGCCCAGGAACTCCATTGCCTGCTTGGCCGAGAGGCAGAGATTGAGGGCCTCGGGTGCGGCGAGGCCGATATCTTCGACGGCCATGCGCACGACGCGGCGGGCGAGATAGAGCGGGTCTTCGCCGGCGGCGAACATGCGGGCCAGCCAATAGAGGGCGGCGTCGGGGTCGCTGTTGCGAACGCTTTTGTGCAGGGCGGAGATCAGGTTGTAGTGCTCTTCGCCCGATTTGTCGTACATGAGCACGCGCTGCTGTACGGCTTCGGAGGCGAGCGCACGGTCGATGTGTTTAGCGCCCGCGGCGGCCAGTTGGGCGGCCACTTCGAGCGTGTTGTAGGCGTTGCGACAGTCGCCGCTGGAGTAGCTGGCGATCAGTTGCAGCGCATCGTCGTCGGCGGTCAGTCCCATGGGGCCGAGGCCTCGTTCCGTATCCTCAAGAGCCCGGCGCAAGAGGGCGCCGATGCGCTCTTCGCTGAGCGGCTGCAGCACGTAGACGCGGCAGCGGGAGAGCAATGCGGAGATGATCTCGAAGGAGGGATTCTCGGTGGTGGCGCCGATGAGGCGGATGGTTCCGCGCTCCACATAGGGCAGGAAGGCGTCTTGCTGGGCCTTGTTGAAGCGGTGAATTTCATCGACGAACAGGATGGTGCGCGAGTGCAGTTCCGCGGCCTGGGCGGCGGAGGCCATGACCTGCTTGATCTCCTTAATGCCGCTCATGACGGCGGAGAACTCAATGAACGTGGCGCGGGTAGTTTCGGCGATGATCTTGGCCAGCGTAGTTTTGCCGACGCCGGGAGGTCCCCAGAGAATCATGGAGCCGGAGTTAGCCGAGTCGGGTCCGTCGTGCTCGATCTGAACGCGCAGAGGCTTGCCGGGGCCGAGCAGGTGTTCCTGGCCGCTGTATTCCTCCAGATTGCGGGGACGCATTCGTTCTGCCAGGGGCGCGGAACGAATGGTGCCTGCCGGGCCTTCGGGTTCTCCGTCGAAAAGGCTCATGCCGTGTCCCCTAATGGATTTGCGATGGCCCTCTGCCGCGATGCTTCATAGAGCAGTACGCTGGCCGCGACCGAAGCGTTGAGGCTTTCGACCGGACCGGGGCAGGGAATGGTGATGGCGCCGCCGGCGAGGGCTGCGATCTCTTCGGGCACGCCGTTGCCTTCATTACCGATCAGCAGAGCGACAGGGGCGACCATGTCGACGCGAGCGGCAGAGGTGGCGCCGCGTACGGCGGTTGCAAATACCTTGATTTCGGCCTCGTGCAGGCGGGTGAAACACTCCTCGGCGGTGACCGGCAACAGGGGAACGCGGAAGATGCTGCCTGCGGAGGCGCGCACGGCCTTCGGGTTCCATCCACTGACGGTGCCGGGCAGGCTGAGCACGCCGTTGGCTCCAAAGGCTTCGGCGGAACGCAGGATCGTACCCAGGTTGCCGGGGTCTTGCAGGCCGGCCAGGATGACAAGCAGCGAGGCGGATTTTTTGCGGCGGCCCAGCAGATGCGCCCAGGTCCAATCGGGTGGTTCGAGGAGCGCCGCGATGGGTTGAGGGGTTTCGGTGGCCAGCGCGGAGGCCAGCACGTCGCGATCGACCAGGAGGATTTCCGTCTCCGCGGGCAAGGGCAGATTTTCAAGCCAATGTTGGGACTCGGGAGCGGCAAAGACGCAGGGCACGTGGAGGCCGGCACGCAGGGCTTCTTCAAGCAGGTTAGGGCCTTCGATGCCGGCGAGGCTGCGAGCGGCGGCGTGGGCCGATGCGCCGCTCTCTTCACGGTGGGAACCGCGGGCGGGATGGGCCATGGCGCTCCGCAGTTCTTTCAGGCGGGCATTCTGCTTACTATGTACAATGCGAACAGGCATCTTGGGCGAACCGCCTTCTACTCTATAGGCGATTTTAGTCTTTTTACGATTCGCCGGCAGCCGGATGCAGTTGCTTGACTTGCACCAAAGCTGGTGCTGTGATAGTTTCCGTCTTTATGGCATCTTCAACTCGGGAACTGAGGTAGGCCTTCTTGTCCGCGGAGATCTTGCGCGTCCATCCCGATGAACCCCAGCCGGATCGGATCGATTACATCGTTTCTTGCCTTCGCAAGGGCGATGTTATTGCAATGCCGACCGATACGTTTTATGGTCTGGCGGTCGACCCTGTCAATCTGCACGCGGTTGAGCAGATTTACCAACTTAAAACCCGGCTGAAGCACAAGCCGCTTTCGTTGCTGATTTCGTCGCTGTCGCAGGCCTATACGCTGGCGCGCGACACCGATCCGTTATTGGACCGGCTGGCGGACCGCTTCTGGCCAGGCCCGTTGACGATCATTGTTCGAGCGGGCACCAAGCTGCCGCTTCGCTCGACGGCTCACACGGGCAATGTGGCGCTGCGGGTGCCGGATGCAGCGATTCCCCGGGCTGTGGTGGAGCGCTTCGGGTTGCCCATTACGGCGACCTCGGCCAACCTGCAAGGGGCGTCGGAGTGTACGCACGCCGCCTGCGTTCGTGACCAGATTGGCGACCGCATTCCGCTGATTGTGGACGGCGGCCCTACGGGGCGTACGCTGCCTACCACGATTGTGGATTTATCTCTGGGGCCGGGCCGCTGGGAGATTTTGCGCGAAGGTGCGATACCGACGCACGAAATCGTCATGGTCTTGCAGCGGTAGGGTGTTCGCATGAGACGCCGGGCTACGCTGAAAACTCGTGGACCGAAACGCCGCAACTGGACGTTCCGCCTGGTGGTGCTGTTGCTGCTCGCGTTTGCAATCGGCGGCGGGCTGTGGTGTCGCTGGGTCTACATACAGATCGAGCGCTATGCGAACTGGGACCAGGCTGCTCCAGCAGATGCGATTGCCGTGTTTGGCGCTGCGGAGTATGACGGCAAGCCGTCGCCGGTGTTCCGAGCCCGCCTGGACCGTGCGCGCGTGCTTTATAAGGGCAAGATCGCGCCGCTGATCATCACGCTGGGCGGAGACGGCGGCGATGCCTACTCCGAAGGCGCCGTGGGTCGCGGATACCTGATGGGCATGGGCATTGCGGAGTCCGCCATTATCGCGGAAACCCAAAGCCGCAATACCGAAGAGTCGGCCCGCCGCATCGCCGTGATTGCCCGCGCCAATGGTCTGCACCGGCTGGTGATCGTCAGCGACGACACCCATCTGTTCCGTATCCACGAGATATGCGCTGCCGAAGGGCTCAATGTGCTGACATCGCCCCGGCCGCGTGCGGGGACGGAGAGCGCTTCGACGCAGATGGCGCGCATCGGCCACGAGATCGTCAGCTATACCTTTTGGCGGCTGCATCTGCATTGAGACGCCCGCGCAGTGCGAGAATGTCTCTGCCCGTCGCGGCAGGTGAAGGTTTTCCAGCCTTCAGTTCTACCGCTCCTGAACCGCTTCGGCTGTTAACCGAAGGGTTGTAGGTTCGAGTCCTACCTGAGGAGTCAATAAATCAATAACTTACAGCCTCCTCCTCCTCCAGCTTGGGAAAACTTGGGAAAACTTCATCGGAAGCCTCCTTTCTTCCAATTACTCTCCCCTCGATCATCTTGGGCTGCCGTCCCGTCCGCCCCAACTCCGCAAACGACCCCGCCCAGCCATCCAGAAC
>JAATGG010000267.1 GCA_015654835.1 Terriglobales bacterium
CCGGAGCCAAAGGCTTGCTGGCGATGGATGAAAGCACGGGGACGTGCAATAGACGATTTGCCGGTTTAGGAATTCCACAAACCGAAGCATTCCGTCGCGCCTATCGGGAATTGATCGTCACCACACCGGGACTCGGAGAGTGCATCAGTGGTGCCATCCTCTTCGACGAGACAATACATCAACAGAAGGAAGATGGTACCCCCTTTGTCAAGATCCTTCTCGAGGCTGGGATTATTCCCGGCATTAAGGTCGACACCGGCGCCAAAGAATTGGCAGGACATCCGGGCGAGAAGGTTACCGAAGGTCTGGACGGATTACGTGGTCGCCTTGTTGAATATTCTCGCATCGGCTTACGCTTCGCCAAATGGCGCGCGGTAATTGCCATTGGCGATGGCATTCCGAGCCAGGGTTGCATCGAGGCTAACGCGCATGCGTTGGCACGCTATGCGGGACTATGCCAGGAAGCTGGGCTGGTCCCGGTCGTTGAGCCTGAAGTTATCATGGATGGCGACCATACGTTGGAGCAGTGTTTCAAGGTAACAGAGAGGGGCCTGCAAGCGGTTTTTGACCAGCTTTATATACAACGCGTGGTTTTAGAGGGAATGATCCTGAAGCCTAATATGGTGCTTCCAGGGGCAACCTGCCCCACTCAGGAGGGGGTAGACGAGATCGCCGACACTACGGTGAGGTGTCTCCTGCGGGCCGTCCCCGCCGCCGTTCCGGGAATCGCATTCCTGTCGGGTGGTCAATCAGCAGAACTGGCTTCAGCGCGTTTGAATGCCATGAATGCGCGATTCAAATCTCATCTTCCTTGGGCATTGGCATTCTCGTTTGCGCGCGCAATCCAGCAGCCGGCCTTGGAGATTTGGAAGGGCAACAATGCCAATGTGCCTGCAGCTCAACAGGCCCTGTATCACCGGGCGCAATGTAACTGCGCAGCCCGCCGCGGCGAATACACCACAGCAATGGAGAAGAGATGACGGGAAGCAGGCACAACCTTGAAGGAAATAGCGGCGATAGGGGCGCTTCCAATCCTGGCCCGTATTGGAAGCAGATGCACCGGGACTGGCGATTCTGGGTGGGCGCCGTCTTCATGTTTGCGGCGCTTGCGGTTTACGTGCTGAGCGGCGATTTGGCGTGGGTTCCGCGCGGACATCCCAGACAGCCGCTGCCCGTAGCCACCGGGAATTGAGTGGTTCCTTGGTTCCACCTTCCGTCGTTACCAAGACTCTTACGCAAACCGCGGTGGTTATTCGAGTAGCCGGAAACCTGAATTGAGACCGCAAGAGTTCTGAGGTGGATGAAGCATGAAGAAGCTAATTGTCTTTGATCTGGATGGAACACTTGCGGCAAGCAAGTCGTCTCTTGATGCCGAAATGCTGTCACTCCTGCATGAGTTGTTGGGAGTCGTCAAAGTAGCCGTGATTTCCGGAGGAGCTTGGCTGCAATTTGAAAGGCAGATGCTCTCCAAACTTCCGCAGGACGATCGTCTGGCAAAGCTGTCGATCCTTCCCACCTGTGGAACGGAATTCTTTCAATATGCAGGAGAGTGGAAGAAGCTTTATTCAGAAGATTTCACCGCGGCTGAAAAGGAGAGGATCGTCAGTTCTGTGAAGAATGCAATCGAAACCGCAGGTTTCCGTGTCGACAAGACTTGGGGAGAGACAATTGAAGATCGGGGGAGCCAAGTGACGTATTCGGCGCTAGGTCAGCAGGCCCCTTTGGAAGAGAAAGAAAGATGGGATTCGGATTTCGCCAAGCGGAAGAAGATCAAAGCAGTGCTCGATACTCTCATCCCCGAATTTTCGGTCCGAATCGGCGGTGCCACATCCATCGATATCACCAAACCGGGCATTGATAAGGCTTATGGAATTGGCAAGCTGCGCGACATCCTTGGCATTTCAGTTCAGGAAATGATCTATGTAGGGGATGCCCTGTTTGTAGGAGGGAACGACTACCCCGCCGAGCAGGCTGGCGTGATCTCCATTCCAGTTCGAGGCCCGAGTGAGACCAAGCGGGTAATCGAAGCGATCATCGCGTGTTTGGACGATAATCACCATGTGCGTTCCTTGTGAGGTCCCAAGTGCAAGTCTTTGAGGAGTGCGGATGAGTGACTTCAAGATGCGCCGTCTGGGGATTGTGATGGAACCAGAGCCTGGAAACCCTCAGGAGGTAGAGGGCGTGCTGAATCCAGCCGCTGTTCGCGGTTCTGATGGGGAACTCTACCTCTTCCCGCGGTTAGTTGCAGCCGGGAATTATTCGCGCATCGGGATTGCGCGGGTAAGCTTCAATCAAGCCGGCGATCCGGTTGGCGTCGAAAGACTGGGTATAGCACTTGAGCCGGAGGCCGACTATGAGTTGCGGCCGGATGGCAGCGGTGGGTGTGAGGATCCTCGGGTCACGTTTATCGAACCACTTCAACGATACCTGATGACATACACGGCGTGGTCGTTCCACGGTCCCCGGATTGCTTTGGCCGTGTCGGAAGATCTTTACCATTGGAAGCGCTTGGGACTTGCCACTTTTGCGCCGGGCGAAGGCGTCGAATTCAGTAACGCGGACGACAAGGATGCCAGCCTATTCCCTGCCGTCATTCCCGATCCATCGGGCCAGCCGGAACTTGCCATGCTTCACCGCCCGCTCTTTCCAGGTACGCGCCCCGAAGAAACTGCCTGCGATCCTGCGACTCGTGACGTAGATATAGAGAGGGAAAGCATCTGGATTTCATACTGCCAAATGACCATCGACCACAAGCCGTTTCGCACTGGGAAGTTTACCTTTCATCACCGGTTGGCAGCTCCTGTCTCCACATGGGAGCGGCTCAAGATAGGCGGCGGTACTCCGCCTATCCTGACCAAGCACGGCTGGCTGATCGTTTATCACGGAGTCAGCGAAGTCGAAGTTCCTGATAAGAATGGGCACCAGTTGTGTTACTCCGCAGGAGTGATGGTCTTCTCAAAGCAGCATCCACTCGTGATTCGCTACCGTTCGGCAAACCCGGTGCTTTCGCCGGAACTTCCGCACGAGCGTAACGGGACCTTCGCCAACGTTGTTTTCCCCACCGGCCTCGTCAGG
>JAATGG010000003.1 GCA_015654835.1 Terriglobales bacterium
CACGGTTCCGGCGAATGGCCATTTCACCGCACGCCAGCGCGAAATCTACAACATTGTTTTAGGATCGCAACAGGCGGCCATCGACGCGTTCGTCGCGGGCAAGTCCAAAATCAACGATCGCGACCGCAACGATCCCGACTCACTCGATACGGCGGCTTATCGCTACATCAATACCCATGGAAAGAGTCTCGACGGCAAGCCGCTGGGGCAATATTGGCTGCATGGCCTGGGCCACATGGTGGGCGTCGATGTGCACGATCCCGCCGTCTATCCGGCGGTGCTTACGCCGGGCATGGTCTTCACCATCGAGCCGGGCGTCTACATTCCCGAAGAAAGAATCGGCGTGCGCATCGAGTGCACGTTCCTGGTGGGCGCCGACGGCAAACTTATCGACCTGACCGCCGCACTGCCTCACACCGCCGAGGAAGTGGAAGCGGCCATGCAAAGCAAGTAGCGAGGTCACCGCAATGGAACCAGATCGAACGGACTCGGAAGAAAAAACTCAACTCGACCCGCTTGAAGCTCTCGGCACAGCCTTCCGCGACATGCTGGTGCCTTGCCTGGAGGAATGCGCGCGCGGCCGCTGGGGCTTGTTCGGCACCAATGAGCACCTAGGCGAGGGCTCCAGTCACCAGCCCTGGCCCGAGGCCGAACGGGTGCGCGAACTGGCCGTCACGGTGCAGGCGGTTCTTGCCCAGTCCGGCGAACAAAACGCTCTCTGCGACGAGTTTCTTGACCTCTGCACGATCCATGGGGAGAGCAACCCGGGCGAACCCAGGCTGGCGCGATCATTTCTTCAACGGATTGAAAAGGGGCAGGTCGGTACGGCGACGGAAGAGAAGGGAAGACCGTGGTAATTTTGCATGGATTTTTTGCTTTGCTGGCCGGATTTGCGGTGATGGCTGTTTTGCTGATTGCGGTGACGGCGCTGCTCACGTTCTTTGTGCCGGAGTGGGTGCGGACGGAGGGACGACCCGGTCCGGGCGCTGCGTTTGTCACGCTGGGCTATTCGTTTCTTGCCGCGGCTGCCGGTGGCTACGTAACCGCGCGCATCGCAGCCGCCAGCCCGCTGGTCTACATGCTTGCTCTCGCCCTGGCGGTACTGGTGCTGGCCGCGCTCAGCGCCCTGCAAGCCCGCGGGCGCCAGCCGATCTGGTATCAACTGCTGCTGGCCGTCCTCTCGCCGCTGGGTGTCGTGGCCGGAGGCCTGATCCGCCTCAGAATTCTGGGGATCCTGTAACAGCGAAAACGGCTCTGCCGGAATCGATCCGACAGAGCCGTTTTCACTTCATTCCGTTCAAGTGATTCAGCCCAAGTTACCAGCGCACGCCGAAGGTGACCGGAATCAGCTTGGTGTCCGCGGCCACGGTCGTGGTGCCCAGGCCGTTCGGGGACAGGTGATCCACCGCCGGGGTCAAGATATCCAGATAGCGAACCTCGGCGAAGAGCTTCGCCCGGCCGTCGCCATAGATGCCGCCCAGCCGGTGCGTGTAGCCGCCGCCAATGTTCCAGCCGCCCTGGTTGCTTGAGAAGTGGCCCACCGTCGCATTTTCGACCCCGATACCGCAGAAATAGAAGTCGCAAAACTCGGTTTCAACGGGATCGGTGAAGTTGGTTACCTTGCGGTAGAAGCCGCCGCCGCCTGTGACGTAGAGGCTATTGCTCCGCTTGGGAAACAGGTCGACCACAGGTGCCAGCGTGAACGACCAGATATGCGCGTTGCCGCCGTTGGCTCCGGTCTGCGCGATCATGGCGCCGGGCAGCTTGTCATCCATGAACTGGTATTCGGCCAGCACGGAGAGGTAGCGGTCGAAACGGTAGCCGCCACCCACGGTGAAGTTGCCGCCCCAGGTGATCGCCTTGGACGAGTCGTTGGTCGGCGCGTTGAAACCGCCGCCCGCCTCAAACGCAAGACGGCTTGCAAAACTGTGCCGATGGTTGCTGCCATACTGACCGGCACCCGATCCACTCGCGGAAGGAGCAGAGGGCAAGGCCGCGGCTGCGCCGTCGCCCGTTATCAGAGATAACGAACTCGAACTGGACTCGTCCGCCGGAACGGATGCCGCACTGGGTTCGGTGGAGGAGTGTGTGGACTGGGCGCCTGCAAAACCGGCGGTGAAAGCGGCCACCGCTCCGAGAAGTGCAGCGCGAAAGGCCACACGCCGCATCAGCGACAACGAACTAGAAGATGACATGTGTCTAGACCTCAGAATCAATTTGTTTTCTTTCTCTTGAATGCCATGCCGCAGCTCTGCTCCCATGCGAGCCCTTGCGCCGCGGTCGTTCGTACTTTAACCAGGGAAGCTGCAAGGCTTCCGATACCGAATTAGACACGGTTCTGACGCAGAGGTTGCGCTTTGGTAACAGAAACAGCAAAGGCCGGAGCAATGCTCCGGCCTTTGCTTCGAGACGCTTGAGGATCAGCCCTGAATATCGAACTGTTCCGGATGCAGCGTGGCATCGCTTTTTACCAGAACGTTTTTCCCGGCCAGTTCCTCGAACTCGGTCAACCAGCGGGCATTGTTGGACTTCAGCACCTTCACCGTCTCCGGATGAACGCGCAGCAGGACGTCTTCGCCTTCGAAATGCTTCCGCATCTTGCGCAACTCGGTGTAGATTTCGTTGCACACCGTGGTCGGGCTCTTCACCATGCCGGTAGCCTGGCAAATGGGGCAGGGCACGCTCAAGGTACGTTCCAAGGACTGCTTGACGCGCTTGCGAGTAATCGCTACCAGGCCGAAGTCATTGAATTGGAGCACTTTGGTCGGGGCGCGGTCGTTTTTGAGGGCTTCTTCAAGAGCGGCCATGACCTTGAAGCGGTTCTTGCGCTCATCCATATCGATGAAGTCGATAATGATGATGCCGCCCAGATCGCGCAGCCGGATCTGCCGCACGATTTCGGGAACCGCGTCGAGGTTGGTCTTGACGATGGTGTCTTCAAGCCGGGCCGACTTGCCCACATATTTGCCGGTGTTGATGTCGATGGCCACCAGCGCTTCAGTCTGATTGATGACAATCGAACCGCCGCTCTTGAGCCAGACCTTGGAGCGCAAGGCCTTCGAGATCTCGTCTTGAATGCCGAACTGCTCGAAGAGCGGGGTCTCTTTGGTGTAGAGCTTCACGCGCCGCACCAGAGTGGGAGAGAAGCGATTGAGGAAGCGCACAATGCGCTCGTAATCGGCCTCCGAATCCACCCAGATGCTGGAGAAGTTGGAGCTAACCTGATCGCGCAGAATCCGCTCGATCAGCGACAGATCGTGATAGATCAAGGCCGGCGACTTGGAGGTTTCAGAGCGCTGCTTGATCTCGTCCCACAGGTGAATCAGGAAGCGAAGATCGGCGCGAAGTTCTTCTTCCGAAGCGCCTTCGGCTGCGGTCCGGACAATAAAGCCGCCCGGCGCATCGCCGCGTTCGCTGGTCAAAATCCGTTTCAGGCGCTGCCGTTCCTCATCCGAAGCGATCTTGCGGCTGACGCCCACATGGGTCACTGTCGGCATGAACACCAGGAACCGGCCCGGCAGGGCGATGTGGCTGGTGATGCGGGCGCCCTTCTTGGCGATGGGCTCCTTGGCGATCTGGACCAGAATCTCCTGACCCGGCTTCAACAGGTCGCTAATGATCGGCAGGTCCGAAGTCTGTGCCGAGCGGCGCGAGGGGCCGCCACCACGGCGGTTGTTGGTGCCACCGTTTTGCTGCCCGCCGGAATTGCCACGGCCCCGGCGGCCACGGCCACCGCGTTCGCGACGCTGCTGGGCCTGTCCGTCTCCGCTGGCGGGCTGGCCCTCTGCTTCGGTCACAGGCTCGTCATCTTCGTCTTCTTCGACTACGTACTCACTCGCTTCCGCATTCGCCTTATCGTCGAAGTTCAACTGAATGCGGTGGTCGAGGTGAGCTTCCTGCAGCATCTCGCCCAACTCGCCGGAGCGAATCTGCGTGTGCAGCTTTTCCTCTTCTTCAAAGTCTTCGAAGTCGCCTTCATCTGCCCTGTGCGCATGACGCGGAGCTTCGAACTCTTCTTCTTCGATGAGTTCCTCTTCCACCAGTCCGCTGCCCGGCGCGTACCCCGAGACCGTGGAAACCGTGCCCGCGCCGGGGAGCTTGGCAGTTGTGTCGGCTGCAGTGTGGCCGGCATTCGAGCCATCGCTGTCGTCGTCGCCCTTCTTCTTTTTGCCGCCGAGGCCAAAGAGCCTGAAACCGCTGGGGGGCAAGGGGTCCACATTGTGCGAAGCCGAGGCATCGGTATTCAGCACATCGCTCGCCGACTCGCCGATTGCCGCGTCGTGAATCGCGGTAGGAGCCGCAATCGGCTCTTCCGCAGAAGGCTCTTCGATCGTTGGCTTGATGACATATTCGTCGGACTCATCGGAAGAAGCCTCGTCGAATCCCGGCTTGAAGGCTTCGCCTTCGACCGGAGCATCCTCAACGCCGCCCGCCTCTTCGACGGCTACTTCCGCCGCCTGCTCGGGGGCGAGTCCAAAGGTCTGCTTGGCAAACGTCTCGACTTCCGCCACTTTTTCCTGCTGAAAAGTATCGGCTGCATCGGCAAATACGCCCTGCGGCTCGGCGTCCACGGCTACCGGAGTTTCCTCATGCCGGCGATGCTTTGAGAGCGACTCGCCCGGCAGCAAACCGCTGCCATCCCACTCAAGAGGCGCTTCGATCAGCGTCGAAGGCTTGAAGGTCGCGGCGGAGCGAGACGGAGCCGCCGGCTGAGCGGCGGACGGGGCAGCTTCTTCTGCCGGGGTACCACCGTATTTTGAGAGCGACTCGCCAGGCAATACGAACGGCACGGGCTCGGCCGACGAACTACGCTCGCCACGAGGTTCACGGTCTTCACGCGGGGTGCAGCCACCGCGTGAGCCACGTTCGCCGCGCTCTCCGCGATCGTTACGTTCACCGCGATGTGCGCGTTCCGGAGCGGCTTCGGCCTGAATCTCCGACGCGATCTCCACTTCGTTCTCCGGGATCGGCTCCAAATAAACTTCTGCGGAGGCCTCGGTCTCTACCGGGTCCGCAATCGGTGCTGCCCCGCCCTTGCCGCCACGACGGCGACGGCGGCCACGCCAGCGCTTTGCGCCCGGCCCGCCGGTTCCTTCTTCTGTCACATCTGTATCGTTGGCTACGGAGGGGGATCCCGGCGCGGCAAACGTCTCATGGGCTGCCTCGGGTACAACCTCAGCGGAAGGGCGGCGATCCCGGCTCTGGCGTTCAGGGCGTTCTTGGTTTGGCCGATCCTGACTTGACCGTTCCTGGGTTGGACGCTCCGGAGAGGCCGACCGATCTTGAGCCGCCGGGCGGTCTTGCGCGGCGAGTTCGTGGCGTTGGCCGTTGCGAGCGGGACGATCTTCACTGCGGCCGTTCTTCTCGGGCCGTTCCGCGCCGTTGGCGTGCCGCACTTCACGGGGAGCCTGGCTGCCGCCACTGGCAGCAGCCTTCTCCAACTCGTCGGTCTCTTCCTGGTCTTCCAGTTCGAGAAAGTCGGTTACATAGAGGAACGCGTCGCGTTCCAGGCCGAGGTCGACAAATGCCGACTGCATGCCTGGCAGAACGCGGGTGACGCGCCCGTTGTAGATCGATCCGGCCAGGGTATATTCATTTTCGCGCTCGTAATAGATTTCTGCGAGCTGATCGTCTTCCAGAATGGCAAGCCGCGTCTCATGCGGCGTGCTGGAAATGCAAATTTCTTTTGCCATCGTACCTTTCCGTCCAGCGGCATAGGCCTGCTGGAGCCTGCGGCAGGGTTAGATGGAGACGCACGAAGCCGGAAGGGAAGGGAATGCGCGGAAGGGATGACCCGGGAGACGTTGGCGTGGCGGAAGCCGTGCGGTTACCGGCCCTTGAGGGCGGCGAACCACAGTGCGTATCCTGCCGAATGAGCCGTACGATGCGGTGATCCGATTGCAGAGAGTTTGTGGCCAACCATGCCGGTGATACTGGCGGGGCCGTTCCACCGTTGGCGTCTGCACAGCAGTGCCGCGCAGGCAAGGCTGGGATTGTCTGTCCCAAGGCTGCCGCGCTTTCCGTGCAACTAGTACGCTGCCAACGGTTTTCCCGTCTCTGCGTGCTCATGAACCCGATCCTGCCGGGCGCACGATCCATGGGGACCTGGCCGGCGTGGTGATTGAAATGCTGCTCTTGCGGTCCGGACTGCTCCGGGGTACGCAGGACGTAAACCTGTGAATCTGCGACCGGGCCCACCGGGCCAGGAAGCCCTAACTTAGTTCACGAACCGGCGCATACGCACATTCATCGCAACACCCAGCGCCAGGAACGTAAACAAAACCGAAGATCCGCCGTAACTCATTAACGGTAAAGGAATCCCCGTGACCGGCATAAAGCCAATGACCATGCCCACATTGACCGCAATCTGAAAGGTCAATACGGCCACAATTCCCATAATAATCAGAGACCCGGGCAGGTCGGCAGCCGTTTGAGCGTTTTGAATCAAACGCATCAATATGGAGAAGTATAGCAGTAGCACGAATACCGCGCCGATGAACCCGTGCTCTTCGCTAAATGCTGCAAAAATAAAATCCGCATGGGGAATCGGCAGGAAGTCGCCCTGGGTCTGCGTACCTTTGGCCGCTCCTTTGCCCCATACCCCCCCCGAACCCACCGCGATCAGAGACTGCCGAATCTGGTATCCCGTACCCCGGGGGTCGTTGTCGGGATTGATGAAGCTGGTCAAGCGTGCCTTCTGGTATGGCTTGAGCATCTTGCCGCTGCTCCAAACGCCCACCACCAGAACGGCCCCGGTGGTGAGCAGAATCAGCGCCTGCTTCAAGCTGATGCCACCCAGGAACAAGCCTGCGACCAGCACAGGCATATAAGTGAGAGTGGTGCCTAAGTCGGGTTGTTTCAGCACCATCAGCATGGGAATGCCCACCATAGCGAAGGCTTTGAAGATGTCTTTCCAGGTGAGGCTGCGCCCGCCCAGATTGGCAAAGTACCGCGCCACGATCAAAATCAACACCAGCTTTACCCATTCCGAGGGCTGAAAGGTCAGAGGGCCGATCCGGATCCAGCGCTTGGCGCCCAATGCTTTGTGGCCCACGGCCATCACCGCTACCAAGGCCAACAGGCAAACGCCATAGGCCCAGGGAGCCCAATCCAGCAGGCGATGGTAGTCGATCTTCGAAAAGATAAACATCGCCACCAGCCCACCGCTGATCCAGAAGATCTGCTTGGTGTGAAAGCCGGAATATTTGGTGTGCATGGTGGCCGAGTAGATCTCGAAGACCGAGAGCACGCACAGCAGCAGCACCATGCACAGCAAACCCCAGTCGAAATCGCGAAAGCTGAGAAAACGCCGCATTTAGGGCAGCCTTTCTCGAAAGCGAAGGGGCAATGCGTGGGTGAACCAGGCCGGCAGAGGCAGTTGGCCGCTCCCGAGTGCTTTGGGGCTGGCCGCACTCAATACACGGCCCAAGGTCTTGTCGGGATCGAGCATGAAGTGCCCGGCATGGAGTGCGCCATCGTCCGATGCTTCATCCCGTTTGCCGGCGTGATGACCGGCGGGGCGAGGTTCCGACCATACGGCTCCGACTTCAACCGGCTTGTTGACCGTGGCCTGCTCCATCAGGTTGTGATCCCGCTTGCGTTGCTTATCGACGTACGTGGCGACCACCTGGGCTGCAATGCGGGCCGAATTCGATCCCCAGTCGCCGTGTTCCTGCAGAACTGCGACCACCAACTCCGGGTTGCGGCGCGGGACCATGCCTACAAACCAGGAGTTCGGCGTTCGGGCACCGCCCTTGACGTGGGTATCGCCGCCGCCTACGACCTGGGCGGTTCCGGTTTTGCCGGCGAAGTCGATGCCTTCCAAGTGCGCTGCTGCGGCTGTGCCGGTCGTCGTTGCCGCGGCCATGCCGTCGGTGATCGTCATCCATGTGCCTGGATCGAGGGGGACGCTCTTGTCGCCGGAGCCGGGAAAGCTATCCAGCACAGCGGTGCGGAACTGCGCTGGAAGCTGAGCCGGCTCAACCACATGCGGGCGGACCAGATGTCCGTTCGAAGCGATGCCGCTTAACGCCCGCGCCAGTTGCAGAGGCGTGACCTGCGTCTCACCCTGGCCGATGCCTACCGAAATCGTGTTGCCGGGATAATAGCGCTGGTGATAATTTTTCATCTCCCACTGGGTCGAAGGCATGATGCCGGCCATCTCGTTGGGCAGATCGATGCCCGTTTTCGAGCCCAGGCCGAACCCGGTGGCGTAGCGTGCAATCGTATCGATGCCCAGCCGTTGCGCTAGCGCATAGAAAAACGTGTCGCACGAAAGCGGAATGGCCTGCTGGATGCTCAGCACGCCATGGTGCCTGTCGCAGTGGAAGAACCGTCCGTAAAACGTGCCGCCGCCCGCGCAGTTGACGCGCATATCCTGCGCGACGCCCTCTTGCAGGCCCGCCGCCGACATGATGATTTTGAAGGTGGAGCCCGGTGCAAGCTGATCCTGAATGGCCTTGTTCATCAGCGGATGGTTGGGGTTGGTGATGAGCTGGTTCCAGTCCGTGCGGTTGATGCGGACGGCAAAGGCATTGGGATCGTAGCTGGGATGAGAAACCATCGCCAGAATCTCGCCATTGCGCGGGTCCATGGCGACGACCGCCCCGTTTGCGTCGCCGAGGGCCAGTTCCGCCACCCGCTGCAGGTCGATGTCGATGGTCAGCTTGAGGTCTTGGCCGGGGATCGCGTGCTGGGTCCGCAGATAGCCGACCTCGCGGCCATGACTGTCCACAATTACATCGCGGGAGCCGTCTTGCCCGCGCAGCAGTTCGTCATAGGTTTCTTCGACGCCGGCTTTGCCCACTACATCGCCCGGTTCATAGGCCGCATAACGCGATTGGTTGAGGTCTTCTTCGCTGACCTCGCCTACATAACCGATCAGGTGGGCCGCAAAGCCGTCGCGGGGGTAAAGCCGCCGCTCCTCATCGATGGTTTCCAACTCAGGCAACTCGTTGCGGTGGGCCTCGATAAAGGCCTGCTCGTCGGCGGTAATGTCCTGTTTGATAGGGATTGGCTGGTAGCCTGGTGCGGCACGATAGTGGCGCAGCGTGGCCCGCAATTGTTCCAAGTCGAGGTTCAACCCGCGGGCGATCAGCGGTAAATCCGCATCGACGCTATGGCCCTGCTCCCGCACCAGAAAACAGGAGACCGATGGATAATTGTCCACGAGCAGACGGCCGTCGCGGTCAAACAACTTGCCGCGCGCTGCCAGCACGGGAACCTTGCGGATGCGGTTCTGTTCGGCCAACATGCGGAAGTTGTCCGCACCCAGCACCTGCAGCCGCCACAGCCCGGCGCCCAAGGCCAGCATCATGATCAAAATGCCATACTGAACCGACGTCAACTTGACGTTGGAGAGCTTCTCGCCGCGGTTAACCCTGTCGGAATACATCGATGCCTGATCTTTAGAATACAGCTAGTTTCGGTCATCTCCTTTTTTAAAGAGGCTAACTTATATCAATTATCAATTTTGAATTATAGCGGCAGGGTTCGAAGGGCTATCTCCATCACCCGGCTCATCTCCGCCTTGCTGGCGCCATTTGCCGCCTGAACCGCGAGGCCGGTGGCGACGGTGGCCAGGTAGCGGGCAAGGTCTCCGGGGTTGGCATCGCTGGCAAGATCGCCCTCCACCTGTCCTCGCTCAAGGCGCTTCCGAATCTCCGCTTCGCCCTGTTTCCGCCACTCGATCAGCGCGTTTTTTACAGGCTCTGCGTTTTCTCCACAGGCCAGGCCGCCTTGCACCGACAGACAGCCACGCGGATTTTCAGGGTTCCCAAGCAGATTCACCGCTCCGCGCAGCAGAGACTCCGCCACCCTGCGTACTGTCGGCTCGTTCAGCGCGGCCCGCACGTACGACGCCGGTCCTTCCGCGTAGTGCGCAAAAGCCTTGCGAAACAGCGCTTCCTTATCGCCAAATGCGGCATACAAACTCGGCCGGCTGATTCCCATGGCCGCGGTCAGATCGGTGAGCGAAGCGCCCTCGTAGCTTTTCTCCCAGAACACGCGCATCGCGGCCTCCAGTGCGGCTTCCTCGCAAAAGCATCGCGGACGCCCCATCTTCACCGCCGCTGTTTCCATCATGCTCATATTTTATTGGATGAAGATTTATACCGATCAGTGCAAATCTAGTGGACCCTTTACCTGTGCCGTCACATCTTTACTGTGCGGTACAAAATAAAAGTACACCCAGGAGATCCTTGCATGTCGAAGAAACTTGAAGGAAAGATTGCACTCGTAACCGGCGGCAGCACCGGCATCGGCCTTGCCACGGCCAAGCAATTTGTCGCGGAAGGCGCCTACGTCTATATCACCGGACGCCGTCAGCCGGAACTCGATGCGGCGGTTAAAACCATTGGTTCCAACGTCACTGCTATCCGCGCGGACGCGTCGATTCTTGCCGATCTCGACAGGCTTTACGCACAGATCAAGCAGGAAAAGGGCCGTCTCGACGTTCTCTTCGCGAACGCGGGCGGCGGCGAGTTCGCAGCCATCGGCTCCATCACCGAAGAGCACTTCGACAAAACCTTCAATACCAACGTTAAAGGACTGCTTTTCACCGTGCAGAAGGCTCTTCCGCTCATCCCCAACGGCGGCGCCATCGTTCTCAATGCCTCCATTGTTTCCATCAAGGGGATGCCCGGGTTCGGCGTTTACTCGGCGACCAAGGCGGCGGTCCGCTCGTTCGCGCGCACCTGGACTAATGAATTGAAGGATCGCCAGATCCGCGTCAACGTCGTCAGTCCAGGCCCTATCGATACGCCGGGCGTGGCCGGACTGGTTCAAACGGAGGAAGAGCGCAAGGGGCTCTTTGCGCAACTGACCTCTATCGTGCCGCTGGGCCGCATTGGCCGGCCTGAGGAGATCGCCAAGACGGTGGTCTTTCTGGCCTCGGACGATGCCAGCTTTATCGCGGGGGTCGAGCTCTTTGTGGACGGCGGGGCTGTCCAGGTGTAAGCGTTTTTCTGTCTGGGGAAGCGGCATCCGGGTGCGCCGGTCTAGTTTCAAGGCAATAGACCTTGGCACCCGGATGCCTTCTGAAAGAAATGAAACGTCCTAATCCTGTATTTGAGTGCGGTCCAGTTGGGGAAACAGGATCAGCGCGACAATGGAATTTCCGACCGCTTTGAACAACTCGGTCCACCAGTTCCACTCCAGACTCATGTCGAGCAGAATGCGATAGATAAACAGGTAGATTGCGCTGCATAACAGCGACAGCAGGAAATTGAGAATGAGCCGGATGGTGTGGTTTTCGACGTCGATTCGGATACCCGCCGAGGCTGCGATGAACCCCGCAATCGTTTTGGCGATGCCGAAAATGCCGATGGCGTTGTGGGTCAGAGCGTCCTGAAAGAGCCCGAGCGCGCCGCCGAGCAGCATTCCCTGTACGGGGCTGCGGCGGCCCAGCGCAAAATAGACCGTGATCACCAGCGGTAGGTCGAACCACATATAGCGGCCCAGAACGCGCGGCAGCCATGCCTGCAGCACCAGCGCCGCCAGCGGTACCAGGGCGTAGATGAGGATGGGATAGCGGTGGACCTCCACATCGCGGCGGGTATTGGCCATCAATACGGACATTAGGGGTTCCTTTGCGGCGCGGTGTCCGTCTTGGGTTTAGGCTTGGACGCGGGCCTGGGGGTGAGCGGGTTTGCGGTGCTCCGCGCCGGCGCACCCAGCTTCGAGGTCCCTGATCCCGACGTGCCCGGCCCTCCGGTTTGCCGTGCTCCGGTTTCTCTCGCGCCGGTTTCACGGTTACCAGTTTCCCGGCTGCCGGCTCCGTGGTCCTGCGTAGAAGCGTGGGGGACCGTGCGGGTTGAGCCCTGCGGCACCGTGGCCGATGGAATCTGCGGCGAAGTGGTTTCCGGCGTGACCTGTGTCGCCGAACCCGGAGAGTAGCGATCGGCGTGCAGCGGTGGCGGCGGGTGCGGCATCGGGTTCACCGTCGGCACCACCGGGGTTGGATTATCCGGCGTTGCCGCGGGAGCCGCCGCCGCATTCGGATCTTTCAATCCGGGCAGGCGTTCCGCCATGATCTCCGACGCTTTCTTCTTTTCCGCAGCTTCGGCGGCAACTTCGGCACCTTTGAGCGCCTCGCTGGTGTCAAGATCCTTCTGCTGTTCGAGAGAGAAGCGCGGCTCGGTCGCGGTGATCACCAGAACTTCGTCGAGACGGTCAAGATGCGCAGCCGGCTTCACGATTACATCGATAAAGGAGTCGCGCTCCGGGTCCCGCATCACTTTTTCGACCACACCCACCGGCAAGCCGCGGGGAAAAATCTCGTCTCCGCCGGCGGTCAGCACCTTCTCGCCCGGCTGGATGCGCTGATCGGCCAGGATGCCCACGATCTGCGGTTGCCCGGCCGCATTGCCGCGCAAAATACCGCGCACCCGCGTGGTTTCCAAAATTACGCCTGCGCCGCTGGACTGGTCGTTGATGGCCAGCACCTGGGCCGAGTGCGGAAACACGTCGCGCACCTTGCCCACGATTCCATCCGGAGTGATGACGGCCATATCGCGCTCCAGGCCGGCGTCCTTGCCCTTGTCCAGGTAGAAAACCCGCGACTGGTCGGTACCGCTGGAGCCGATGGCCTGCGCGGCTACCGTCTTATAGATGTATTTTTCCTGAAAGGCCATCAGCCCTTGCAGGCGCTGCCCCTGACGGGCATCTTCAAGCAGGGCGGCCTGTTCGAGCCGGAGGCGGTCGATTGTTTTCTGCAAATCCTGGTTCTGGTCGCGCACGTGACGCAGGTCGATGTAGCCCTGCCACAAATTTCCGGCACCCAGTTTTGAAGAGTGAATCAGCCGTTCGGAGGGGGTCACCAGGGCGTTGGCCCATAGCCGGATCAGGCGAACGCCTGGGCCGTCCTGCGGGTCGAGGCTGACTGCCCCGGCGCTGGTGCGGCGCACCTGCACGGCCAAGCCGACGATCTGCGCTACCAGCATGACCAGCAGCACCAGAAGATTCCGATAGCGGATGAAGAACGGTTCCATGGTCACAACTCGCGCCAGCCACGGGTTCATCGTGCGCTGCAGGAGCAGATTCAGTCTAAGTACGTAGCTTAAAGTCTATTCCAATTGAAGAATACAGGCTTAAAGACCGCATGATTTAGCGTAGGCAGGTTCCAGCAGCATTACCAACGTGGTTCATTCAAAGCCAGCCGGCAGGATCGATCTCGTTGCGGGGGCAAACAGCGAGAAGAAGATAAAGTCCGTGTTCCCCTCTCTGCGCCTCTTTCCCAGCGCAGGGAGGGGAACACGATCCAGTCCGGTTAGTCGATCTTGATTTTGCGCAGCAGCCTGAAGTCCGACAGCATTTTGCCGGTACCCAGCACCACCGAAGCCAGCGGATCGTCGGCCACTGAAACCGGCAGCCCCGTTTCTTCGCGGATGCGCTTGTCGAGGTTCTTGATCAGCGCGCCGCCGCCGGTGAGCACGATGCCGCGGTCGCTGATATCGGCGGAAAGCTCTGGAGGCGTACGTTCCAGGGCGACGCGGATCGCATTCATAATCACCGCGATACACTCGCCCAGAGCCTCGCGGATTTCGCTGTCGTCGATGGTGATCGTCTTCGGCACGCCCTCAATGAGGTTGCGCCCCTTGATCTCCATGTTCAACGGCTTGTCCAGCGGATAGGCGGACCCGATCTCGATCTTGATGTGCTCGGCAGTGCGTTCGCCAATCAGCAGGTTGTACTTGCGCTTTAGATAATTGGTGATCGCCTCATCCATCTGGTTGCCGGCCATCCGCACCGACCGCGAGTAGACGATGCCCGACAACGAAATCACGGCGATGTCGGTGGTGCCGCCGCCAATATCCACCACCATGTTGCCCGAGGGTTCGGTGATCGGCAGTCCTGCGCCGATGGCCGCCACCATCGCCTGTTCCACCAGATAGACCTCGCTGGCTTTGGCGCGGTAGGCCGAGTCTTCGACCGCACGCTTTTCTACCTGCGTGATCTCAGAAGGCACGCCGATCACGATGCGGGGATGCACGAGCATCTTGCGGTTGTGCGCCTTCTGGATGAAATAGTTCAACATTTTTTCGGTGACTTTGAAGTCGGCAATGACGCCGTCCTTCATCGGCTTGATGGCCACGATGTTGCCGGGCGTACGGCCCAGCATTTCCTTGGCCTCTTTGCCCACGGCTTCCACCTCGCCGGTGTTCTTGTTGATAGCCACGATAGAGGGCTCGTTCACAACGATGCCCTTGCCGGCCGCATAGACCAGCGTGTTGGCCGTGCCGAGGTCGATAGCCAGGTCGCTTGAGAACATGCTGAAAAGCGAACGCAGGCCGTGCGAGCGCGAGGAGCGCGAGGGATAGCCGTTCAATGACATTGGGAGCTAGGTTCTACCTCAAGGTGTATTGTACGGCCAGATAGGCAAAGCCGCACTGACACCCCCGTGTAAGGGGCCGAAGCCGTACCGGTGCGGTAAACTCTAGTGTCCACCGCCCCAGCAGGATATTTCTATTCTAGCCACCCCGGGTTCCGCAAGGCGAGCCCGTCTTGCGCATCCGGAGTGGCTGGACTGCTCCTGTTTTTCGCAGTATCACCCTTGTCTTTGAGGTTTCCATGGCGTACTCAAGCTACAAGAATCTGATTGGCGGCGAATGGCTGCCTGCCAAGAGTGGCAAGACTTTTCTCAATCTCAATCCCGCCGACCACTCCGATATCGTCGGCGAATTTCCTGCTTCGGGTCCGGAAGATGTGGCCCTGGCCGTCGCAGCCGCTCAAAAAACTTTCGGCCCATGGCGCCTGTTTCCGGCTCCCAAGCGTGCGGAGATTCTTTACCGCACCGGACAACTTCTTCAGGAGCGTAAAGAGCAATATGCCCGCGACATGACCCGCGAAATGGGCAAAGTGCTCGCCGAAACCCGGGGCGACGTTCAGGAAGCTATCGACGAGGCCTTTTTTGTGGCCGGCGAGGGGCGCCGCCTGTTCGGCAAGACCACCCCTTCCGAGTTGCAGAACAAGTTTGCCATGAGCATGAGGATGCCGGTCGGTGTGGTCGGCCTTATTACTCCGTGGAACTTCCCTATGGCCATCCCTAGTTGGAAGCTGTTTCCCGCGCTGGTTTCCGGCAATACCTGCATCATCAAGCCCGCCGAAGATACGCCGCTCTCGACCTATAACCTCGTCCAGACTCTCATGGATGCTGGTCTGCCTCCGGGCGTGGTCAACATCGTCGTCGGTTTCGGCCCCGATGCCGGCGCGCCGCTTGTGGAGCATTCGGGTGTCCGCGCTATCAGCTTTACCGGCTCCAGTGAGATCGGCTCGCTGGTAGCCCAGCGCGCCGCTGCCACCTTCAAGCCCGTGTCGCTTGAAATGGGCGGCAAGAATGCACAGATCGTGCTCGACGACGCCAACCTCGACCTGGCTCTTGACGGCGCGCTCTGGGGAGCGTTTGGCACTACTGGCCAGCGTTGCACCGCGACCAGCCGCATCCTGCTTCAGAAGGGAATCGCCGCCGAATTCACTGCCAAATTCGTTGCGCGTGTCCAAAAGCTGACCGTTGGCAACGGCCTTCAGGATGGCATCGAGGTTGGTCCGCAGGTCAACGAGCAGCAGATCGAAACCTCAAAGAAATATGTCGAGATCGCCCTGACCGAGGGAGCCCGGTTACTTACCGGCGGCCATCCGCTGACGGAAGGCCCCTATAGCAAGGGCACATTTTTCGCGCCTACGGTGTTCGCCGGTGTTGCGCCTTCTATGCGCATTGCCCGCGAAGAGGTTTTCGGCCCGGTCGTTTCGCTTATCGAGTTCGAAACATTTGGGCAGGCGATTGAGATCGCCAACTCCATCGACTATGGCCTGTCCACCGCGCTCTATACAAAGGATGTGAACCGCGCCTTCACCGCAATTCGCGATCTGGAGGCCGGCATCACCTATATCAACGCTCCCACGATCGGCGCGGAGGTTCACTTGCCGTTTGGCGGCGTCAAGCATACCGGCAACGGTCACCGCGAAGGTTCCGAGGCAATCGACTTCTTCACCACATGGAAGGCCGTCTATATCGATTACTCCGACAAGCTGCAGCGCGCGCAGATCGACAACGCGGAGTAAGTCGCTGTGACATACTTTTTGCGAGGGCCGTTGCGGGTCGCTGGTCTTGTTGTTGAAGTTCGAGTTAAGACAAAGGAGACAGGTACAGATGAGTTATGTAGCCGATGCGAAGCGGTATGAAGATGCGCAGTTCCGCCGATGCGGTCACTCGGGCATCGTGTTGCCGCCGGTATCGTTGGGACTGTGGCAGAACTTTGGGGGCAGCGATGTCTTTGAGACCGGTCGCGCCGTGATTCGCCGCGCCTTTGACCGCGGTGTGACCCACTTCGATCTCGCCAACAACTACGGGCCGCCCTATGGTTCGGCCGAGGAAAATTTCGGCGAGATTCTCCGCAAGGATTTTCGCTCTCACCGTAACGAACTGCTCATCTCGTCCAAAGCCGGCTGGGATATGTGGCCGGGACCGTACGGCATCGGCGGCTCGCGCAAATATCTGCTCGCCTCGCTGGATGAAAGCCTCAAGCGCATGGGGCTTGAGTATATCGATATCTTCTATTCTCATCGCCCCTGGCTCGATGTGCCGCTGGAAGAGACCATGGGCGCGCTCGTGCAGGCTGTGCATCAGGGCAAGGCGCTGTATGTCGGCATTTCATCCTATAGCCCCGAGCGTACCCGCCAGGCGGTCAAGATTCTCAAGGATGCCGGCGTGCCCCTTCTGATTCATCAGCCGTCTTACTCCATGCTGAACCGCTGGATCGAGAAGGATCTGCTCGCCACGCTCGAAGAGTTGGGGGTCGGCTGCATCGCGTTTTCACCCCTGGCCCAGGGCCTGCTCACCAATAAGTATCTGAAAGGTGTGCCGGAGAACTCCCGCGCCAAGGCGGAAGGCTCTTTTCTCAAAGAGTTTTTGAGCGACGACAATCTCAAGCGCGTGCGGGCCCTGAATGAAATTGCTCAACAGCGCGGCCAGACATTGGCGCAGATGGCGATTGCCTGGGTGTTGCGCGACAAACGTGTTACCTCGGCCCTGATCGGCGCCCGCAACGTCGAGCAACTCGATAACTCTCTCGACGCCATCAAGAAGCTTGCCTTTACCGATGCCGAACTGAAAGAGATCGATAGCCATGCGCAAGATGGCACTATCGATCTGTGGAGAGATGCTCGCGAAAGCATGAGCTAGAGCCGTAACTAGAGGGCGTAGGTGCCTACCTGTCTTTGGTGGTATGAAAGGAAGGCATCTGCGCTCGATTCTGCCCTGTAGAATCACATCCGGTTCCGCGTTACAATCCATCCATGCGGCATTCTTACGAGCAAATTCGGCAAAGTGCACACGAATTGCCAGCCGAACAGCGCCTCGAGTTGGCCAATTCGCTATGGGATAGCATCAATCCAGGCGAGGCTGAACTCTCAGAGGCCGAGATTGTTTCAGGCTGGGGAAAAGAGATCACTCGCCGGCTCGATGAGATCGATTCTGGTGCGGTTGAGCTGATTGCATGGGAACCGGTGCGCGCTGAAATGGTTGAGGCGCTCTCTCCGCAGGCCAAAGGTCGATTACATATTTGAAGCCATTACGCTTGCACCCTGCCGCTACGCGGGAGTTGATGGCCGCTCACAACTGGTATGCCAAGCAAAGTACCCATGCTGCAGATGGTTTCTATACAGAGTTGATTTCTGCTTTTGACCAGATACGGGATTTTCCCCGACTTTATCCACCCTATCTTTATGGCACGCAGCGTGCGACTCTCTCGCGCTATCCCTTCTCCATTGTTTACCGGGAACTTTTGCAGGAGATTCAAGTCATCGCTGTTGCTCATGCCAAACGTCTCCCAGATTATTGGGCGATCCGTCTCTAGTTCTTGCCTTCCAGCACATCCCGCAAAGCAAAACTGGTTTCCAGCCGTGTCACTCCTGGCAGCCGCGAGAGTTCGTTCTGGTGCAGCCGGCCATAGTCGTCGATGTCCGCCACCCGCGCTACCAGCATGTAGTCGTATTGCCCCGCCATCAGATGGCAACTG
>JAATGG010000166.1 GCA_015654835.1 Terriglobales bacterium
CCTCGAAACGCTCCTGCTCCTCCTCGGATTCTCCCAGCAGGCCTGTTTCGAGATCGCCGGGGAATTCAGCCCTTTGTTCCTCGATCCACGTACGGGCGCGGCGGTTGATCTCGGCAGCCAAAGCCGGCTGTGTCGCCCGCAATGTTTCCATACCGGCGCGCAGCCGCTCTGCGTCGAGATCGTTGATGGCGAAAGCTCCGTGGCAACACTGGGTGCAACCCGGCCGGCACGCCAGCCACTCCCCCGCCTTGTGCGCCGCCTCAGCCAGCGCCGCATCCATAATCTGCACGAGTTCGGAGTCGCCCGCCACAAGCCGCATGAGGTCAAGCATAGAGCTTCGGCGGTCTTTGAAAACGCAGAGGACTCGCTTTCATCCAAGTTTCTCTTGGAGAAGCCACTACCATCTGCTCCGGGAGATTGTCCTCCCCATCACATTTAGGCCAGGTGTACGATAATTTGCATGGCAACCTATCGCGTCGTTCTTCGCCAATCCGAAGAGGGATACAGCGTGTCCTGTCCCGGCCTGCCCGGCTGCTGGTCGCAGGGGGCAACCGAAGAAGAAGCTTTGGCAAATATCCGCTCCGCGATCAGCGAGTATGTAGCAGCCGCCGAAGAATTGGCTAGCGATGCAGATGGCAGGGTCGTTGAGGTCGCTGTCGCGTAGACCTTCTTTTTGTCTGGATCCGCCTATCTTTGAGGTAACTCGTGCCCAGGCTGCCTGGAATTCATTGCCTCAGGGCTGTTACGGCGCCCGAAAGGGCGGGATTCCGTATTCTTCGCCAGGGCGCTCACATTGTGATGACGAACGGGGTGCGGATTCTGACGATCCCGCGTCATAATCCGATCAATGCGTTCACGATGGCTGGCATCGTCCGCGACGCTGGCCTTGATGTAGAGAAATTTCGAAAACTCCTGTAAAAATCAGCCTCTGAATCGAACCGCCAGTTGAAGATCGTGGTCTTCGATCCTTGAGGACCCCTTCAACGTCAACGAGCCACCCCATGAGGTGGCTCGTTGATGTTGGCTGGCTGCACAGGTGTGCTCAGCCGATTTCCTTGTTCCAGTTCTCCAGGGTCTTTTTGAACTCGGCCATGAACTTGCCCGCATCGGCACCGTCGATGGTGCGGTGATCGAAGCCGAGACAGAAGTGCTGCATCGTCCGGATGGCGATGGTGTCGTTGCCGTCGGCATCGGTGAGCACAGCCGCCTCTTTTTTGAGGCCGCCGATGGCCAGAATGGCGGAGTCGGGCTGGTTGATGATGGGGGTACCAAACTCTTCCCCAAAGATGCCGGAGTTGGTGAGGGTGAAAGTTGACCCCGATGCCTCGTCGGGCTTGAGCTTCTTGCTGCGGGCGCGCTCGGCGAGGTCGGCAATGGCGCGGGCCAATCCCAAAAAGCTGCGTTCTTCCGCCTGCTTGACCACGGGCACGATCAGGCCCCACTCCAGAGCCACAGCGATGCCCAGGTTGATGTTGCGGTGGTAGCGGATGGAGCCATTCTCAAGCGATGCGTTGACGATTGGGAACTTGCGCAGCGTTTCGACGGCGGCAGCGGCAATAAAGGGCATGTAGGTAAGCTTGACGCCGTTGCGCTGCTCGTACTTGCCTTTCTCGCGCTCGCGGATGCGGGCAATGCGGGTCATGTCCACCTTGAAAACAGTGTGGACATGCGGGCTGATCTGCAGGCTCTCCACCATGCGCTGCGCGATGATGGCGCGCATCTTGGTCAGCGGCACCAGTTCGCCGGGCACCTGCGGGGCGGCCAGCGCAACGGTCGCAGCCGAAGCAACGACAGCGGGCGCGGAAGTAATTGGCGCGGCGGCCTGCGTAGCCACAGCAGGTGCTGCCGCGACGGGAGCGCTGCCCGCGCCGTGCTGGCTCAGGTGGCGCAAAACATCTTCTTTGTTGATGCGGCCTTCCGAACCGGTGCCAGCGATCTGGCGCAGATCGAGATTGTTGTCCTTGGCAATGCGGCGCACCAGCGGCGAAGAACGAATACGTTCGCTGCCATTCACCGGGGCGGCCACAGGGGCCGGCGCATTGAGAGCAGCGGGCGACGGCGCAGGAGCCACTTTAGCCGTAGCGGAAGCGGGCCCGGGAAGTACGGGAGGAACGGTCGCCGGGCCGGAAGCCGCAGGCGTACCAGCCACCACCGTGGATTGCGCCGCGGCCTGCGCCGTTGCGGCACTGCCGATGACCGCAACCACCGTGTTGATCTGGACGGTAGAGCCTTCAGGAACCTTGATCTCGCTCAGCACACCGGCAACGGGCGAAGGAATCTCCGCATCCACCTTGTCGGTGGAAATTTCAAACAGCGGCTCGTCCTTCTCGACTTTCTCGCCGGCCTTTTTGAGCCACTTGGTAATGGTGCCCTCAAAAATCGACTCGCCCATCTGCGGCATCACCACATCGGTTCCGCCCGAAACGGGAGCAGTAGGGCTTGAGGCCGGAGCCGACTTTGCGGCAGGCTCTTCAAATCCATCGCCCGCGGCCACCGGGATTGCGGCGGGGACAGGTGCCGATGCGGCAACCACCGCCGCGCCACTCTCCGCCACCACGGCCACCACCGTGTTGACCTGGACCGTGGCTCCTTCGGGAACCTTGATCTCGCTCAGCACTCCAGCCACGGGTGAGGGAATTTCCGCGTCCACCTTGTCGGTGGAGATTTCAAACAGCGGCTCGTCCTTTTGCACGGCGTCGCCGGCTTTCTTGAGCCACTTGGTAATGGTGCCCTCAAAAATCGACTCGCCCATTTGGGGCATGATCACGTCAGTTGGCATGA
>JAATGG010000109.1 GCA_015654835.1 Terriglobales bacterium
CCCTCAATAATGGTACTTTACCCTTTGGTTCGCTTCGAGTCGCAACGGCAAAACGAACAAGCGGGCAGGGCGGTGTTCTTCACTGAGGAGCACTTCTCTGCCCCACCGGCAGCAACAACTTGGGAGATCGATTCCTTATGATGGAATTCCACATTTCGCGCGCTGCTCGTGAGCGCTACCAGTTCTCGGAGTCTCTCTTCTCCTATACCGGCAACGTCGTCTTTGCCAATATGCCCGCGTGCCGCGAATTTGCCTATCGCATGAATGTCGTCCGCGACGCGGAAAAGCATCCCGAGCGCGCCGTCCACGCCGGAGCGTTGTACGCGATGGGCCTCATCGACGAGGCCAGCCATGTGCTGATGGCGCGCTACCGCGAGCAGTTCGACCGCCGTGTGATGACCGACGCCCTCACCTGGTTCAGTTCTCAGGTAGGCCCTGAAGCGCTCGACAAGCTCCTGCTCACCTTTGTGGAGCATTTCCCGGGTTCCAGTGTGGTTCGCGGCCTGCAGACGCCGCAGCAGTGGCTGGCTGGCTCAACCGACGGCACCCCTCATCGCGAGGCCGCTCTTGAAGAGCTATTGCTGCTGTGGACGGCCAACCGCAACGAAGCATTCAAGCCTTTCGCGGAGTTGTTTGAAGAAAAAGCTCTCGCCGAGAAAACCGTATACCGCGAAGTGACACAGCAGTTGCCCAGCTATTTTGCCACCCGGCCCCTGATTCCGATCGAGGGCGCCAAGGCCGTCAATCTGTTGGAGCTGCTGCGCGCCCCCGCCGTTGCCTCGCCCGGCTCGCTCGCCGAGCAGCTTGCCGTCATTCGCCGCCTATGGAAGCCCTTGCTTGGCGACAGCCTCGAACGCCTGCTGGCCATCGCCCACGAAATTCTGCATGAAGAAGAACTGGCCATCTGGATGCAGTTCAATCCCCCGGCCGCCCAGGCCCGCGCTGCCGCCGAAGCCGCCGCCCGCCGCCGCTGGGAAACAGGCCAGCAGCAGTGGCCCTCCATCGTCAGCCGCGCCCAGGTGCCGACCTTCGGCGACCCGGCCCACGAATACGAAAAGTTCAGCCCCGATACCGCATGGATGCCCAATACCGTGCTGATTGCCAAAAGCACCTATGTGTGGCTGGCCCAGCTCAGCAAACAGTATGGCCGGCACATCGGCAAGCTCAATGAAATTCCCGACGCGGAGTTGGAGACGATGGCTCGCCGCGGGCTCAATTCGCTATGGCTCATCGGCGTGTGGGAACGTAGCCGCGCCTCCAAGACCATCAAGCTGTTGTGCGGCAACCAGGACGCGGTGGCATCGGCCTACTCGCTCTTCGACTACAACATTGCCGAGGACCTGGGCGGCGAGGCAGCCTACATCAACCTGCGCAACCGCGCCTATGCCCACGGCATTCGCCTGGCCAGCGACATGGTGCCCAACCACATGGGCATCGATTCGCCCTGGGTGGTCGAGCATCCCGAGTGGTTCATCTCCCGCCAGGATTCGCCCTATCCCGCCTACCGCTTCGAAGGCCCCGACCTCTCCAACGATGGCCGCGTCGAAATCAAGATCGAGGACCACTATTTCGAGCAAACCGACGCTGCCGTGGTCTTCCGGCGCCGGGACCGCTCCAGCGGCGAGACCCGCTACATCTATCACGGCAACGACGGCACCAGTTTTCCCTGGAACGACACAGCCCAGCTCGATTATCTGAATCCCGCAGTCCGCGAGCAGGTCATCCAGACCATCCTGCACGTGGCGCGGCTGTTCCCCATCATCCGTTTTGACGCGGCCATGACCTTGGCCAAGCGCCACTTCCATCGCCTCTGGTTTCCTGGCGAAGGCGCCAGCGGCTCCATTCCATCGCGCGCCGAATACGGCATGAGCCAGGCCGAATTCAACCAGCACATGCCGCACGAGTTCTGGCGCGAAGTGGTCGACCGCGTCGTCGCCGAAGTCCCCGGCACCCTGCTGCTTGCCGAAGCCTTCTGGCTCATGGAGGGCTACTTCGTCCGCACCCTGGGTATGCATCGCGTCTACAACAGCGCCTTCATGGTTATGCTGCGCGACGAGGACAATGCCAAGTACCGCTCCGTCCTCAAAAACACGTTGGAGTTCGATCCGGACATCATGAAGCGCTACGTCAACTTCATGAGCAATCCCGACGAACGCACCGCCATCGACCAGTTCGGCAAGGGAGACAAGTGCTTCGGCGTGGCCGTCATGATGGCCACGCTGCCCGGCCTGCCCATGTTCGGCCACGGCCAGATCGAGGGCTTCACCGAGAAGTACGGCATGGAGTATCAGCGTCCCCGTTACGACGAGACACCCGATCCCTGGCTGGTCGAGCGCCACGAGCGCGAGATCGCCCCCCTGCTGAAGCGGCGCTGGCTCTTTGCCGAGAGCAGCAATTTTCTGCTCTACGACTTTTTCGAGGATTCCGGTTCGGTGGACGAGAATGTCTTCGCCTACTCCAACCGCAACGGCGGCGAACGCGCCCTAGTGGTCTACAACAACCGCTACGGCACCGCCCATGGCACCGTGCGCATCTCCGCAGCCTATGCCGACAAAGGCTCGGGGCAGCTTCGCCAGCGATCGTTGCAAGACGGCCTCGGCGTCACCGCCGACGGCAACGTCATTCTGGCCTGGCGCAATTCCCTCACCGGCCTTGAATACCTGCGCCGTGCTGCCGATCTGGCCGAGCGTGGCCTCACCCTCGATCTGCACGCCTACCAGTGCTACGTCCTTCTCGATTGGCATGAGTTGCGCGCCACCGCGGATCAGCCCTGGGACCGTCTGTGCGACCAGTTCAATGGCCGTGGCGTTCCCAACCTGGATGATGCGCTGGTCAACCTCGAACTTCAACCCGTCCACGACGCACTGCGTGCGGCGCTCGATCCGGCAATTGTGCAGATGATGGCTGGATTGGCCGAATATCCCGACCTATCCGCAGCGTCCGGTCCCTCTGCTGCGGCAAAAGCCCCCAAGACAGGCCACAAACATACCAAGTTCTTCGATCTGGCTCTGCATCGCGGTCTGGACTTCTTCAGACTCGCGCAGGCGGCCTATACCCGCGCCGGCGGAAGAGCCCACAACAGCGTAGCCGCCGCGCGCACGACAGCTTCAAGCACAACGTCACAGGGTGCAGAGAAGCATCCGTCCGTGGGGACCCAGGAATTCGGCCCCGGCCTGTTGGCTTCGGCATTCCGCGAGTACCTGCAAGCGTCTCTGCGCATCCCGGCCATCGAAGGGCTTTTTGACGGTTCCTGGGCCGTGGCGGCGCGCCGCGTGCTCCCCAACCCCGATCCGCAGCGTCCCTCCACCGCCATTTGGGGACCGCTGCTCGCCTGGTGCGTCCTGCAAATGCTCGCCAGTTCCATCGATCCGGACGTACCCGAATCCACAGCTTTGGATCTGTTCGACCGCCTGCGTTTACGCGAGCCGCTGGCCCAGGCTTTCGCTGCTCTCGGCCTCGAAGGAGAGGAGAGCTGGCGCGCCGCCGCTCGCATCAAGATTCTGCTGCTTACCGAAGCGAACGTTGGCCAGACCCAAGCCGAGGAGACAACCACAAAGGTCCCCCGGCCCACGGCATCCACATCGCCGAGCGCCGTCGCCGAAGCACTCGTAGCCGCATCCAAGGCCTCCGAGCCCGCCCCAGGTCAGCCGCAGGCCGAAGGAGATAAGCCGAAGGCTAAAGGAAGCGAGCCCGCATCCGAAGGCGAAAAGAAATCCGCACTTCCACCCGCCTTGTGGCTCGATCCGGACGTACGCTGGCTGACCGGTGTACATAAAGCCGAAGATCATGCCTATCTGGTCCACGAACTCTACGAGGAACTGCTTTGGTGGCTGCCGCTGCCCTCGTTGCTCAAGCTCGCAGCAGAAAAAGCCCCTAACACCAAGACTGTAGCGGCCCTGACCCAAACCGTCGAAGAAGCATTGGCGGCAGCCAACGCAGCGGGCTATCGGGTCGATGTTCTGCTGGGTTCCCATCTGGCCGGGGAAGAAACCGAAGCAGTGGACGCGGGAGAAACGACAGCGCCCGAGATCATCGCCCAAGCAATCGAGCCGGAGCCGGTCGTCCACACCAAGGCGGGAGCCAAGACAGACACAGAGCCGCAGGCATAATCTCGCGCTGCGGCTCCTATTCTTTCTCTAGAATTCGAGCCGCAGCGCAAATTGAATCTGCTGCGGCGTTCCCGTCCCTACCGGCCCTGTATTGACTGCGCTAATCACCTGTCCAAATATCGCCAGGGTAGTGGCGTCTTTCCTCGCCATTACCGTCGATGTACGTAATTTTGCAGCATCGTTCCGCGAACCAAGTGACATGAGTATCGCAGTCAAGGAGAATGAACCCATTTACTTCGTGTACCAACTCTTACTGTGTTTCTCGATCTAGTTTCCAAGTCCAATGTAGCAACTGGAGCGCCGATTCGTTCAGAAGCAGTTGCTGACTCACTACAGTCTTCCGCGAATCAGCCTTTTCTACATGGACCAGGAATGAAGCCGATCGGGTTTAATGGACCGAGAAACCCAGGGAAGAGAGTGGGGCGCCCATGAGCCCTTCCCACTATCTGTTGCGCATTGTATTTGGAACCTGAAGGACCTCAGGCCGGACGCGGCTCAGATCTCGAAGCCGCGAATGAAAGGTTAACTTCTACTGTTACGAGTGGGGGCATCAAAACTGCTTACGAATAGTTTACTTAGATCATATTCACAAATGCTGTAGAGTGTAGTGAGGCGATTGTCTGCGACATGAGCTCAGATGGCGCGTGGTTACAGTGATGATTTGCGGCGGAAGTATCTTGAGGCCTACGACCGGGGCGAAGGTACGCTTGGAGAATTGGCAGTGCGTTTCGGCGTGAGTGTGGGGTGGGACTGGAAGATCTCTTCGGCGCGTAAGCGTACCGGCCAGATGGAACGGGTGATTGGCCGGCGAGGCAGACGCAGCCGAGTCACGCCAGAAAGCGCAGACAAGATCAGGACCTGGTTTCGGGCCCAACCGGATATGACCTTAGTCGAGTTGCAACAGCGGTTGCGTTACGAAGCCGGCTTGCAATTTAGCATTGGGCGGCTGTGGCAACTGCTGCGACAGTTCGGTCTGCGCCTGAAAAAAAGTCGCTCCATGCCCAGGAGCGCGACACCGAAGCCAACCGAAAGCGGCGGGCAGAGTTCATTGAAACGATCCGCACCATGCCGCCGGAACGCTTGATTTACCTGGATGAAAGTGGTGTCTCGACGCAGATGACGCGACTTTATGCACGTTGCGTTGGGGGCCGGCGCATTCATGAAACTACGCCGGACGGAAGATGGAAGATCCTCACCATCTTGGGCGCCATCAGCACACGAGGCATGATCGCCACGATGACCATCGAAGCGGCCACAGACCGGGAGATCTTCCTCGCATATCTGGATCGTGTTTTATGTCCACAATTGCAAGCTGGCGACGTGGTTGCGATGGACAATCTCAGTTCCCATAAGGTGGCCGGCGTACGCGAAAGGATAGAGGCTGCCGGAGCTAAGTTACTCTACCTGCCACCTCATTCGCCCGACTTGAATCCCATCGAAAAGGCTTGGTCCAAACTCAAACAGCTGCTCCGTTCCGGAAAAGCTCGCACCAAAGAAGCCCTCGATAAAGCCATCATGGAACTGTTGCCCCAAATCTCTTCAGATAACGCGCAAGCTTGGTTCCGACTTCGATTCGGAACTCTACAAGCATAGTGAATAGGCTCTAGGCACGGGGCATTTACGGAGACGAGATGATCTTCTGCTTTCAGTACATTGCTCCATTATGCAGGGCCAGGAAAAAGCGGAAATTTGTATCATTATCATTCGGCACCAAGCAAGAAAAAGGAGCAGAGATGACCCGGCTTGTGCGGAGACATTTATCTTGCAAGTTCCGCGCATGTGTTTTCAATGAATTAAACATTCCGAATAACACGAAAATGCAAGCGATTGGCAAATTGAGGTGCAAGTTTCGACTAGCATGATCGAGTATAGAGGTGTAGTGACGCGGCTTGCGCTCCGGAAACTCCTGCGCGCGAATGAACCGACGCACTGTAGTGCGATTCAGCCCGCATTGGCGCGCGATTTCGCGCTGGGAAACACCACGCTTGAACAGTGCCGCCA
>JAATGG010000152.1 GCA_015654835.1 Terriglobales bacterium
ACACATGCATTGCTTGATCCGCTGATTCAGCAGAAGGGCGAGCGGGAAGCCTTGAAGGAAGCTTCTCCGATCACCTATGTCAGCAAGCAGGCGCCGCCCTTTCTTGAGATTCTTGGCGACAAGGACGAATACATCCCGTTTGCCGAAGCGACAAACCTGCAAGCTGCGTTGAATAAGGAAGGCGTGGAGTGCAAGGTCATTCGCATCCCCGGCGGATCTCATGGCACGAACTCTTGGTATAAGCTTCCCAACGACCCCGATTGGGAAGCTCAGATGATCGTGTGGTTGAATCGGAAGCTGCACCATCAAGGAGCAATTGGCGAAGGAATCGTCAAGCGTGTGCCGGTCGCTGTGGCTCAGTAACCTGAGTATTCGGGACCGGGATGCCTGGTCTTATTCCACCTCTTATTTTTCTGCTGCTTTCGGTCGTGTCTGCTCGACGGTGACATGCGAGAAAGTGGCCGTAGCCAACGCATCTGCGTTGTGCGCGCACACGCCGATGCCCACGTAAACGGGTCCCTTCATGACTACGGTGGTAGATGCGAAAGCAACCAGCTTTCCATCGGCAGGGCCGCTATAAGCTGTGAACTGGTCGCCATGGCGTTCGATGCGAAGCCACCGTGAACCATGTTCAGCGGCCGTCTGGTCTTCTGTCTTGCCACCCGGAATAGTCCTGTACTGCAGCGTGATGTGCCCGTCGCCGTGAATGGCAACGTCCGCGTAGGCTGATGCAGGGTCAAGGTTCTCGCGAAAGATCAGGACAGCCTTCTCCATAGGAATGGCGCCTGCGGGGAAATGCACATCGGCCGTCAAGGTGGCATCTCCGGCGAACTGAACCCAACTCAGATGGAGTGCATCCGCGCCGCCCCACATATCCGCACCGCCGCCGGTCACTTGGTAGCTGCCACTTACCGGGTCGAAAACGGTAGAACCCTTGAGGGTGACGCCCAGGTCGTTGGAGCCTGTAAAGATGCCGTGCGAGCCGCTCGCGTTTTGCTGCGCAATAATCAGAGTTGGGCCCGCCAGCGCGATCGCGAGGATCAGATTGAAACCGTTCCGAGGTTTGATCATAAAAGTAGGATCACTATAGAAGAGACTGGCTGGATCAGGCAATTGTTCTTCCAAAGAGGTGCTTGCCTCCAGCGCAGTGCAGCCTCTCTTGTCAAAGGCGACCCTCTAAGTTGAAGCGGCAACTGGAACTGTTTGTTGCCCGCAGTCGTCCTGATCGATATTTGGCTCTCGGCATACCGACGCGGTTCGCGTCGTAGGTGTCATGCACGACATCGAATTCGCAATTGCTTCTACTTCGAGTAACTGACCGCTTGTTCCGCAAGGTGTGACGTTGATCAGTGAGGCAGCGCATGACCGATGCTGGTCAGTAGAAATAGGTTGTCCGAGCACTGTGCGGAACTCTCTAGCCTGATCCTATGCGTCCGGGATGCATTTTATCGAGGAGGGGCGATAGCAGAAATATGCCAATCGTGATGAACCAACGATGCCAGTCGAATTGCTAGAACTCTCCGATGCGGGTCGTTATACAACTGCGCTATTCCTTATAAGGAGCGCACCCGGAGAGCGGGAAGCAGCCGCACCTAACACCCTGCACGCGCGCCCAGCAGTCCGTGGCCAAGTATCACCGCATGGTCGTCTAGACCGTCACCAGGCAAGTCTCATGTGCCAAGGAGCGACTCGTATCATATGCAAACTCTACCGGACAACGTAACACAAGAAAACAGTGCCCTCAAGCCATTTGTTGAAGGCGCATTTCGTCATCGGCGCCTATGGCTCATGGGCGTGGTGGGAGTCATCTTGACTACTCTTCTCTATACGCTGCTTACCCCTAAGCAGTACCGATCGGAGATGAGCATCCTTGTCCAGAATGCGCGCGGAAGTTATCAGGTTACTCCGCAGAAAACGACCAATGCTCCGATGGAAAGCCAGATTACCGAAGAACAAATCAATTCTGAAATAGAAGTGCTGCGCAGCCGCAGCCTTGCCGATGTTGTTGTCGATCCACAATGGAAGGGCAGGCCTATATCTTCAATGAGTGCGCAGCAACTCAAGGCTCATGACCAAGCAGTGGAGAAATTCAACAAGCACCTTTCTGTGGATCTTGTGCGCAAGTCCAATGTCATTCATGTGGCTTATACCGCATCCGATCCGCGGACCGCATCTGAAACGCTCGGTCGTCTATTAAGTGCCTTCTTGGCAAAACAGCAGGAAATTGGACATCCTCCCGGTACAGCAAAATTTTTCACGTCCGAGGCGGATCGCTATAAGAAGGACCTCGATGTTGCCCTCCAGCAGCTGTCTGACTATCAGCAGAAACAGCGTCTCGTTTCGCTTTCCGATAGAGAGCAGAGCCTCGACCGCGATCTGGCTCAGGCGCAAAATGAGTTGCGCAGTACCGATGCACAGATTAGTGAAGTGTCTCAGCGCCTCGGTGAGCAGGTGCATCAACTGAAGGGTGTTTCTCCCAGACAGGAAACGGTGCAGCGCACCATCCCCAACGACTACTCTGTGGAGCGTCTTAATACCTTGTTGGCAGAATTGCAAAACAAGAGAACCACGCTCTTGACTCAGTTCAATCCGAGTGATCGCCTTGTTCAAGAAGTCGATCAGCAAATCGTTAATACTAATGCGGCCTTGAAGAACGCGCAGAAGATGCGATCCGAGGAGCACTCCTCTGACGTGAACCCGGTCTGGCAACAGGTCACTGGCTCGATCGTGCAGAATCAGTCGGAGCGCAAAGCGCTGCAGGGGCGCCACGATGAACTTATCCGCCAAATCGATCAACTGCAGAGCGAGCTATCTGGTGTGGAAAGGGCGACTGTCTCCTTCACGACTCTTCGTCAACGGGTTACTGACCTGGAGAATAACTATCAGCTCTATACGCAAAAGCGGGACGAAGCCCAAATAGCGGATGCAATGGATGAGAGCAAGCTTCTCGACGTTGCCGTCGCACAGTCTCCCACGTTTGCCATCACGCCGTTCCGGCCGAAGCCGGTGACCAACCTGATATTCGGAACATTTACTGCGGTCTTTCTGGCCAGCTTCATGGTGTTCTTTGCGGAGACGGGCCGGGCTACCATTGCAACGCCGCGTGAATTGGCGAAGCTCTCTCGATATCCGCTGCTGGCGACCGTGCCGCTCGATCTGAATGCTTTTCATGGTCCAGAAGAGCGCTCCGTGGATTCAGCGCGACTGTCGATCATCTTGGCGCCGGAGGCAAATGAAGAACAGGAATTGCGCAGCGTCTTTGCGAAGGAGACCAAAGCGTCATGAATAATTCATATCGATCAGCCGAACGGGTAGCGCCACCAGTGCACATGCCCAGTATCCAGGAATCGATTTATCACACGCTTCTGTATACGGTTTTTCAACGTCCCAGTCAGCGTGATTCGGCTGGCATGGTAGTTGCACTCACATCGACAAATCCTCGTGAGGGCGTCTCCTATGTCACGCGGGCTTTAGTGCGCGAACTTGCCAAGTGTGAAACTAACTCGGTTGCCCAGGTTCACGCGAGATTTCTAGGCCGCTTCTATGAACCGACAGCGGAGAGCTTTCATCAGTCTCTTACGAGGTCCGCACTGCGACCGGCACGCAATGCCTGCGAGATGGGGCCCATCAATGGCTCTTCCCTACTTCCGGCGGGCGGCGGTCAGTGGGAAGGTAGCTGGCGCTATCGCCGCGATTGCATCAATCTTCTCCGGCGGGAATACAGCTATACATTAATCGACTGTCCATCGTTGCGCGAGTCCGGAGATGTATTAAGTGTTGCGCCATTTGTCGACGGCGTGATCTTCGTCGTGGAGGCAGATCGAACCCGTAACGAGCAGGTACAGCAAGCTGAACGGAAGATCGAAGCTGCTCAAGGTACCTTCCTGGGACATGTGTTGAATAAGAGAACCTATCCCGTTCCAGAATGGCTGTACAAGCGACTTTAGCTGGTCGATTGTTTAGCTCTCACTAAAGCCGTCCTGGCTTGGAGATAAGTGACGATACCTACGTAATCCGCGGTGTTGCCTGGCAGTAATAGACGATCGGTATCTTCCAGTTGACGATGCCCGCACCCGCATAAGGAGACGACAATGATTCGCAAATTTATCGTGGCATTAGCTATCGTTATGTCGCTCGCAATTTCATTGATTTCTCGTGCAGACGATCAACTGCATCATAGAGCACGCTACATCCTTCATGCTGGCGATGTTATCACCCTGGAATATCGCTATACCCCGGAATTCAATCAGACCGTAACGATTCAACCCGACGGCTATGTCTCTTTGGCAATCGTCGGAGATATCAAAGTAGCTGGATCGACTTTGGAAGAGGTTCACGACCAAGTCGTCAATCGCGCCTCGGACAGGTTGAATAAACCGGATCTTACCCTCACACTGAAGGACTTTCAGCGTCCATATATCGTTGTTGCTGGGGAAGTCACGAAGCCTGGCCAGATGGATATGCGCGAAGACATGACAGCGCTTCAGGCTGTGATGCTGGCAGGCGGGTTTAAAGATTCAGCCCGCGATACAAAGGTGATTCTATTCCGTCGAGTCAATGGGGAAATGGCAGAAGTCCGTCAACTCGATCTTCATAATGTTCACAAGACAAGGGACTTGGAGAGAGATACAGAATTGCAGCCGGGAGATATGTTGTTGGTGACTCGCAATAAAATGGAGCACTTTTCTCGGTTTATGAAAGCTTCCAACCTTGGAGTCTATTTTTCGCCCTCATCGACCATACCGTAACAGCAAAGGAATTCTGCAACTGCAGCCGACCGGGTGTGCCTCGTCTTGGCCGCGAGAAGCTTTGGCCTAACCGATGCTGGTGCTTCTCTTGGCAGGTAAGAGGAAGGCACTGGCCAGATGAGTTATTTCGACCAACCGGGGAAACCCAAAAAGAAGGACAGGGTGATGAGTTTTCACAAGACGCGAGTCGTATACACCAACCACACCGGTAAAGTAAGTGGAGCTGAAGCGGTATTCGTCAATATGTTGCGTGGACTTAGCCGCTCGCAATACGACGTATTGGTGCTCTGTCCAGAAGAGGGTGAACTGCAGCAGATGGTCAGAGCAGAAGGCGTTGAAACAGCGTCAATACCCGAGATGCAGGCGAGATTTACCCTGCGTCCCGATCGGCTCTTGCGATATGCCTCCTCTGTAGCTTCTGCGGTGATGCGGTTACGTCGGGAGATTAAGCGCGTTGACCCGGACCTAGTACACGCCAACACCGTGCGCGCAGGAATCGCGACGACAATCGCAACGGTGGGTACAGGGAAGACCGTGGTTTGGCATGTGCACGATATCCTGCCAAAACATCCACTCAGTGACATGATCCGCTTTCTGGCCTATATCTTCCGTCGAACGAAGATTATCGCTGTATCGCAAGCCACGGCCGAGGCGTTCCGTGGGCAACTGCCATTTCACGATAGGATTTCAGTGATACACAACGGAACAGATCTAAGCCGTTTCCCAATGCGAAAAAGTGTAAACTCGCTGCTCAAGCGGGAATTGGGGCTAAGTAAAGATAGCTTTCTCATCTGTGCTGTTGGGCAAATCTGCGCACGCAAAGGGCTGCGGGAGTTGCTCGAAGCTTTCATGAAAATACAAGAAGCTGCCCCGGAAATCCATCTTGCAATTGTCGGCAAAACTGTATTTGCACATGAAACCAAATACAAAGACACATTGATGAGAATTACAGAACTGGAAGGGTTAGGATGTCGTGTCCATTTTACCGGAGAACGCCGAGATATTGCCGCGGTGTTTCAATCGGCCGACTTGGTTGTACTCAATTCGCAGGAAGAACCTTTTGGTTTGGTCTTGGTTGAAGCCATGTCAAGCGGAGCGCCTGTGCTTGCCACGCGAGTGGGGGGCATCCCCGAGATCGTAACAGACGGTGAAAATGGGTGGCTGGTTGCACGAGAAGACATCGGTGGTTTGGCAGCAAAGATATTGGAGCTATCTCGAAATAAGGCCATGTTGGAGTCTGTGACTCAGCAAGCCCGTGAGGTAACATGTCCGCGGTTTTCTCTGGAGAAATTTCAGTTTAGGTTGAACGCCTTGTATGTGCAACTTATGGCACAGCGAGATAACAAACAGAACGCGCACGCAGAACGTGCCGTTCAAATGTAGTGACCAAGGAGATTTCTATGTCCAAGATCGCTCTTTTCCAGGATTATCTCGCTCAAATGGGCGGCGCGGAACGTGTTACAGAAGCAATCCATCGTGCACTGCCAGAGGCAGATCTCCACACAACACTCGCAGTGCCGGAGCGTCTGTCGCAGTATCTTCGCGACCGCGATCCGCGGACGACATGGATGCAATTCTTACCAGCAAAGTCGAAATTATATCGCCATTATTTCCTGCTTTATCCGTTTGCTGTGGAATCGGCGCGGCTTGAGGACTACGACCTGATCGTCAGCAGTTGCTGTGGATATGCGAAAGGCGTGAAACGCGGCAAGAATGCCGTACACGTATGCTACTGCCATAATCCGATGCGCTGGGTCTGGAGATTTAACGATTACGTGGGCAGAGAAAAGTTTGGCGGAGCCAGCAAACGAGCTTTGCAACTGTTAGTCGGCGGTCTGAAGAGATGGGAGAAGCAGGCAGCGACACGTCCCGACTATTACATAGCAAATTCTTATATCGTCGCCGAGAGGCTAAAAATGGCATTTGGCGTGGACGCCGAAGTAATCGAGCCACCCATTGTGACGTCTCGCTTCAAGGTGAGTAGCGAAACGGAAGATTATTACCTGATCCTTTCCAGGCTCGTGTCGTATAAGCGGATCGATCTTGCAGTTGAAGCATGCACGCGGACAAACCGCCGGCTTGTGGTGATAGGCGACGGACCGGATCGAACACGTCTGCAGGCAATGGCGGGCTCGACAGTGACGTTCCTGGGCCGCCAGCCCGATGAAGTCGTGAATCGGTATGCAAGTCGCTGCCAGGCTCTGATCTTCCCTGGTGAAGAGGATTTCGGCATGGCGCCGCTGGAGATCAATGCCGCGGGAAGGCCTGTTGTAGCTTATGAGGCAGGGGGCGCAACCGAGACAACGATCGAAGGTTTGAATGGGGTGCTCTTCAAGGAGCAAACGGTAGACTCTCTTATTCAAGCGCTGGAAAAATGTGAGAGCCATGCATGGCGGACACATGCGATACGACAGCATGCTCAACGGTATGACATATCTGTTTTTCAGGAGCGTCTGCTGAGTTTCCTCAGCAAGGTGTCGCCGGCGGTTTCCAATGCCGATGAAACCGCTGAGCGGAGATTGGCCTCATGACGCCCGCCTCAGCAGAAGTAATTGCACCATCGCCGACTGAGGCGCCACGCATTCGCCACGGCTCTCGGGCGGTCGTGCATTCTATTCTCAGTAAGTTCGTGATCCTCGGGCTTCAAGCGGGAACGGGTATCTTAACGGCTAGAATGTTGCGGCCTGCCGGGCGCGGAGAACTTGCGGCTATGATCCTGTGGCCGCTTTTCGTGGCGAGCGCTACAACGCTCGGAGTGCCCAGTTCAATCATCTATCATCTCCGGCACCGTCGCGAAGAACGAGAGCAGCTTATCGCAAATGGCTTTATAATGGCTGCAATTTTGGGCGTTGTAGCTGCAGTGATGACAGCCTTTGTCCTGCCATGGTGGTTACGTCAATATTCGCCGTCGGTCATCCGTGCGGCAGAGTGGTTCTTAATCACGGTTCCCATCTGCTCCGTGACGCTGGCGGGCCGCGCCGTCCTTGAAGCCTCCGACGAGTTCAACGCCTCTAACCTGATCCAAACCATGACGCCTTTCGCAACGCTTATCGCTCTATTGGCGTTTGTTAGCGTCCACCAAATGAATCCTTATACCGCCGCGATGGCTTACATTGTGGCGTCGCTGCCTACGTTTTGGTTCATGATGATGCGCGTGAGCCGCGCAGGTTTTAAGGGCTTCTCCTATCACCCCTCCATAGTCAAGTTGATCCTTAGTTATGGGTTTCGATCTTATGGAATCGATCTACTCGGAACGTTGGCTTTGCAGGTCGATCAGGTGCTCGTTATTAGTCTGCTAAGCCCAGGTGCAATGGGGTCCTACGTCGTGGTGCTAAGCCTCTCGCGAATGCTGAATCTATTTCAAAATTCAGTAGTAATGGTGTTATTCCCGAAGGCGGCAGGGCGTTCGCCGGAAGGCGTTATCGAACTGACCGGAAAATCAGCGCGCCTCAGCGGGCTTGTTACCGCACTCTGTGGGGCATTTGTCTGCCTTGTTGGACCAACGTTGTTACGCATTCTGTATGGGACCGAGTATGTGGCCGCCGCTGGAGCATTGCGCATCCTTGTTCTCGAAGTCGTACTCTCAGGCGCCACCTTCGTGCTGGCGCAGGCATTTATGGCGTTAGGGCGTCCAGGCGTCGTGACCATCTTACAGGCTGTCGGCTTATCCTTGAGCATTCCGCTGATGCTATGGCTGATTCCTCGCTATGGAATATACGGAGCGGCAATTTCGCTGTTGGTCTCGACCACCGCTAGGTTTCTCTTCATATGGGCCGGGTTCCGGATTTTCTTGAAGTTGAAACCGCCCCATCTCTTACCTGGGTACGAAGATGTGGATACGTTGGTGCATACCGCATTGAGTATGCTAGGGGAGCGTGCTGCATGAGCACAGCCGTTCACGCCTACGGACCGTCGTCCTCAATGCGAAATACGCCCGTGCATGCCTATCGTGCGCAGATCTACGGCGCTCTATCGGTGATGGTCATCGTTCCGGCTCTGTGCATCTTGGGAAATCAAGCAGGCCTGCTGAGAATTGCCTTCCCTCTTCTCAGCGTCGCGGTGGGCGGCTTACTTTATTGGCGCTCGAAGCCTCTCTATGTCGGCTTCGTATGCTGGCTGTGGTTTCTCTCACCCTTTGTTCGACGCATGGCGGATTTTCAAAGCGGCTGGCGGCCAACCAGCGCTGTGCTCGTCGCGCCCTACTTGGTGGCGGGTATTTCTGGCCTCGCACTTTTGGGTTCACTGCAGCGATTGGGAGAGCCACGGTTGCGCCCCTACGTGTGTGCCTTGGTGGGCATCGCATATGGCGCGATTATCGGGTTCGCCCGGTTTCCTTTGTTCAACGTGCTGCAGGCCCTGCTGAATTGGATCGTGCCGGTAATCTTTGGATTGTTCTTGTATCTTAACCGGGATCTCTATGCTGAGTTCCGAAGAGTCATTGACCGCTCGTTTCTGGCCGGCATGTTACTCATGGGAGCATACGGCATCTATCAATATTTTGCGCTTCCAGAGTGGGACCGCATGTGGATGCTCAATGTTCAAATGAACTCCTTTGGAAAACCGGAAGCGACACAGGTCCGTATCTTCAGCACAATGAATGCCCCTGCAATCTTTGCCGCAGTGACCGCGTGCGGATTGCTCCTGCTATTGCTCAATGTGAAAGGGAAGTTATGGGTACCTGCAGCCGCGTGCGGGTTGATTGCCTTGATCCTGACCATGAGCCGCGCATCGTGGCTGAGTCTCGTCGCGGGAGTCATCTACCTGATAACGCAGGCGGAGATGCGCCAGCGGATACGTCTCGTTGTCGCGATAGGATCGTGCGTGGTTTTTCTTGTCGCTTTTTCTCAGATCCCTGTGGTCAATGACCTCGTCTCCCAACGTATCCAAACGTTTTCCGATCCGAGCCATGATGTAAGCTATGCCGCGCGTATTGAGGGTCATCAAGAGGCGCTACGGGGGATTGCGCAGGAGCCATTTGGCGAGGGGATAGGTAGCACCGATACCGAGCATGGCACAGAAGGGGACGACGACATGATCGGTCCTCATGACAGCACGATACTAGAATTCCTTTATTCCTTGGGGTGGATCGGTACATTGATTTATGCGGTGGGACTAGGAGCACTTGCATTTCAATTGATTGGCTCCGGCAAGGACCCGTTTGCCCTTTCATCCAAGGCGATTCTGATTGGCTTCGCAACGCAGTGCCTGCTAAATAGCGTCATGCTCGGAGTGTTGGGCTTCATGGTCTGGACCTTCGCATCGCTGACACTCGCTCAAAAAGATATGGCTGAGCAGCTAGCGATTGCGTCTGCACCCGAAGAGCCGGATACGACCCGCTACGCTGCCGCATAGGAAAGGATATTGATGAGAATTCTGCATATTCTGAACGACGTGACAGACCAGGGAAATGGAATTGTGAATGCAGCTACGGACCTTGCAATCGAGCAGGTTCGTCAGGGGCATACTGTCGCGATGGCCTCTGCTGGGGGAGGCTTCGAAGGGTTGCTCTTACGAATGGGCGTCCAGCATTTTACGCTTGATCAGTCGCGGCGGCTGATTAAGATCGCGCGCGCGTTGCGTTCATTCAGACGTCAGATTCGTGAGTTTCGTCCTGATGTAATTCATGCGCATATGCGTACTGGTTTGCTGCTCGCCT